>CAMBFO010000005.1 GCA_945865675.1 Comamonas sp. lk
ACCGGCGCAGACGCGGTGATGATTGGCCGCGCCGCGCAAGGGCGCCCTTGGATATTCCGGGAAATCACGCATTTTTTAGATACCGGCAGCGTACTTGCGCCGCCTCTGGTGCAAGAGGTGCGCCGCTGGCTGACAGCGCATTTGCAAGACCATTACAGCCTGTACGGTGAGTACACAGGCGTGCGCAGTGCGCGCAAACACATTGCCTGGTATTTGCGCAGTCTGCCCGGCGGCGAAGACTTCCGCCGCCGCCTCAACCTCTTGAACGACAGTGCCACACAAGTGCAGGCCGTGGCCGATTACTTAGACCAGTTAAACCAAAGCGTGGACCGCATGCCTGCGGTCTATGACGCCAGTGGACGGCTGTTGCCCGAGGCGGCATCCCATGACAATGAAAGCGACCTTATGCGCCAACCAACCTTGAGCCTGCACCATGAGCAATAACAAGCTGGACGAAAGCGTACGCGCCAGTCTGGAAGCTTATTTACGCGATCTGGACGGCCTGGAGCCGCACGGCATGCACGAGATGCTGGTTCGCGCGGTAGAAAAACCTTTGCTGGAGGTGGTCATGGTCGCCGCTGCCAACAACCAGTCCAAAGCCGCGCAATGGCTGGGTCTGAACCGCAACACCTTGCGAAAAAAACTGTTGGAACACCACTTGCTATGAACGCATTAATTTCCGTTTCAGACAAAGCCGGTGTGCTGGATCTTGCGCGCGCGCTGCACGCCCTGGGCATACGCCTGCTTTCGACCGGCGGCACCGCCAAACTGCTGGCCGAGCATGGCCTGCCGGTGACCGAAGTGGCCGAAATGACCGGCTTTCCCGAAATGCTCGATGGTCGCGTTAAGACCCTGCACCCCAAAGTACACGGCGGCCTGCTGGCAAGGCGCGATGTACCTGCGCACATGCAGGCGCTGGCCGCGCATGGCATAGACACCATCGACCTGCTGGTGGTGAATTTGTATCCCTTTGAAGCCACGGTGGCGCGCGCGGGCTGCACGCTGGAGGATGCCATTGAAAACATCGACATCGGCGGTCCGGCCATGGTGCGCAGCGCCGCCAAAAACTGGAAAGATGTAGCCGTGCTTACCGACGCCAGCCAGTACGACACCGTGATCGCTGAATTGCAAGCCCATGGTACGGTGAGCAGCCGCACCAAGTTTGCCTTGTCAGTGGCAGCGTTCAACCGCATCAGCCAGTACGACGGAGCGATCAGCGACTATTTGTCGTCGGTGCAGCCCGATGGCACGATGGCGGTGTTTGCCGGTCAGGCCAATGGCCGCTTTGTGAAATTGCAGGATTTGCGCTACGGCGAAAACCCGCACCAGTATGCGGCATTTTTCCGCGATATCTACCCGGCCCCGGGCTCGCTCGTCACGGCGCAGCAGTTGCAAGGCAAGGAACTAAGCTACAACAATATTGCCGATGCCGATGCCGCTTGGGAGTGTGTAAAAAGTTTTGAAACCCCGGCCTGCGTCATCGTCAAGCATGCCAACCCCTGTGGTGTAGCAATTGCGGCTGACGCATCTACTGCCTATGCCAAGGCCTTCAGCACCGACCCCACGTCCGCCTTTGGCGGCATCATCGCCTTCAATTGCGAAGTCGATGGCGATACCGCGCGCCATGTCGGCGCCCAGTTTGTCGAAGTGCTGATTGCTCCGGCCTTCAGTACCGAAGCGTTGGGTGTTTTGTCAGCCAAAGCCAATGTGCGTGTGCTGCAGATCGCATTGCCCTATGCGCTGGGTCAGCGCCCTGACAAAGCGAGCGCCTGGACGCTGGGGCGCAATGCGGTCGATGTCAAACGCGTGGGTTCGGGCATGCTGATGCAAACGGCAGATAACCATGAACTGACCTTGGCCGATATGCGCGTGGTCAGCAAAGTGCAGCCCAGCGCAGCGCAAATGCAGGACATGTTGTTCGCCTGGAACGTGGCCAAGTACGTCAAGTCCAATGCTATTGTGTTTTGCAAAGACGGCATGACCATGGGCGTGGGCGCCGGCCAAATGAGCCGTTTGGACTCGGCCCGCATCGCGTCCATCAAAGCCGGGCACGCCAACTTGTCGCTGGCCGGCACGGTCGTCGCCAGTGACGCCTTCTTCCCGTTTCGCGATGGTCTGGACGTGGTGGTTGATGCTGGCGCGACCTGCATCATCCAGCCCGGTGGCAGCATGCGCGATGACGAAGTGGTGCGGGCGGCGGACGAGCGCGGCGTGGCCATGGTCTATACCGGCGTACGGCACTTTAGGCATTAGCCGAACCAGCTTCGCGCAAGTAAAAAAACGGCCTGTGAGGGCCGTTTTTTTATGCTGAATTGGTTTGCGCCATCGCGCGCAAACCTTGGCCTTTACAGGATTTACAAGCTAGCAAACACCTCTTTTGCCGCCGCTACCGTCTCGGCAATATCTGCCTCCGTATGCGCGGCGCTCATAAAGCCCGCCTCATACAGGGCCGGTGCAAAGTACACCCCCCGGTCTAGCATGCCGTGGAACAAAGCGTTGAAGCGCTTGTTGTCGGTGCTGATGACTTTGGCGTAGTTTTGCGGTAGTTCGGGAAAGAGGAAAAAGCCGAACATGCCGCCTTCGCTGTCGGTGCTAAAGGGCACACCCGCCGCATCAGCCGCGCCTTGCAGTCCGCGCATCAGCGATTGGGATTTAGCGCCCAAGGCGTCGAAAAACCCGGGCTTGCTGATTTCGCGCAGCGTCGCCAGACCACAGGCCGTGGCAATCGGGTTGCCCGACAAAGTACCGGCCTGGTACACCGGCCCCAGCGGCGCCATTTGCTCCATCACTGCGCGTTTGCCGCCAAAAGCGGCCAGCGGCATACCGCCGCCGATCACCTTGCCGAGCACGGTAACGTCCGGCGCAAAACCGGGTAGGGCTTTGGCGTACACGCTTTGTGCGCTGCCCAGGGCCACGCGCAAGCCGCTCATCACCTCGTCAAACACCAGCAGCGCGCCATACTGCGTACACAGCTCGCGTGCGCGTTTGACGAAGGGCACCGAGGCGCGTACGAAATTCATATTGCCGGCGATCGGTTCGATCATCAGGCAGGCCAGGTCTTTGCCGTGCAAGGCAAAAGCTTCTTCTAGTTGCTCTAGGTTGTTGTATTCCAGCACCAGCGTGTGCTGCACCACTTCGGGAGGTACGCCGGCACTGGTGGGGTTACCCAGCGTGGCCAAGCCCGAGCCGGCTTTGACTAGCAAGGGGTCGGCATGGCCGTGGTAGCAGCCTTCAAACTTGATAAATTTGCTGCGCCCGGTGGCGCCGCGCGCCAGGCGGATGGCGGTCATGGTCGCTTCGGTGCCCGAGCTGACCAGGCGCACCATGTCCATGCTGGGCACGTGGCGCAAAATTTCTTCGGCCAGCTCGACTTCGCGTTCGGTGGGCGCGCCAAAGGAGAAACCTTCCAGCAGCGCTTTTTGCACCGCCTCAAGCACCGCCGGATGTCCGTGGCCCAGAATCATCGGCCCCCAAGAGCCGATGTAGTCGATATAGCGCTGGCCGTTAGCGTCCCAAAAATAAGCGCCCTGGGCGCGGGTCACAAACCGGGGCGTCCCGCCTACGGCTTTGAAAGCGCGTACTGGCGAGTTGACGCCACCAGGGATGACAGCGGCTGCGCGTTGAAAGAGTTCGAGGTTACGGTCAGTGGCGGGTTTCATTGGGTGGGAAGTCAAAAAGAAAGGGTTGGTCGGGATCGTCGCTATCTTGCAGCAGTTCGTTATCGGGCTCATCATGCGCCCAAAACAGGCGGTCGGGCTGCACATGGCCCATGCCCGGGCGCAATCCGGCTTCCAGGCTGCGGTCCAGGTAGCTCAGCGCCTCGGTCACCGCTTCGGCCAGCTCGGTGCCCACGGCGATCAGCGCCGCTAAGGCTGCGGACAAAGTGTCGCCGGTGCCCACAAAAGTCGCTTCCAGCCGCTCAAATTTTTCGCTGCACATGAGCGCGCTGGCGCTGCATAAGGCGTTGTCGATAAATTGCTCGGGCAAGGGGATGCCGGTGACCAAGGTGTAGGGCACGCCCAATTCCTGCGCGGCTTTGGCAATGTCGCGTGCGTCGGGCGCACGCGGCGCGTCCCAATCGGGCAGCAGCCATCGCGCCAAGGTGCCGTAACTGCCTACCAGCACCGTGGTTTGCGGCAGCAGCATGTCGGCGCAGGCATCTAGGTACTGGTCAATCTGGTCCTCATGCCACCAGGATAGGTCCGGCATATAGGTCACCACTGGCACATCGGCATAGTCCGATACCAGGGCGGCAACTGCGCTCAAGTTCTCCGGGCTGCCAACAAAGCCGACTTTGAACACGTCAGGCGCCACATCTTCCAAGATGGTACGCGCCTGGGCCAGTAAAGCGTCGTCGTCAAAGGGAAAGTGGTCGGCGATTTCGCTGGTGTCGCGGGCATAGGCCCCGGTCATTATCGGCATGGGGTGTACGCCCACCGAGGCCATGGCCAGGCAGTCGGCGGTCAAGCCGCCAGCGCCGCTGGGGTCGTTGGCATTAAAAACCATCACGCTAGCAACCGGGCCGTCGGCAGGACCATCGTCATCCAGCACCATGATGGGCGCGGGGCCTAGCGAGTCGTTTTTGGGGTGCTTCATGGTCGCAACAAGTAGATAAGGTGCCGCAATCAGGGAGTCAAACCAGCGCCCGGCGGCCCGCCGCAAGGCACTATTTACAATCGCTTCATTCTATTCTCAAGGTAAATACGCTGTGACTGATACCAAAACCTGGATGTGCCTGATCTGTGGCTGGATTTATGACGAAGTTCTGGGTGCGCCAGACGACGGTATTGCCGCAGGCACTTTATGGACCGATGTGCCTATGAACTGGACCTGCCCCGAGTGTGGCGCGCGTAAAGAAGACTTTGAAATGGTGCAAATCTAAGCCATCAGTCCGCCATCGTCCGGCTTTTGACGACCGCATAGCGGGCTAGCGTGGCGGCTCTTGCCGCAGCATGGTCCACCACCGGTTGCGGGTAGTTCACTCCTAGAGCTACGCCGGCAGCCTGCAGCACCAAGGCCGGTGCCAGCCAGGGCGCGTGGATGTGTTTGGCATCCAAACTGGCCAGCGCCGGCACATAGCGGCGGATAAATTTGCCCGCTGCATCGAATTTTTCGCTTTGGCTGAGGGGGTTAAAAATGCGGAAATAGGGCTGTGCGTCGCAACCGCTGGAACTGACCCATTGCCAGCCGCCGTTGTTGGCCGACAGGTCAAAGTCGTTCAGTTGCTCGGCGAAATAGCGCTCGCCCCAGCGCCAGTCGATGCCCAGGTGCTTGACCAAAAAGCTGCCTGCCACCATGCGCAGGCGGTTGTGCATATAGCCGCTTTGGTTGAGCTGGGCCATGGCCGCGTCTACCAGCGGGTAGCCGGTGCGCGCCTCGCACCAAGCGGCAAAGCGGTCTTGGGCTAGGGCACCTTGCTCCCAGACGATGGCGTCGTAATCGGGCTTGAAGCTGTTGCCCGCCACATGCGGAAAATTGGACAGCACCTGAAAATAAAAATCGCGCCAGACCAACTCGGCTAACCAGACCCGCGCCCCGGGGTCACCAGCCTGTTGTGGCCCCAGAGCCAACTTGACCAACTGGCGGATCGATACCGTGCCAAAGCGCAAATGTACGCTCAGGTAACTTGGGCCTTTGACGGCCGGGAAGTTACGCGTCTCTTCATATGCGCCTATGCGCGGTACAAAGTCGGCCAGCAAGGCCTGCGCACCGGCTTCCCCCGCTGCAATGCCCAGAGCAGCCAAATTGGTAGGCACAAACCCAATGTCGGCCAAGGTGGGGACGCCCTGCCGATAAGCCGCCGGGCGGCTGGCCAGCTTCTTCGCCAAAGCGCTGCAATCCTGGGTGGGAAGCGGATGGCCAGCCAGGCGCGCTAGCCAGGCGCGCAGATAGGGCGTGAAAACGCCATAGGGCTTGCCGGTTTGGGTCAGGATTTCGCGCTGCTCAAACACCACATGGTCTTTCACGCTCACCCAGGCCTTGCGCATACGTGCCAGCCCGCTTTGCACCTGGGTGTCGCGGGAAATCGCCTGGGGCTCGTAGTCGCGGGCGCAAAACACGGCATCCACCCCCAGCGCCTGCGCCAGTGCTGGGATGTCTTGCTCGGCCCAACCATGGCGCACGATCAGGCCGGTATGTGTCTGCGTGCCCAGGGCGCGCAATTGCGCATCCAGCGCGGCCAGCGATTCGCGGATGAACTCCACCCGGCGATCCGCGCGCGGCAAGCGATCCAAAATTGCGCGATCCAGAATAAAAACGCAATGCACTTGCGTGCAGGATTGCAGGGCTGCGGCCAAGGCGGCGTTGTCCGTCAGACGTAAATCGCGGCGTAGCCAGACCAGGCCGGAGGAATAAGTGCTTTGCATGCCTGTCGCTAAAATAGTTTTATGTCCGGCGATTTTGCATCCACCAACCTCACGCACCATTTTTTGATCGCGATGCCGGGCTTGGAAGACGGACTTTTCTCCAAAAGCGTGGTCTATTTATGCGACCACAGCCCGCGTGGCGCGCTGGGACTGATCATCAACAAGCCCTCTGAAATCAATTTGGCGGACTTGTTTGGCAAAGTCGATTTGTCTTTGCAGCGGGCCGATCTGGCCGATCAGGCGGTGCTGCAAGGCGGCCCACTGCACGAAGAGCGCGGGTTTGTGCTGCACGAGGCATTGTCCGGCGCCTCCGATGTATCGCCCGGCGCCAGTTATGCCTCCAGCATGGTCATCCCCGGCGGCCTGGCCATGACGACCTCGCGCGACGTGCTCGAAGCCCTGGCCACAGGGCAAGGGCCTAGCAAAGTGCTGGTTTCGCTGGGCTATGCGTCCTGGGGCGAAGGCCAGTTGGAGAGCGAGCTGATGCGCAACAGCTGGATCACGGTGGATGCCGAGAAAAGCATTATTTTTGATACTCCAGTCAACCAGCGCTATGAGCGCGCGCTGGACTTGCTGGGTTTGAAGGCCTGGATGATCGCTCCGCAGGCGGGTCACGCATGAACGCGCTGGCCATGCCCGCGCCCGCTGAGCTGCTGCCGCCTTCACAGGCCAAGGCGGTACCGGCGGATTTGCAGCGCTTTATGGCTTTTGATTTTGGTACCCGGCGCACCGGGGTGGCGGTGGGAAGCCGCATGCTGGGCGCCGCGCAGCCACAGGCCACGATCAGCGTTTCAGGCGATGCGCGCTTTGCCCAAATAGCGCTGCGTCTCAAGGAATGGGAGCCCCAGGGCTTGGTGGTGGGCGTGCCTTACCACCCGGATGGCGCACACCACGACAATACGCTGCGCGCGCAAAAATTTGTACGCCAGTTGCGGGGCCGATTCGGCCTGCCGGTGTTCGAGGTGGACGAGCGCTACAGCACCACCGAAGCTCTGGCCGGCGGCGCCAAAGATGCCGATGCGGCTTCGGCCTGCATCATCCTGGAGCAGTTTTTGCGGAGCTTGCCGCCATGACCCTGGTTCTTAATGCCGAAGCCCTGTACCTGGAGCTGCTGCGCGGCGTGCGCCTGCTATGCCAGACTGATAGCCGATTGGTCGGCATCACTTCGGGCGGCGCCTGGCTGGCCGAGCGTTTGCACAAAGACTTAGGCCTTGCCGGCGCATTTGGCACGATTTCTTCGGCCATGCACCGTGACGACTTTGCCAAGCGTGGCTTAGCGGCCAGTGGCAAAACGCATTTGCCCTTTGAAATAAAGGACGCGCATTTGGTGGTGCTGGACGATGTGCTCTACACCGGGCGCACCATACGTGCGATTACCAATGAATTGTTTGACTATGGCCGCCCGGCCAGCGTGCGCCTGGCAGTGCTGGTAGATCGTGGCGGGCGCGAGCTACCGATCCAGGCCGACTTTGCCGCTGCGCGGGTGAGCTTGGATGCCGGCCAGTCGCTGGCCCTGGCGCGCGATGCGGCGGGTGCTTTCAGCTTTGATGTGAAAGAAAAATAAGCAATGTTGCACCGGCGCAATCCGCAACTCAACCAGCACGGTGAGCTGATTCACCTGCTTTCCACCGAAGGGCTGTCGCGCGAAACACTGACGCATATCCTGGACACGGCGGCGCAGTTTGTATCGGTGAGCGACCGCGAGGTGAAAAAAGTTCCGCTGCTGCGCGGCAAAAGTGTATTTAATTTGTTTTTTGAAAACAGCACGCGCACGCGCACCACTTTTGAAATCGCGGCCACGCGCTTATCGGCCGATGTTATCAATCTGGACATCGCCCGCTCCTCGGCGTCCAAAGGCGAATCCTTGCTCGATACCATAGCCAACCTCAGCGCCATGGCCGCCGATATTTTTGTGGTGCGGCACAGCGAATCGGGCGCACCCTATTTGATCGCGCAGCATGTGGCGCCGCATGTGCATGTCGTCAATGCTGGGGACGGCCGCCATGCCCACCCCACCCAAGGCTTGCTGGACATGTACACCATCCGGCATTACAAAAAAGACTTTACGAATTTAACCGTTGCCATCGTGGGCGATGTCTTGCATTCGCGGGTGGCGCGGTCAGACATCCATGCGCTGACCACGCTGGGCTGTGCCGAGGTGCGCGTAGTCGGCCCGCGCACCTTGGTGCCCAGCGACATGGCCAACATGGGCGTGCGCGTTTTTAACACCCTGGAAGAAGGTATCAAGGGCTGCGACGTCATCATCATGCTGCGCCTGCAAAACGAGCGCATGAACGGCGCTTTGCTGCCTTCCAGCCATGAGTATTTCAAGAGTTTTGGCCTGACTGCAGAGAAGCTGGCCCTGGCCAAACCCGATGCCATCGTGATGCATCCGGGCCCGATTAACCGCGGCGTGGAAATCGATTCCACCGTGGCCGACGGCACGCAAAGCGTGATCCTGCCGCAAGTCACATTCGGCATCGCAGTGCGCATGGCGGTGATGGGCATCGTAGCGGGCAATGAAGCATGAGAGCCGCGCCATGAACCTACTGATCCGCAACGGACACTTACTCGACCCGGCCAGCGGTATGGATACGCCGGGCGAACTGGCGATTGCCGACGGGCGCGTGCTTGCGATGGGCCAGATACCCGCAGATTTTGTGGCCACGCAAACCTTGGACGCTCAAGGTTGCATCGTCATGCCCGGATTGGTGGACTTGGCCGTACGCTTGCGCGAACCCGGCCATGAGCACGAAGGCATGCTCGCCTCCGAGTTGGCTGCAGCCGTGGCAGGCGGTGTGACCTGCTTGGTTTGCCCGCCCGATACTGACCCGGTGCTCGACGAGCCTGGCCTGGTAGAAATGCTGCGCTTTCGGGCGCAAAGCTTGCACCAGGCGCGGGTACTGCCGCTGGGCGCGTTAACCCGTGGCCTCAAGGGCGAAGTGCTGACCGAGATGCTGCAACTGAGCGAAGCCGGGTGTGTGGGTTTTAGCCAGGCTGAGGTCGGCATCGCTAACACCCAGGTGTTGATGCGCGCCATGCAATACGCGCGGTCTTTTGGCTACACGGTATGGCTGCGTCCGCAGGAATTGCATTTGGGCAAGGGCGTCGCTGCCAGTGGTCCGCTAGCCACCCGCATGGGCTTGAGTGGCGTGCCGGTGGCCGCCGAGACCATCGCCTTGCACACGATTTTTGAGCTGGTGCGCGCCACCGGTGCGCGCGTGCATATCTGCCGTTTGAGCAGCGCGGCCGGTGCGCAGTTGCTGCGTCAGGCCAAGGCAGAGGGATTGCCGGTAACCGGTGATGTAAGCATCAACTCTCTGCACCTGACAGATATGGATGTGGGCTACTTTGATAGCCGCACCCGCCTCAATCCGCCGTTGCGCCAGCAGCGCGACCGCGAGGCTTTGCGCCAGGCGCTGCAAGACGGCACCATCGACGCGCTGGTATCGGACCATATGCCGGTCGGCGCCGATGAAAAAGAACTCCCATTTGCCGAGGCCGAGCCCGGCGCCACCGGATTGGAGTTGTTGCTCAGTCTGGCGTTTAAGTGGGCACGCGACAGCAAACTGCCACTGGTGCAGGCCTTGGCCTGCGTGACGCATCGCAGTGCCGATGTGCTGGCAGCGGGCCAGGTTACAAACCAAGGCGGCATGGGTCGCCTAGCGGTAGGCGCCAAGGCCGATATCTGCGTGTTCGATCCGCAGGCGGCCTGGACGGTGCAGCCATCCGCGCTGCGCAGTCAGAGCAAGCACACGCCTTTTGGCGGCTATGAATTGCCTGGCCAAGTACGTGCCACCCTGGTCGCTGGCCGTCTGGCCTACCACGCGCCGGGCATGGTTCTTCACTAAACCGGCCGATCCCGCGCGGTGCTCACGCCCTCCAAACTGCGCGGTGCCTGGCGCCTTGTGCGTCTGCTCGTACATCTGCTGCGGGGGTGGCTGACCATCCGCTGGCGTTTTCCGGGGTGGTCGCAAGCGCGGCGTGACCAAGCGGTGCAGGACTGGTCGCAAGCCATGCTGGCTATTTTGGGTTTGCAGTTGCGCATCGAAGGGCAGTTGCTGCAGCAAGGCCCCTTGATGTTGGTGTGCAACCATATTTCCTGGCTGGATATTGCTGTTTTGCATGCTGCGGTGCATTGCCGCTTTATTTCCAAGGACGATATCCGCAACTGGCCGGTGCTGGGCACGCTGGCCAGCGGCGGGGGTACCTTGTACATCAGCCGGGCCTCGCGCCGCGACGCTTCGCGGGTGGTGCACCAAATGGCGCAGGCCTTGCGGCAGGGCGATGTGCTGGCCTTTTTCCCCGAGGGCACTACCGGTGATGGCAGCACGGTTTTGCCCTTTCACGCCAATTTATTGCAAGCGGCGATTGTGGCCGATGCGCCGGTGCAGGCGCTGGGCCTGCTTTTTGAAGACGCCGCCAGTGGGGCGCCCAGTTTTGCGCCTTGCTATGTGGGTGATGAGACGCTGCTTGACTCTGCGTGGCGCACGGTATGCGCGCCGCCGCTGCGCGCCGTGCTGCGCTGCGCTCCAGGGCAAAGCGCCCAGGGCCGTCAGCGGCGCGAATTTGCTAGCGCCTTGCGCGATACCGTCATTGGATTGCGCTTTGGCAGCTAACCTAGGCTCAGCTAAGCTTTGGCGGCTGGGCGGGCACTCGCTGCACGGACCTTGAGGCGAATCGCGGTAATATCGTGACCCCCGCGGGCAAGGCGCTCCAGCAGACTGGGTTGCAATTGGCGCAATTTGGCGGCAATGGCTGTGGACTCCACCAGCAGGCACCAAACCTGGCCTTCGATGGGCCCGGCCTGCACGCCCGGGCGCAATCCGGGGGGGAGCAAGGTGTTGATGCAGCGCAAGCAAGCGCTGGATTGGGCACTTAAGTCCACCAAGCGGGCCAGCGTGGGCGAGTCCATGCTGGCTTGGAGCACCGAAAACGAGGTGTTGGAGCGGCGCATCGAAATAAATAGGGGGATAGCGTATGCAATTGATTATCACGGATCCCAGGCTCTCGCGTAGTTATGTGCTGCAGACCAGCCCGGGCGGCGTTGCGCTGGCCTTGGCAGGGTTTTTCATTGCGGTGACTCTGGTCTCTGCCGTTATTTACCATTGGATTTTGCTCAAAGGTGCGCGCGAAGGTTGGCCCGTCATCAGCCAGGTGATGCGCTTGGTCGTTAAGGACGAGTTTGACCAGCGTGACCGGTATGTGCGCGAAAACATCGAGGTGCTGGCCAAGCGCATGGGCGAGATGCAGGCCAAATTGATGCAAATGGAGTCACTGGCCGAGCGCGTCTCTGGCCTGGCGGGCCTGGATCCGGCGCAAGTGCGTACCACGCCTGGTCGCGGCGGCACGCTGGTGGCCGGGCGCAACATGAACCTGCAAGAGTTGCAGACCGTCATGGACCATATCGAGGTCGATACCAGTGCACGCAATGACCTGATGACGGCGATTGAGTCGCGCTTATTCGAGCAAAAGATCAAGAAACTGATGATTCCCACGCAAATGCCTGTGCCTGAGGTCAGCACCGGTTCGGGTTTTGGCTGGCGCATCGACCCGTTTACCGGCATGAGCGCCTTGCACCAGGGTCTGGATTTTCCGGCGCCCGTTGGCACCACGGTGCTCTCGGCAGCAGGCGGTGTAGTGGTGACCCAAGAGGTGCAAGCCCACTATGGAAACGTGATTGAGGTGGACCACGGCAATGAGGTGTTGACGCGCTACGCCCATCTTTCGCGCAGCTTTGTCAAAAAAGGTGACTTGATCAAACGCGGCCAAAAAATGGCGGAGGTGGGCAATACGGGGCGCTCCACCGGCCCGCACTTGCATTTTGAGGTCTTGGTGCGCGGCGTAGCGCAGGATCCGCAGAAATTCTTGGCCCTGGGCCGCGGCGAGACCGACAAGACAGCGAAACGCTAAAATCGTCGATTCAGCCAGGGCGGGTATGCGGCGCATTTTGCGCAGCCTTAACGCTTTCACATCATCCACAACGGACTACCACTGCGCTGTTCTGTGAGCACTCAGGGCTCACAGGGCGGACTATCTACCGATGCCACTCTCCTTTCTCACCAAGTTATTTGGAAGCCGCAATGACCGCTTGCTCAAGCAGTACCGCACTAGCGTCGCGCGTATCAGCGCGCTGGAGCCGCAGTACGAGGGCTTGAGTGACGAGGCCTTGCGCGGTAAAACGAGCGAATTCAAGGCCCGCGTGGCAGGTGGCGAGAGTTTGGACGCCATCTTGCCCGAGGCTTTTGCTGTGGTGCGTGAAGGTGCCAAGCGGGTCATGAAAATGCGCCACTTTGACGTGCAGATGATGGGTGGCATGGCGCTGCACCACGGCAAGATAGCAGAAATGGGCACCGGTGAGGGCAAGACCTTGACGGCAACTTTGCCGGTGTACCTGAACGCCTTGACCGGGAAAGGCGTGCATGTGGTGACGGTCAACGACTACCTGGCTGGGCGTGATGCGCGCTGGATGGGGCAGCTCTACGGATTTTTGGGCTTGAGCGTGGGGGTCAATACTCCGCAGGCGCCGCGCGCCGACAAACAGGCCGCTTACGGGTCGGACATCACCTACGGTACCAACAACGAATACGGTTTTGACTACCTGCGCGACAACATGGTGTACGAGGTCGCAGACCGGGTGCAGCGCGGCCTCAATTTCGCCATCGTGGACGAGGTCGACTCCATTTTGATCGACGAGGCGCGCACGCCACTGATCATCAGCGGCCAGGCCGAAGACCACACCGCCATGTACGTGGCTATCAACACCGTGATTCCTGCGCTCAAGCGCCAGGAGGGCGAGTTGGATTTGCGCACCGGCGAAGGCGTGATTACCCCGGGCGACTTTACGCTGGATGAGAAATCCCAGCAAGTATTCCTTACCGAGCAAGGCCATGAAAGCGCCGAGCGTTTGTTGGCGGGCCTGAACCTGATTCCGGCAGGCTCTTCCTTGTATGACCCGGCCAACATCAGCCTGATGCACCATGTGTATGCGGCTTTGCGCGCCAACCATTTGTACCACCGGGACCAGCACTATGTGGTGCAAGAGGGTGAGATCGTGATCGTGGATGAATTTACCGGTCGCTTGATGACCGGGCGGCGCTGGAGCGAAGGCCTGCACCAGGCGGTGGAGGCCAAAGAGGGTGTGGCGATTCAGGCCGAAAACCAAACCCTGGCCTCCATCACTTTCCAGAACTATTTCCGCCTGTACGGCAAGCTTTCGGGTATGACGGGTACGGCAGACACTGAGGCCTATGAGTTTCAGGAAATTTACGGTCTGGAGACCATGGTGATTCCCCCGAATCGCCCTAGTCGCCGTGACGATCAGCTCGATCGGGTGTACAAAACCACCGCTGAAAAATACAAGGCGGCGATAGACGACATACGCGAATGCTATGGGCGCGGGCAGCCTGTATTGGTGGGCACGACCTCAATCGAGAACTCCGAAATTATTTCGAATTTGCTCACGGCTGAGAAGCTGCCGCACCAGGTGCTCAACGCCAAGCAACATGCGCGCGAGGCTGACATCGTAGCGCAGGCCGGACGTGCCCAAATGATCACTATCGCTACCAATATGGCCGGACGCGGTACCGACATTGTGCTGGGCGGCAATGTGGAAAAAGCAGTCGAGGGTATGCGCGCTGACGATTCGCTGGATGACGCTACGCGCGCCACGCGCGAAGCCGAGCTGCGTGCGCAATGGGACATCGACCACAAAAACATCACCAAGCTGGGCGGCTTGCGCATCATCGCTACCGAGCGCCATGAGTCGCGCCGTATCGACAACCAGCTACGCGGTCGCTCGGGACGCCAGGGTGACCCCGGCTCTTCGCGTTTTTACCTGAGTCTGGATGATGCCTTGATGCGCATCTTTGCCGGTGAACGCGTCAAAGCCATCATGGACCGGCTGAACATGCCCGAGGGCGAGGCGATCGAGGCGGGCATGGTCACACGCAGTATCGAGAGTGCGCAGCGCAAGGTCGAGGCGCGCAATTTTGATATGCGCAAGCAGTTGCTCGATTACGACGATGTCTCCAACGACCAGCGTAAAGTCATTTACCAGCAGCGCAATGCGATTTTGGACGCGCAGGATTTGAGCGCCCAAATCGCCTCCTTGCGCCGCGGCAGTTTTGACGATCTGGTGCGTTCTTTTGTGCCTTTGGAGTCGGTGGAAGAGCAGTGGGATATTGCGGGACTGCAACGCCAATTGGCTGACGATTGGGGCATCAGCCTGGACCTGGTCGGCCGTGTGAGCGCAGCCAGTGCGATTGGCGACGAGGACATTGTCAATTTGGTGCTGGAGGCGGCCGATGCGGCTTTTGCCGCCAAGGTGGAGCACATAGGCATGAGCGGCTTTACGCAGTTTGAGCGCATGGTTTTATTGCAAACCATTGACAGCCAGTGGCGCGACCACTTGAGTTCGCTGGACTATTTGCGTCAGGGAATCCATTTGCGCGGTTATGCGCAAAAGCAGCCCAAGCAGGAATACAAACGGGAAGCTTTCGAATTGTTTGGTCAGATGCTGGACTCGGTAAAGAATGAAGTCACCAAGATTTTGATGACCGTGCGCATCCAATCGGCCGAGCAGCTGGACGAGGCCGCTCAGGCCTTGGAGGCCAAGGGCGAGACGCTGAGCAACCTCACCTACACCGCGCCCACCGAAACCGGCGAGCCTGAAACCGTGTCCCTGGCCGAGCTGGGTTTGCCCCAAGCCAGCGCCGCTATGTCGCGTGTCGGACGCAACGAGCCTTGCCCCTGCGGCAGTGGCAAAAAATTCAAACACTGCCATGGAAGACTAGCCTGAGGTCCCACCATGCCTGTTAATTTAGCCCCCCCGAATCCGGCGGATTTGTTGCCCATCGCCGGCCTGCGCATCGGCGTGGTCGAGGCTGGCATTCGAAAAGTAGGCCGCAAAGACCTGACGCTTTTTTTGCTCGATGCCGGCGCCAGTGTGGGTGCGGTATTTACGTCCAACCGCTTTTGCGCCGCACCGGTGCAAATATGTCAAAGCCATTTGGCCTCGGGCGCCGCCATCCGCGCCTTGCTCATCAACACGGGCAACGCCAATGCGGGTACCGGTGCCGATGGCCTGGCGCGTGCGCGCAGCACCTGCGAAGCGCTGGCCCAGCGACTGGGCATTGAGGCTGCACAAGTGCTGCCCTTTTCCACCGGCGTGATCATGGAGTCGCTGCCCGCAGAGCGCATCATTGCTGGTTTGGATGCGGCCATCGCCGCTGCCCAAGTAGACAACTGGCTGGCCGCCGCCCAGGGCATCATGACGACCGACACCGTGCCCAAGGCCTTTGGCACGCAAGTCATGGTCCAAGGTAAAACTATCAGCATCACCGGTATCAGCAAGGGCGCAGGCATGATCCGGCCCAATATGGCGACCATGCTGGGCTATATCGCTACCGATGCCTGCGTGGCGCCCAACTTGCTACAGCCGCTGGCCAAAGCGCTGGCCCAAGCCAGCTTTAACCGCATTACGGTCGATGGCGATACCTCCACCAATGACTCCTTGGTGCTGGTGGCTACGCACAAGGCGGGGAATGCAACCATTAGCGACTTGGACAGTCCCGAAGGCCAGGCTTTGTACCAGGGATTGCTCAAGGTAGCTTTGCAATTGGCGCAGGCCATTGTGCGCGATGGCGAAGGGGCGACCAAATTCATTACCGTGCAGGTGGATGGTGGCGCCACCGCCGAGGAATGCAGTCTTGTCGCCTATGCCATAGCGCATTCGCCTTTGGTGAAAACTGCGTTTTTTGCTAGCGACCCCAACCTGGGCCGCATACTGGCGGCCGTCGGTTATGCCGGCATTGCGGACCTGGACACCGAGGGCATTGAGTTGTATTTGGACGATGTGCATATAGCAAGCCGTGGCGGGCGCAACCCGTCGTACCAGGAAGCCGACGGCCAACGTGTCATGAAGCAAAGCGAAATTTTGGTGCGCGTGACATTGGGTCGCGGCCAGGCCAGCCACACGGTCTGGACCTGCGACCTGAGCCATGAATACGTGAGCATCAACGCGGATTACCGGTCTTAAGAAAGCCGCATATATGCAAGATCAGCAGCTTTTGGGGCCGTTTTTGGCGCGTGCCGAACGCTTTATGGATCGGGTGGAAGCGGCGCTGCGTCTGGATATTGAGCAGCCTGATTGGGACAGTGCCATAGCCTTTCGCTACCGCAAGCGCGTCTCGGGCCAAGGTTATGTCAGCGCGGTGCGCCAGGTCGGGGCGATGCGACTGGACGACCTCAAAGAAATCGATATCCAAAAAGAAAAAATCCGCCGCAACACCGAGCAGTTTGTCCAAGGAAAAACTGCCAATAACGTGCTGCTGACAGGCGCGCGGGGAACCGGCAAGTCTTCGCTGGTGCGCGCTTGCCTGAACACCTACAGCGCCCAAGGGCTACGCCTAATCGAGGTGGATAAAGCGGATTTGATGGATCTGCCGGACATGGTGGATATCCTGTCGCGGCGTGCTGAAAAATTCATCGTTTTTTGCGACGATCTGAGTTTTGACCAAGGTGAGGCGGGTTACAAAGCGCTCAAGTCGGTGCTCGACGGGTCGGTGTCGGAAACCTCGGCCAATGTTTTGATTTATGCCACCAGCAACCGGCGCCATTTGCTGCCCGAGTACATGGCCGAGAACCTGAGCTACCAGCATACCGAAAGTGGCGAAGTGCACCCGGGCGAGGTGGTGGAAGAAAAGATATCCCTGTCCGAGCGCTTTGGCTTGTGGGTCAGTTTTTACCCCTTCACCCAAGATGAATACCTCACCATCGTGGCCCAATGGTTGGATGCATTGGCTGTCGATACCGCTAGGCGCAGCCACTGGCGCGAAGAGGCCTTGATCTGGGCGCTCGAGCGCGCTTCGCGCAGTGGGCGTGTGGCCTGGCAATTTGCCAAAGACTTTGCCGGCCGGCAGGACCCGGGCGCAGTGGCATGAGCCAGGTGTCGGTGGACCGGGTGGCCGACGGCCATGTAGCCCGCACCGGCGGCACGGACCGGCCCTTGACCGAAGTTGCGGTGGGCGTGCTGCTGCAAGCCAATGGCAACTTTTTGATGACTTCGCGTCCGGCGGGCAAAGCCTACGCCGGTTACTGGGAATTTCCCGGTGGCAAAGTGGAGCCGCAAGAATCGCTGGAGCAGGCCTTGACGCGTGAGTTGTATGAAGAGTTAGGTATCCAGGTGCTGCGTTGCCAAGCTTGGCAGATGCAGGTGGTGGACTATCCGCACGCCCTGGTGCGCCTGCATTTTTTCAAGGTGCTGGACTGGTCCGGGGAGTTGGTGATGCGCGAGGGGCAGCACGCGCAATGGCAGGAGTTGCCCGTTCAAGTTGAACCCGTTTTACCTGGGGCCTTGCCGGTATTGGCCTGGTTGGCCGATGAACAAGGGGCCGGGCAGGCCCTTTGAGCTAGGTCGTCTTATTGCAGGTGCCGCGATGGTGTGTCGTCTGCCAACTGCTCTGGCGCAGGCACCCGAAAGGACTCGCTAGCCCAAGCCCCCAGGTCTAGATTTTTGCAGCGCTCGCTGCAAAACGGGCGATAGGCATTGCGCGGCGAATACACGCTGTCGCCCTTGCACTGGGGGCATGTAACGATTTTTTCTGGCACCGCAGGGCTCTCTGACATGGGCGAGCGCCTGCTCTCAGGCGCACAGGGTCAGGTCAAACGGGGTGTCGGCGCTATTGCTGTAAAGCTTGCCATCGGCTTCATGGCGAACAAAGCGGATGGAGGCCACCAGACGGTTGGCGCTGATTTCCGGGATGGCGCCCAGCATGGGATCGAGTGACAGGCGCAGCAGCTGAAAGGTGCGGCCTTGCGGCAGGTTTTGCTGGAACTGCCCACTAAGCGCCACCATTTTTTGCGGTGCGCCTGAGTCACGCAGCAGGCCCAGTAGCAAGTGGATGCCGTTGAACAAAGGCACCAGGCTAGAAATCCATTCGCGCAAGTCATTTTGGCGGCGCTGGTCACCCAGTTTTTGCCAGGCGTAATAGGCGGGTAAATCAAATTCGCAGGTACCGCCAGGGATACTGGTGCGGCTGCGCAGGCTTTTGAGCCAGTCGTTTTCACCCAGTTCGTGGCCAAATTTGCCTGATGCGTTGGTCAGGGCGACAAAACATTCTTCGAGTTGCGCCAGCAGTCGCTCGAGCACATCGGTGGCAATAGCCGGGTTGCCACGGTAGGCCAGCATGGTCTGGCGCTGGCGATCCAGGTCTTTGACGACGTCGGTTTTCAAGTCAGCGCGTGCGCCTACGTTGAGAATTTCAAACAGGGTGATCAGCGCGAAATGGTGGTCCAGGGGGTCCAGGCGCTCCTGAAGCGTAAAAAGCCGCGAAAACAGGTGCTCCAAACGCAGATAGGTGCGAATTTTTTCGTTAAACGGATATTCGTACAGGATCACGCGCTATTTTTCCAGTGGCGGGATGATATCTCCAAGAAGGGGAATATTGCGGGCAATAACTTGTCAATCTCATCAATTGTCACGGATTCGTTGAATAAAACAAAGTCGGCGCATTGCAGCCGGGCAGCTCGGCTGCTTTGTGCTGCCATGATTTTTTGCACGTTTTGCGGTGTCAAGCCGCTACGTTGTACAACCCGGTCTATTTGTGTTTGTGCTTGGCAGTCAATCACCAGCACTCTGTCAAGTACCGGGCGCCAACGCTTGGACTCCACCAAAAGTGGAATATCAAAAGCGATACACGGCGGCGACGAAGCCTGTGCTTGGGCGGCCTGACGTTCAATTTCGGCCGCAATCAGGGGGTGCAACAGGGCTTGGAGTTGGGCAAGCGCCGGCGCGTCGTCAAAAACCAGGGCACGCATGGCATCGCGGTTCAGTATGCCCGGCGCCTCAAATACCGCCTCGCCAAAGGCCTGGGCAATGGCGGGCAGGGCGGCTCCGCCGGGTGCGGTGCAGGCGCGGGAGATCGCGTCCGCATCAATAAGGGGAATGCCTTTTTTGGCCAGCAGCCCGCAGACCGTACTTTTACCGCTACCGATGCCGCCAGTAACACCCAAACGCATTGTGGCGGTACTGCTCATGGCACGCGCAGCGTGAAGCCCAATGGATGGGCGAACAGGCATGCCAAGCCCGCCCCCACCAGAAATGGACCGAAGGGCAACACCCCGCCCTCGCGCAAACCTTGCTTGAGTTTGAGCACTATGCCAACAACAGCGCCCATGACGGAGGACATCAGGATGATGGGAACCAGGGCCTGCCAGCCAAACCAGGCGCCCAGGCAGGCCAGCAGCTTGAAATCTCCATAACCCATGCCTTCTTTTCCCGTCACGATTTTAAAAACCCAATAGACCGACCACAAGCTGAGGTAACCGGCCACTGCACCCCACAGCGCTTGTTCCAAGCTGACGCCAGTCCATTGCAAGTTGGCACCGATGAGTCCAAGCCACAGCAAGGGCAGCACGATGACATCGGGCAAGAGGGTGCTGTCCCAATCAATGAGTGCCAGAGTAAGCATGCCTGCCATCCAGGCGCACCAGGCCATAGCGGCGGCTCCCAGGCCCCAACGCCAGCCGCAAAATGCAAAGAGCAGCGCGGTGCCTAACTCCACCATCGGGTAGCGCAGACCGATGCTTGCTTGGCAATGTCGGCAGCGGCCGCGCAGCAAGCCATAGCTTAAAAGTGGGATGTTGTCGTACCAGGCAATGCCGGCAGCGCAATGCGGGCAAGTGGAGCGCGGGACTATGAGGTTAAATGGTTCCATAGGCGGTGCTGCTTGACCCCAAGCCTGCGCACCATCGGCCGTCCATTGGCGTTCCATCATTTTGGGTAATCGGTAGATGACTAGGTTGAGAAAACTGCCGACCAGCAAGCCCAGTAAACCTAGCAAGACGAGGGCCGGCTCTGCGAGGGCGGACTGCATCAGAGCGCCTGTCCGATATTGAACATCGGCAGGTACAAAGCCACGACCAGCCCGCCAATAAGGGTTCCGAGGAAGACAATGATGAGGGGCTCCATCAAGTTGGATATGCCTGCAAGCGTCGAGTCCACCTCGGATTCAAAAAAATCAGCCGCTTTACCCAGCATGAAGTCTATGGAGCCGGACTCCTCGCCAATAGCGCACATTTGCAGCACCATAGGAGGAAACAAGTTGGTTTGGGTCATGGCTGCGCTCAGTGATGCCCCCGAGGATACTTGTTGGCGAATCCGTGCGGTGGCGTTCAGGTAAACCGCATTGCCGCAGGCGCCGCCTACCGATTGCAGCGCCTCGACCAAGGGCACGCCCGCAGCGAACAAGGTCGCCAGCGTGCGCGTCCAGCGTGCAACACAGGATTTGCGGATTACATTGCCAAACACAGGCAACTTAAGTAGCAGCCGGTCGCGCTGGGCCTGCAGTTTTTCATTGGAACGAATGGCGCGGGCAAGAAAAATAAATCCGCCTAGCAAGCCACCAAAAATCAAAAACCAGTAATGGACGAAAAACTCACTGAAGGCAATGACCATTAGCGTCGGGCCCGGTAACTCGCTGCCCAAGGACGCGAAAACTTGCTTGAAAGCGGGAACGACAAAGAGCATTACTACCGCCACCACGGTAGCTGCGACCGCCAGTACGGCTATCGGGTAGGTGAGGGCGGACTTGATCTTGGCCTTGAGGGCCTCGGTTTTTTCCATATACAGCGCCAGGCGGTCGAGCAAGCTGTCCAAAATACCCGCGGATTCACCGGCAGCTACCAAATTGCAATAGAGTGCATCAAATTGCCGGGGGTGCCTGCGAAATGCGGCGCTCAGGGACGAGCCGGTCTGAACGTCGCTGCGGATGGCATTGACCATACGGCCCATGGAAGGGTTGCTGCTGCTCTGTGCGACGATCTCAAATGACTGTAGCAGCGGGATGCCTGCTTGGATCATTGTGGAGAGTTGGCGCGTAAAGAGTGCTATCTCCTTAGCTTGGATGCCCTGTGCCATGTAAAAAAGCGGCTTGGACACGGCGCTTGGCCGAATGCCTTGCCTGCGCAATGCCGCCCTTGCGGCCGCTTTGCTGGTGGCGCGTAACTCGCCTTGAAGGTACTGACCCCTGCGGTCCATCCCTTTCCATTTGAATACCGTGTCTGGGACAGCTGTGTTGGCGGCGTCTGACATTCTTTGTGTTGGCATTTTTATGTCCTCCTTCTATCACCCATTGGTCAGCGCGAGTACTTCCTCCAAGGAGGTTAAACCCAGCTTCACTTTAGTCAAACCGGATGCGCGCAGCGTTTTCACACCCTCGCGCTCGGCCTGTGCCGCGATTTCCATAGCCGAGCCGTCACGCAAAATAATGGCTTGAATCGCGTCGGACAAGGGCATCACCTGGTAGATGCCCACCCGCCCTTTGTAGCCATGGTTGCATGCACTACAGCCCACCGCTCGGTAGGGCTTCCAGCTGCCGTCTATATCTTCTTGCTTGAATCCCGATTCCAGCAAGGTTTCGTTTGGCAGATCGAAGGCTTCTTTGCATTGGACACACAGACGGCGGGCCAAGCGTTGTGCGCTGATCAACATCACGCTGGCTGCAATAGTGAAGGCTGGCACGCCCATATTGCGCAAACGTGTAAGCGTGGTGGGCGCGTCGTTGGTGTGCAGCGTGGAGAGCACCAGGTGCCCGGTCTGGGCGGCTTTCATGGCAATGTCAGCAGTCACCAGATCACGGATTTCGCCCACCATGATGATGTCCGGGTCTTGCCGTAAAAAGGATTTGAGCGCGGCGGCAAAGGTCAGCCCCGCCTTGTCGTTCACGTCCACCTGGTTCACGCCAGGCATGTTGATTTCTGACGGATCCTCGACGGTAGCGATATTTACGCCTGGCTGATTCAGTAGGTTTAAGCAGGTATAGAGCGACACCGTCTTGCCCGAGCCGGTGGGGCCGGTCACCAAAATCATGCCATCGGGCCGTGCGATAGCCCGCAGTAATCGCTGCTTTTCGGCTTCCTCATAGCCCAATGCATCGATGCCTAATTTGGCAGTGCTCGGATCCAAAATGCGGATCACCAATTTTTCGCCAAACAGCGTAGGCAAGGTACTGACACGCAAGTCGATGGTTTTGTCGCGCGAAATTTTCAGTTTCAGGCGCCCGTCTTGCGGCACACGCTTTTCTGAAATATCCATACGCGAAATTACCTTAATGCGTGAAGCCAGTCTTTCCTTTATGGCTGGTGGCGGGCTGGCAATTTCACGCAAATGACCGTCAATACGAAAACGCACGCGGTAGGAAAATTCATAAGGTTCAAAATGCAAGTCTGATGCCCCCATGCGCACCGCATCAAGCAATATTTTTTGCACAAAACGCACCACTGGCGAATCGTCGATTTCATTTTCTGTGGGGTTGGGCGTATCGCTGGTCTCTATAAATTCTCGTCCTTCGAAATCGCTGGCGCCAAAACCAGCGTACAAGGGGTTGGTGGCGACCGACGTTTCCGCTTGCAAGGCTAAGACCAATTTGTCATATTCAACGACTACCCAGTCCACATTGCTTTGGGTTGCAAATTTGATTTTTTCTACCGCTTCCTGGTTGAACGGATCGGCGGTGGCTATCACCAATGCATGCTTGCGTTTGCTCAGCACTAAAAGCTGGTACGCCTGGCAAATTCGCTCGTCTAGCAGTTTGTCAGGTAGCGCAGCGAGCTGGATCGCAGAAAGGTCGAGCAAAGGCGCGGCGAAGGCCTGGGCTAAAACCTGCGCCACATCCAGCGAACGCATGGCACCCGAGTCGACCAATTCCGCAACCAGACTTTTGCGATTACCCGGGGCGTTTTTCAGTGCTTTTTGTAGCGCGGTTTTATCAAGTTTTCCGGACGCTAGCAATACCCTGCCCAAGACTGCCATGGAGCTACTCTGTGCAGTGCTGAGGGCGAGGGCTTGTGGGTCACTCAAAGCTGGTTCAAGCGCAAGCCCTTAGCGTCTTTCTCTGAAACCAAGGGGGGTTTGTCCTCCAATGGCCAGTCAATTGCCACTGTCGGGTCGTTCCAAGCCAGGCAGCGTTCGGACGCAGGATGGTAATACTCGGTGGTTTTGTAAAGGAAATCGGCGCTTTCAGAGAGCACCAGAAAGCCATGTGCCAAACCGGGAGGAATCCAGAGTTGGCGCTGGTTGTCCACGGAGAGCGCTTCACCAACCCAACTGCCATAGGTCGGGGAATCGGGTCGGATATCGACAACAACGTCAAATACTGCACCAGCCACCACACGCACTAATTTACCTTGTGGGTTTTCAGACTGGAAGTGCATGCCACGCAATACACGGCGCTGCGAGCGCGAGTGGTTGTCCTGCACGAATTGCACTTGCAAGCCGGTAGCCTGGGCAAATACCTTTTCGTTATAGCTTTCCAGAAAAAAACCGCGCGCGTCACTAAATACCCGCGGCTCCATTAGCAAAACGTCAGCAATGGCAGTGGACGTGACGCGCATCAGTACACCTTGTCCTTGAGCAGTCGCAGCAAATACTGCCCGTATTCCGATTTGCCTAAGGTGCCGGCCAATTTTTCTAATTGCGCATCGTCGATCCAGTGATTGCGCCAGCTTATTTCTTCGGGCGCCGCAACTTTAAGTCCCTGGCGTTTTTCAACGGTATAAATAAATTGGCCAGCCTCCAGCATGGATTCGTGGGTGCCGGTATCCAACCAGGCATAGCCGCGGCCCATGGTTTGCACATCCAGTTGCCCAGCTTGCAAATACAGGCGGTTCAGGTCGGTGATTTCCAGTTCCCCACGCGGCGACGGTTTGATTTGCTTCGCTAGGTCCACCACCTGCTGGTCATAAAAATACAGGCCGGTTACCGCATAGCGCGACTTCGGCGCTGTGGGCTTTTCTTCCAAACTGATCGCATGCCCAGTCGCGTCGAATTCCACTACGCCATAGCGCTCTGGGTCCTGTACGGCATAGGCAAAAACCGTGGCCCCGGTAGTTTTTTGATTGGCAGATTGCAGTAGCGAAGCAAAATCGTGACCGTAGAAAATATTGTCACCCAGCACCAGCGCGCTGGGGCTGTCCTGCAAAAATGACTCTCCAATCAAGAATGCCTGGGCCAGTCCGTCTGGGCTGTCCTGTACCGCATAGTGCAGATTCAAGCCCCATTGTTTTCCATCCCCCAATAATTGGGAAAAACGCGGCGTATCTTGTGGCGTGGAGATCACGAGAATGTCGCGAATACCCGCCAGCATCAGGGTACTGAGTGGGTAATAAATCATGGGTTTATCGTAAATTGGGAGCAGCTGTTTGCTCACCACCTGGCTAGCCGGGTAGAGGCGGGTACCCGCGCCCCCCGCCAAAATAATGCCTTTTCGATTTAAATTATTGATATTTTTCATGGGTTTTTAGTTATAGCAATTTCCTGCAATATCCGGCGCACCCCCAACTCCCAAAATGGCAAATGTATCGAAAATACATCGGCAATCCGGGCGCAATCAAGCCTGGAGTTCAAGGGGCGTGGTGCTGCGACCGGGTAATCCGCGCTTTTTATAGGCACAAGCCGCTCTGGGGTCACTCGGACCGGCATTCCTAGCGCGCGCGCCTCCTGCAATACAAATTGGGCATAGCCATGCCAGCTCGTTTGGCCGGCTGCTGCGCAGTGGTACAGCCCTGCGAGAGCCGGCTGCGCCATAGCCTGGCGCAAGGCCGTGGCACTGACATCGGCCAGCAATTGCGCCCCGGTGGGAGCACCCATCTGGTCGTCAATCACACGCAATTCCTCGCGCTCGGCGAATAGGCGCAGCATGGTTTTGGCGAAATTATTGCCGCGCGCCGCGTACACCCAACTGGTGCGCAGAATCAGATGCCTGGGGTTGCGGGCGACTTCCAGTTCTCCCTGGCGCTTGCTGGCCCCATAGACGCTCAGCGGCGCGCAAGCATCCGTCTCGCGCCAGGGCTGCTGGCCACTGCCGTCAAACACGTAGTCGGTCGAGTAATGCGCAAGCCAGGCACCAAGGCGCAGGGTTTCTTCGGCTAGCAAGGCGGGGGCCCGTGCGTTGATGGCATATGCATTTTCAGTTTCGGTTTGCGCTTTATCCACCGCTGTGTAAGCCGCCGCGTTGACGACCAGGTCCGGGACGAGCGCACGAACGGTTTGGCGCAAACCCTCTAGGTTGGCTAAGTCGCCGCACCATTGGTTCGGGTTGTCTTGCGCCTGGCTTGACAAGGCGATCACCTCGCCTAAGGGTGCCAGGCTGCGCTGTAATTCCCAGCCCAGTTGCCCGTTGCGGCCCAGAAGCAGAATTTTCATGCGGCTTCGCCCACGCCTTGGTACTGCTGGGCCACCCAGTCGCGGTAAGCGCCCGATTGGACTTCCCCTACCCACTCAGGGTTGTCCAAATACCAACGCACGGTTTTGCGCAATCCCGTGGCAAAGGTTTCGGCCGGTTTCCAGCCTAGTTCTTCGCTGATTTTTCGGGCGTCGATCGCGTACCGGCGGTCATGCCCTGGGCGGTCGGTGACAAAGCTGATTTGGTCGGCATAGGGCTTGGCGTCGCCGCGCGGTTGCATTTCGTCCAGCAGTGCGCACACCGCATGCACGATGTCCAGGTTCGCTTTTTCGTTCCAGCCACCCACGTTATAGGTTTCACCGATCCGGCCGCGGTCTAAGACCACGCGGATCGCAGCGCAATGGTCCTTCACATACAGCCAGTCGCGAATCTGCTGCCCGTCGCCATACACAGGCAGTGGCTTGCCGGCCAATGCGTTGACGATCATCAGCGGGATCAATTTTTCGGGGAAATGCCGCGGACCGTAGTTGTTGCTGCAGTTGGTTGTGAGCACCGGCAGTCCGTAGGTATGGTGGTAGGCGCGCACCAAGTGGTCGCTGGCGGCTTTGGAGGCGGAATAGGGGCTGTTGGGCTCATAGCGCCGCGACTCGCTAAAGGCAGCTTCACCAGGCACCAGCGAGCCATAGACCTCGTCGGTGGAAACATGCAAAAACCTGAACATCGATGCGTCGGGTTCTGCCAGGCCAGCCCGGTAAGCGCGCACCGCTTCCAACAGGCGGAAGGTACCCACGATATTGGTATCTATAAATTCTGCGGGGCCGCTGATTGATCGGTCCACATGGCTTTCAGCGGCAAAATTCAGTACGGCGCGGGGCTGGTAGCGCGCCAGCAGCGCCGATACCAAGGCGCTGTCCCCAATGTCGCCCTGCACAAAAAAATGGTTTTCATTGTCTTTGACCGGATCGAGATTGCGCAAATTACCGGCATAAGTCAGTTTGTCCAGATTGACCACTGATTCGTCGCTTTGGGCCAGCCAGTCAAGGACAAAATTACTGCCGATAAAGCCGGCGCCGCCGGTCACGAAAATTGCCATAGACACCCTTTTGTGCGGAGATTCAAATCGGGGCACAGTTTAATGGCTTAAATAACAACTAGCGCAAGCGGTCGCGCCTCTTTGGGCCGATGCGCAAAGACAGTCAAGCGATCAAAGCCGGGTCGATAAAATTGCGCTATGACAGCTAAGCCACGCCTCAACCATTTTCCGCTAGCGTTTGGACGCCCTTAAGCAGACTATGCAAGGCCTCCATGCACTGGCTGCCTTGTTTCAGCAAGGCCTGGCCCACCACCAGCAGGGCCAACTCGAAGAGGCCAGGGCTGCTTATGAGCGCATGCTGGCCCTGCAGCCGGGCCATGCAGATGCCCTACACATGCTCGGTGCCATGGCCATGCAATCGGGCAAGCACGCTTTGGCAGCGGAGCTCATCAGCGGTTCGGTACACAACAACCCGCTCAACGCCTCAGCACATTTCAATTTGGGCTTGGCATTCAAGGAGTTGCAGCGCCATGAAGAGGCCATTATCAGTTTCAGTCAGGCCATTGCCATCCAGCCTGACTACGCGCAGGCGTGGAATAACCGGGGCGTGGTCTTGCAGGATCAATTGCGCTGGGACGAGGCGGCGCAAAGCTATGCCGGTGCAATAGCTGCGCAGCCGAGGTTTGCGCAGGCGCATTACAACCTGGGTAACGCCCTGCGGGCCTTAGGGCGGTTTGAAGCGGCCCTTGCAAGTTACGACACTGCGATTACGCTGCAGCCCGGTTGGGCCTATGCCTTGAATAACCGGGGCCTTGCGTTGCAGGAACTCCAGCGCAGCGCCGAGGCCATAGAAAGCTACGACGCTGCCATAGCGAACGAGCCCGATTATGCGGATGCCTACTGGAACAAGGCTATTGAATTGCTGCTGTGCGGTGATTTTGCGCAGGGTTGGGCGCACTATGAATGGCGTTGGCGGCGGGACACATTTAGCTCGCGCAAACGCGACTTTCCTCAGCCGCTTTGGTTGGGCGACGCACCCCTCAATGGAAAGACCGTGCTGTTGCACGCTGAGCAGGGCTTGGGCGACAGCATTCAGTTTTGCCGCTATGCCCGGGACGTCAGGGCGCTGGGCGCCCAAGTGCTGCTGGAAGTTCCGCGACCATTGTTGGCACTGTTTGCAACCCTGGAAGGCCCCAAGCAGCTGTTGGAAAAAGGGTCGGCTTTACCGCATTTTGACTACCACTGCCCCTTGCTGAGTTTGCCGCTTGCGTTGCAAACGCAACTGGCCAATATACCCAGCCCGTCTCCTTATCTGGCCAGCACCGCAGCCCAGCGTGAACTTTGGCAGCGCCGCCTGGGACCGCCAAGCAAGCGGCGCATCGGCTTGGTGTGGAGCGGCAATGTGCGCGATAAAAACGATCTGCAGCGCAGTTTGACTTTGAACGCTTTACTTCCCCATTTGCCCCAAAGCTGCGAGTACATCTGCTTGCAAAAGGAGCTACGGCCCGCAGACCAGGATGCGATGCAAGCCAGCTCCATTCGTTTTTTCGGTGCGCATATCCAAGACTTTTCCGATACCGCAGCCTTGTGCGATCTGGTGGACTTGGTGATTTCAGTCGATACCAGCGTGGCCCATCTGGCGGGCGCGCTAGCTAAACCGACCTGGATACTGCTGCCTTACGCGCCCGATTGGCGTTGGATGCTGGATCGGGACGATAGCCCCTGGTACCCCAGCGTCAGGCTTTACCGGCAGGGCAATGACCGATCATGGCTGCCGGTCTTAGGGCGGATGGCGTCTGACATCCTGGGGTATGCGCATTCCCATATACCCAATCGATAGGCAAAAGGCGTAAGGCACTTGTGCGCGTACCGCTGCTTCCCATGACGCTTGCCGCCTGCCCGCCCCATGCTGTTGCCCGCTTGCGCACCGAGCGCCTGGCCCAAAGTTCCAAGCCCTTTCTGGCGCGCGGTGGCATCAAGGGTGTGCGTTGCGCCGGGTGTCGCCTAGTGCCAACCCACTGCATGTGTGATGTACGCCCGAGCGTGCCAACGCAGGCCGGTATGTGCTTACTCATGGGCGATATTGAAGCCCTCAAGCCCAGCAATACCGGGTGGCTGGTGGCTGATGTGGTGGTCGACACTTTTGCGTTCGGCTGGGGGCGCACTGAAACAGATCCCGCTTTGCTCGCTCTGCTAGCCGACCCGCAATGGCAACCCTATGTGGTGTTTCCCGGGGAATATGCCGCACCTGCGCGCGTGATACATACTATTGATCCGGAAGCGAAGGCCAGCGGCAAGCGCCCTTTGTTCATCTTGTTAGATGGCACTTGGGCCGAAGCCCGCAAGATGTTTCGCAAAAGCCCTTATTTAGAGCGTTTTCCGGTGCTGAGCTTGCAGCCCGCACAGCTATCGCGTTACCAGTTGCGCCGCGCGCGACGCGAAGACCATTTCTGCACCAGCGAAGTGGCTGCGCTTTGTCTGGAACTGTCTGGCCAAGCCCGCGCTGCAGAAACATTGAACGCCTACCTGGACGTCTATACCCACCATTACCTGCGTGCCAAGCAACAGTTACCGGTAGAACACGAAAGTCTGGCCTATGCGCGCTGGCGAAGTCTCGATCCGGTCTCGTAGCGTTTGCCGGCGCTGGACATAATTGAATGTTGTCCGGCGGCAGGCCTTACAGGCGCCTAGGCAAGCGTTTTCTAGTTCTACATGGAGTATTTATGATTTACCAAGACCGCATGACTGCAAAGATGGAAGGCGACTTTGTGGTTTTTCTCATCGGCATGCGTATCAACAAGCCTTGGCTGCTGCACAAGTTGTTGCCAGTCTTTGGCGCCATGCCAAAAATGCTCAGGGAGTTGTACAGCAAGCCCGAGTTAGGGCTGATGCACCATGAAATGTGGTTCTCGCGCACCATCATCCTGGTGCAATATTGGCGCTCGATTGAGCAATTGATGGACTACGCCAAAAACAAAGATGCGGCGCATCTGCCGGCGTGGCAAGCCTTTAACAAAGCCATTGGTACCGACGGCACGGTGGGCATTTGGCACGAAACCTATAAGGCCGGTTCGGGAACTTACGAGAATGTGTATGCCAATATGCCTGCATTTGGCTTAGGGAAGGCCGGCGTTTTGGTGCAGGCCAAGGGGCATCTCAAATCCGCCGCCGATAGGCTGAGTAGCTAGTACTTCAAGCCAAGCAAAATTTATTCAATGCACTCACTGAGCAAAAACCTATGCGCATACCCGATTGGACACCCGAACAAAAACCGCAGCCCAGCGACTTGGTAGAAGCGATTCTTGCGCGCCGTGGCGGCGCATTGATCAATCTGGACAAGGCCTTGCTGTGGAGCGAACCTGTCGCCAGGGGATGGAATGTCTATCTCAAGGCCGTGCGTACTGGCTTGCCCACCAGCCGCAAACTGCGCGAGCTGGGCATTTGCACGGTGGCCTTGCTGACGGGCGCGGATTATGAGTACCACCACCACGCCCCCGATTTTCTCGCCGCCGGTGGGAGCCAGGCCGAACTAGATGCTTTACGCGTATTGGTGGACACCGATCCGCGCGCGGTTCCTACCAGCGCCGTCCTGGGTGAAGTAGAAAAAATCATCATCCAATACGCCGCGCAGATGACGCTGGACGTGAAAGTCAGCGACGCCTTGTTCGCGGCCATGCGTGCACATTTCGATCCGACACAGATCGTCGAAATCACCACTGCTATCGCTACTTACAACATGGTCGCACGCATCCTGGTCGCGCTGCAAATCGGGCCTGAGCCATAGCAAGGCGTCGCAGGCCCGCGCAGCGGGCCGGTGCGCTCAATCGGCCTGGATGTTGTTGTCCTTCACCACTTTGGCCCAAACATCCATCTGACGCTCGATAAATACACGTGCCGCCTCTGGCGTGCCGCCCACCACATCGATGCCCTGCGCGTCCATCCTTTTGGCGGTATCGGGCATGCGCATCACTTTGTTAATTTCTTCGTTCATGCGCTTGATGATTTCGGGCGGTGTTTTTGCTGGCGCCAGTACGGCCCACCAAGCTGGAGCGTCAAATCCAGGGAACCCGCTTTCTGCCAGCGTAGGTACCTCAGGTAAATCGAGGGAACGTTTGGACGTTGTCACCACCAGCGGGCGCATGCGTTTGCTGTCTACATGCGGCTTCATTAAAAAGACCGATCCGATCGCAAGGGGCACATGCCCGGCGACAGCGTCGTTCATCAAAGGACCGCCGCCCTTGTAGGGTATGTGTTGGAACTCCAGGCCAGCGCCTTTGCCCAGCAGTTCTATGGCCAGATGCCCCAGGCTGCCCGAACCGATGGTGCCGTAGCTGGCGCCTTTTTTCCCTTTTGCGGCGGCGACGACATCGGCGAAGGTTTTGAACTCGGACCCGGCGTGGGTGGCCAACACCATGGGCGCAGTGCCTATGAGCACGACCGGGACCAAGTCCTTGCGCGAGTCAAATGCCATATTGGGTATCAGGCTGGGATTGACTCCGTGCGTGTCAAAAACTACGGCAAAGGTATAGCCGTCAGGCGCTGCAGCCGCCGCGGCGGCGGTCCCGATCGCGCCGGAAGCGCCGCCTTTGTTTTCGACAACAATACTTTGCCCGATCTGCTGCGACAGGGGTTGTGCCAGCAGGCGCGCCACCTGGTCCACCGACCCGCCAGGTGGAAAGACAGCCACCAATTTGATGGGCTGCTTGGTCGGCCAGGCCTGTGCTTGTACGCACTGGGCTGTCGCCAACAGGAGGGTCGCCGCGATGGCAAGGACCGGGGTGAGGTTGCGAATTTTTAAATGCATGGTACTTCCTAAGAAACCAACGATAGGAACCCGAGCATAAGGCCCAAGCCGGGACGTTCGCTTTAGGCTTGGGGCCAAGCACTGGAGTTCAAGCAAACTCGGTAGGCGTGGGCGGTACCAATCCATCAATACAAGCACAAAAAAAGGCCGCTTCACAGCGGCCTTCTTCAAAGGGCTACAAGCCGATCACTTGCCTGGCACTTTGCCTTCCACGCCTTTGACGTAGAACATCACGCCGCTCAGGAATTTGTCGTCAGCGACTTCGCCGTCTTTCAGGATGGTCTTGCCGGTGTTGTCCACCAAGGGACCTTTCCAGATGCTGAAGGTGCCCGCTTTCAGGCCTGCTCTGACTTCATCGACTTTGGCCTTGGTTTCTGCGGGCACGTCTTCGGCGACAGAGACGATGTCAATCGCGCCTTCTTTCACGCCCCACCATACGCCACCGGTGGTCCAGGTGCCTTCCAGGGCGTCTTTGGTGGCTTTGATGTAGTAGGGAGTCCAGTTAATGACGGCTGATGCCAAGTGGGCTTTGGGGCCGTAGGCGGTCATGTCCGAATCCCAACCAAAGGCGCGCTTGCCTTTGTCCTGTGCGGTTTTGAGCACCGCAGGTGAATCGGTGTTTTGGAACAGCACGTCCGCGCCGCCATTGATCAGGCTGGTAGCCGCTTCGGTTTCTTTTGGCGGGTTGAACCACTCATTGACCCAGACCACTTTGGTCTTGATCTTGGGGTTGCTGGTTTGCGCGCCCAGCGTGAAGCTGTTGATGTTGCGGATCACTTCAGGGATTGGCACCGAAGCGACCACGCCTAGCGTGCCGGTCTTGCTCATCTTGCCTGCGATCAGCCCGGCCATATAGGCACCTTCGTAGGTACGGCTGTCGTAGGTGCGCATGTTGTCGGCAGTTTTGTAGCCGGTGGCATGCTCAAACTTGACGTCTTTGAATTCGGGGGCCAACTTGAGCATGGTTTCCATGTAGCCAAAGGTGGTGCCGAAAATCACTTTGTTTCCCTGGGTAGCCATGTCGCGGATCACGCGTTCTGCATCCGCGGATTCGGGCACGTTTTCTACAAAGGATGTAACGATCTTGTCGCCGAATTCTTTTTCAACCGCTTTGCGCGCGTTGTCATGTGCAAAAGTCCAGCCGCCATCGCCCACGGGGCCGACATAGGCAAAGGCGATCTTTAGTGGCTCAGCCTTCGGGGCCGAGGCTGCTGGTGCGGGTGCCTCAGCTTCGGGCTTTTTGCCGCAGCCTACCAGCACGGCCGCTGCCACGGCAGTCACCGCTGCAAATTTCAACAGCGAACGTTTTTGCACATCTGTCATGTCATTTCCTTTTTATGAAGTAAGGTCAGGGGAGGAGAAAGAATCTTCAGGAACCGGGGTAAAACGGTTTTCCAATCGAAGCTGGCATATTAATCCGAATCCAGGCCGGATTGCGGGATATCAGCGCCAAGACCACAATGGTAGCGACATAAGGCAGCATGCTCAGCACCTGACTGGGCACTTCTACCCCTATGCCCTGGAAATGGAATTGAAGCATAGTGACGCCGCCGAACAAATACGCCCCAAGGAGTACACGCCCGGGCCGCCAGGTGGCAAAGGTGGTCAGCGCCAGCGCGATCCAGCCCTTGCCGGCCACCATGCCTTCCACCCACAGCGGGGTATAAATAACCGAAATATAGGCCCCGGCCAGCCCGCACAGCGCGCCCCCGGCCACCACGCAGGCCAGCCGTATCCAGCGCACCGGGTAGCCCAGGGCGTGGGCCGATTCCGGGCTTTCGCCCACGCTGCGCAAAATCAAGCCGCTGCGGGTGCGGTACAAAAACCAGACCAGCGCGGCGGCAAAAGCAATCGTCAAATACACCAGCGGATGGTGTTTGAACAGCGCTGAACCGAGCAAGGGAATATCCGACAAGCCGGGAATGGCAAACGTGGGCCGCTCGGGGATTTTTGCCTGCACGTAGCCCACGCCCACAAAGGCCGAAAAGCCGCCGCCAAACAGGCTGAGCGCCAGCCCGGTGGCGTATTGGTTGGTATTGAGCCAGATGACCAGCGCGCCAAAAATAGCGGCCATCAGGCCCCCGGCCAGCATGCCCGCTGCAAAACCCAGGGTGTCGCTGCCGGTATGCACTACCGTGGCAAAACCGGCAATCGCGGCGCACAGCATCATGCCTTCAGCGCCCAAGTTGACGATGCCCGCCTTCTCGTTGATCAACAAGCCCAGCGAGGCGATGGCCAAGACCGTGCCGGCGTTCAGCGTGGCGGCGATCAGCAGTGCGTAGGATTCCATCAGCGGCTCCCTCCGGTGGCGGCCTGCGCCAGCCGCACCAACCGGTAGTTCACCAGCGTGTCGCAGGCCAAAAGGCTGAAAAGTAAAAGGCCTTGGAACACACCAGTCAGCGACTTGGGCAGGCCCAGCCGAGATTGCGCCAGCTCGCCGCCGATATAAAACATACTCATCAGCAGCGCGGAAAATACGAGTCCCACCGGATGCAGCCGCCCCACATAGGCTACGATGATGGCCGCAAATCCATAGCCCGCTGGTACATAAGGTGTGAGTTGCCCGATGGGCCCGGCCACCTCCAGTGCCCCAGCCAGTCCGGCCATGCCGCCAGAGACCAGCAGCGCCGTCCACAAAGCCTGGCGCGCCGAAAAACCGGCATAGCGCGCCGCCGCCGGCGCCAGCCCGCCCACTTGCTGGGCAAAACCGGCGCGGGTGCGGAATAAAAACACCCACACCGCGCCCACACCCAGCAGCGCAAACAGCACGCCAATCGTCATACGGGAGCCGTCCATCAGGCGCGGAATGCGGGTGACCGCATCAAAATTTTTCGTTTGTGGAAAGTTGTAGCCCAGCGGGTCTTTCCAGGGGCCATAGACCAAAAGGCCGAGCACCTGCACCGCCACATAGACCATCATCAGGCTGACCAAAATTTCATTGGCATTAAAGTGGTCGCGCAAGAGTGCGGTAATGCCGGCCCAAAGCATGCCGCCCAGCACCCCGGCCAAAATGACGGCCAGCACGATCCAGCTGCCGGTGTCTTTCTCGGCCAACAGCGCCACGCCGCTGGCGCACACCGCGCCCATGATGTACTGCCCCTCGGCGCCGATATTCCACACATTGGAGCGAAAGCACACCGCTAGCCCCAGCGCTATCAGCAGCAAAGGCGTGGCCTTGACCACCAGTTCGCCCAGCGCATAAGTGCTTTTTATAGGCTCCCAGAAAAACATTTGCAGCGCGCGCACCGGGTCTTTGCCCAGCAGGCTAAACAGCAGCACGCCTAGCAACACGGTAATGAGCAGCGCCAGCAGCGGCGAAGCAAAAGTCCAAAAGCCCGAAGGCTGGGCGCGCACTTGCAGCTTAATCATGCTTGCGCCTCCCACAAGCCGCTCATCCATTCGCCCATTTGCGCTACTGTGGCCTGGCCTGCGGCAATTGAGGGCGACAGCTTGCCATGCGCAATCACTTGCAAGCGGTCGCAAATTTCAAACAACTCGTCCAGCTCTTCGCTGACTACCAGCACCGCGCAACCGGCATCGCGCAAGGCCAATATCGCGCCGCGTATTTGGGCCGAGGCACCAACGTCCACGCCCCAAGTGGGTTGCGACACGATAAACAGCTCGGGCTTGGCGTCGATCTCGCGCCCCACAATGAACTTTTGCAAATTGCCGCCCGATAGCGAGCGCGCTGCCGAGTCCGGCCCGTTGGCCTTGACGCCAAAGCGTTCGATGATGCGCTGCGCTTGCGCCCGCAGTGGGGCCAGTTGCAACCAGCCCCCGGCAAAGCCCGGCCAGGCAATCGCCTCGGTGCGGGTGAGCAAGAGGTTGTGCGCCAAGCTCAGCGTGGGCACGGCGCCGCGCCCCAAGCGCTCTTCCGGGACGAAATGCAGGCCCAAAGCGCGCCGCGCCGCCGGGTCTTGGGCCGATACATCGACTTCGCCCATGCAGATACTGCCCTTGGGCGCGCGGCGGTCTTCGCCGGACAAGGCATATAGCAGTTCGCGCTGCCCGTTGCCCGAGACGCCCGCAATACCCAGCACCTCGCCAGTGCGCACCTCTAGGTTGATGCCGCCTAAGTCCACACCAAACTGGTCTTCGCGCGGCAATCGCAAATCGTGCACCGTCAGACGCGCCGCGCCAGGCTCGCGCACTTCGTGTTTGAGTTGCGGCGGCTCCGCACCAATCATCAGCTTGGAAAGCGATGCGTTGGATTCTTCTGCCGGGTTGCACACGCCCGTCACCTTGCCGCCGCGCAGCACGGTGCAGGCATTGCACAGGGCGCGGATCTCGTGCAGCTTGTGGCTGATGTACAAAATGCTACAACCCTCGGCGGCCAATTGCTGCAAGACCACAAACAGCTTTTCTACCGCCTGCGGAGTTAGCACCGAGGTGGGTTCGTCCAAGATAAGCAACTGCGGCTGCGTCAGCAGCGCGCGGATGATCTCCACCCGCTGCATCTCGCCCACGCCTAGCGTATGCACTGGACGCGAGGGGTCGATATCCAGACCGTATTGGCGCGCTTTGCTGCTGATGCGCTCGCTCACCTGGTCTAGGCTCAGGCTTTTATCCAGCCCCAGCCAGACATTCTCGGCCACGGTAATCGTGTCAAACAAATTGAAATGCTGGAACACCATGCTGATGCCCAGAGCCCGCGCTTCTTTGGGGTTGCGGATGTGCACCGGCTGGCCGTTAAAGCGCATTTGGCCGTCGTCGGGTTTGATCGCGCCGTAGATGATTTTCATCAACGTCGATTTGCCCGCGCCGTTTTCGCCCAGCACCGCATGCGTCTGTCCGGGCAGCACCGTAAGCGACACCGCATTATTGGCCACCACCCCCGGATAGGCTTTGGTGATGCCGGTCAGTTCAAGGCGGGGAAAGGTCATGCGACAGGTGGTGGGGCAGAGTGGGCGATTAGGTTTTCAAAAGAGTGCGTATGCTAGCGTCAAGGCCAGCGCAGGCTGTCCTGATTTACCCTTGCACTTGTTTGAGGCATCGCCAAGCTCCATGACCCTACCGAAAGCACAAACCAAGCCCCTCCGCTTTGTCAAGGGCGGCGCCCTGCACACCCTGCACGATGTCCCGCCAGATCGCACTTTGCTCGACGTGCTGCGCGAGGACCTGCACCGAACTGGCACCAAAGAGGGCTGCGGCGAAGGCGATTGCGGTGCCTGCACCGTGGTGGTGGGCCATTTGCAAGGCGGCAAATTACAGACCCGTGCCGTCAATAGCTGCATCAAACTGGCGCATTCGCTCGATGGCATGGCCTTGTGGACGGTGGAAGATCTGGCTGCGCCTGGTGGCCGTATGCACCCGGCGCAGGAGGCCTTGGTGCAGTGCCACGGTTCGCAATGCGGCTTTTGCACGCCCGGCTTTGTGATGAGCATGGCGGCGCTGTGCGAGCAGGCAGGCGCGAAGCCCCTCACCCGCGAAAGTGCGCAGCAGGCCTTGTCGGGTAACCTATGCCGTTGCACAGGCTACCGCCCGATTTTGGACGCTGCGTGCCAGATGCAATTGCTGCCGCCCATGCCCTTGGACAGCCCCGCGCTGCGCCGGCAACTCAAGGCGCTGGCGCAATCGGTAGCGGCGGATAAGGCGGCAGTTGCTGCGCCGGCGCAGTCCACTGACTCCGCCTACCTCGCCCCCAGCACCTTGCCCGAACTGCTGGCACTGCGCCAAGCGCATCCAGATGCACAACTGGTCGCCGGTTGCACCGATGTCGGCCTGTGGGTGACCAAGCAGCACCGCCAGTTTGCGCGCGTGCTGGACACCACGCGGGTAGATGAACTGCGCCAGGTAGACCGCTACCCGCACCATATCGCCATCGGCGCGGCGGTCAGCCTGCAAGATGCATTTGCCGCGCTGGTCAAAGACCGCCCGCAGTTGCAAAGCTTTGCCGATCGCTTTGCCGGTCTGCCGGTGCGCAACGCGGGCACCTTGGGTGGCAATGTGGCCAATGGCTCGCCGATTGGCGACTCTATGCCGCTACTGATCGCCTTGGGCAGCAACATCGTGCTGGCCAGCACACGCGGCTACCGCGAGATGCCCTTGGAGTCGCTGTACACCGCTTATCGCCAAACCTGCATGGCTGCTGATGAAGTGCTGGCGTACATCAAGGTGCCGCGCCCGCAGCGGGCTGAACTGTCCCGCGTGTACAAAATTTCCAAGCGCACCGAAGACGATATTTCTGCCGTTTGCCTGGCGCTGCAATTGCAGATTCACAAAGGCAAGGTGACGCATGCCTCCATAGGCGCAGGCGGCGTCGCAGCGACCCCGGCCCGTGCCCGCGCCACCGAAGCCGCTTTGCGCGGCCAGCCCTGGACCGAGGCCATGGTCCGCGCGGCCATGGACACGCTGCGCGCCGAGTTTTCGCCCATCTCCGACATGCGCGCCAGCGGCGACTACCGGCGTCAGGTGCTGGGTAATTTGCTCTGGCGCTTTTGGCTCGAAAGCCACGGCCAAATCGCCACCGATATCCACCGCCTTGACTTGGAGTTGCAAGCATGAGAACGCCGCAGGCCCCAAGCACAACGCATGCCCCAGCCTTCCCGGCAAGTGGCCGCGACGCCCCGCATGAAAGCGCCCGCGCCCAGGTGGCCGGCGCCGCCACCTACATCGACGACATGCCCGAGCTGCAAGGGACGCTGCATGCTGCGCCCATCTTGTCCACCGTGGCCCACGGCAAGCTCAGGGGCGTGGATGCGCGCGCTGCGCGGACTATGCCCGGTGTGGTGGCGGTGCTGCTGGCAGAGGACATTCCTGGCGACGCCATGCTCGCGTCCTTTGCCGGTGATGAGCCCATCTTTGCGCGCGACACCGTGCAGCACATCGGGCAAGTCGTAGGCCTGGTGGTGGCGCGCAGTGTCATGCAAGCGCGCCGCGCTGCGCGCAAAGTGGTGCTCGACATTGAAGCCCTGCCCGCCGTGCTGTCGGTGCAGCAAGCGCTGGCTGCGCAAAGCTATGTGCTGCCGCCGGTGTTTGTGCGCCGGGGCGATGTGCAAGCAGGCTTGCAAGCGGCCAAGCACACGCTGCGCGGCAGCCTGGAAGTGGGCGGGCAGGAACACTTTTACCTGGAAGGCCAGGTGGCTTACGCGGTGCCCCAAGCGCAAGGCCAGTGGCTGATCCACAGCAGCACCCAGCATCCCGGCGAAGTGCAGCATTGGGTGGCGCATGCGCTGGGTTTGCACAACCACGCGGTGCGGGTGGAGTGCCGCCGCATGGGTGGCGGTTTTGGCGGCAAAGAAACCCAGGCCGGCCATGTGGCGGTGTGGGCAGCGGTGGCTGCGCAACGGGTGCGCGCACCGGTCAAGCTGCGGCTGGACCGGGACGACGATTTTTTAATTACGGGTAAGCGCCATCCGTTTGCTTACGAGTACACCGCAGGCTTTGACAGCAGCGGTCGCTTGACTGCGCTGCAATTGCAAATGGCGGTGAACTGCGGTTTTTGTGCCGACTTGTCCGGCCCGGTGGCCGACCGCGCCATCTTTCACACTGACAACGCCTATTTTTTAGAGAATGTGCAAATCAGTTCCTACCGCTGCAAAACCAATACCCAAAGCCACACCGCATTTCGTGGCTTTGGCGGGCCGCAGGGCGTGATCGTCATCGAAAAAATCATGGGCGACATCGCCCGCGCGCTGGGTAAAGATGCGCTGGATGTGCGATTGCGCAATATCTATAGCGACGAGCCGCTGGCAAGCGCGGTGGTAGCAGGCGCTAGGCCCGCGCTGCGCGACACCACGCATTACCAAATGAAGGTGGAAGACAACATTCTGGAGCCGCTGCTCAGCACTTTGGAAAAGCATTGCGCGTACCGCCAGCGCGTGAAAGAAATTGAACTGTGGAACGCAAAGAGCCCGGTGCTGCGCCGTGGCATTGCCATCACGCCGGTCAAATTCGGCATCAGCTTTACCGCCACGCTATTCAACCAGGCCGGTGCGCTGGTGCATGTGTATTTAGATGGCAGCGTGCGCGTGCACCACGGCGGCACCGAAATGGGCCAAGGCTTGCACACCAAGGTCACCCAAATCGTGGCCGATGAATTGGGCGTGCCACTAGAGCGCGTGCTGTGCAGTGCCAGCGACACCCACACCATTCCCAATGCCTCGGCCACCGCCGCCTCGGCCGGCACCGACCTCAATGGCCGCGCCGCGCAATTTGCAGCCCGCCATGTGCGCGACAACCTGGCCGCGTTTGTGGCCGGGCTCGATGCTTGTGGCGCTGGTGCCGTAGAGTTTTTTGGCGGGCAAGTGCGCTCGCCCAGCACCACGCGCGGCTTTGACGAAGTGGTGCAAATGGCCTATGCCAATCGCATCCAGTTGTGGAGTGACGGCTTTTACCGTACGCCCAAAATCCATTACGACAAAACCACGCTCACGGGTCGGCCCTTTTTCTACTTTGCCTATGGTGCGGCCTGCACCGAGGTGGTCATAGATACCTTGACGGGCGAAAGCCGCGTGCTCAAGGTGGACATCTTGCACGACGTGGGCCGCAGCATTAACCCGGCGCTGGACGTCGGCCAGATTGAAGGCGGCTTTGTACAAGGCATGGGCTGGCTCACCAGCGAGCAACTGGTCTGGAATGACAAAGGCCTGCTCACCACGCATGCGCCGAGCACCTACAAAATTCCCACCTCGGGCGACGTACCCGCGCACTTTAAGGTTGCGCTCTGGCCCGAGCCCAACCGCGAGGACAATGTCTTTGGCTCCAAAGCCGTAGGCGAGCCGCCTTTCATGCTGGCTATCAGCGTCTATGAAGCGCTGCGCCACGCAATCGCCCAGACCGTTGGCGGTACCCAAGCAGTGGCGTTGATTGCACCGGCGACGCCAGAAAACCTGCTGCTGGCTTTGCAATGACCCCAAAGCTCACAACACCAAAATAGCCCGAAAGTCGTTCACATTGGTATGCGTGGGGCCGGTGACGACCAGGTCGTCTAAGGCGGAGAAAAAGCCGTAGGCGTCGTTGCGCTGCTGGTAGGCATTGAGGGGCAAGCCCAGGGCCTGCGCGCGCTGCAGGGTGTCGGGGGCCAGGCGGGCGCCGGCGTTGTCCTCCATGCCGTCGATGCCGTCCGTGTCTGCGGCCAGCGCCCACACGCCCGCTTGGCCTTGCAGGGTTTGGGCCAGGCCCATGCAAAACTCACCGGCCCGCCCGCCGCGTCCGCGTACCTGGCCTGGCGCTTGCGGCGCGATGGTGACCGTGGTTTCGCCGCCGCTCAAAATCACGCAAGGCTTTTGAAACGGCCCCAGACCCTTGGCCGCTGCGCGTGCGAGGGCACCATGCACCTTTGCCACTTCGCGGGATTCGCCTTCGATTTCATCGCTCAGTACATAAGCCCTCAGCCCCATGCTGCGCGCCGCTTCGGCCGCTGCCTGCAAGGATTGCTGCGGCGTGGCGATCAGGTGGAAAACATGCCCTGCAAACGCCGTGTCCTGCGGCTTGGGGCTTTCCAGTGCACCAGATGCCCAGGCGTCCAGCACCGTTGGCGGCAGCACAATGCCGTAGCGCTGCACGATATCCAAGGCCTGCGCGCAGGTGCTGGCGTCGCCCACGGTGGGGCCGCTGCCAATGGTGGAAGGGTCATCGCCGGGCACATCGCTGATAGCCAGCGTCACGACACGCGCGGGTGCACAGGCCGCGCCCAGGCGCCCGCCTTTGATGCGCGAGAGGTGTTTGCGCACGCAATTCATCTCGCCGATATGCGCGCCGCAGCGCAGCAAGTCCTGGTTGATACGCTGCTTGTCGGCCAGCGTCAGGCCCTGGGCGGGCAGCGTCAGCAGGGCCGATGCACCACCGGACATCAGGCACAGCACCAAGTCATCTGCCGTCAATCCCTGGGTCAGCGCCAAAATGCGCTGTGCCGCGTGTTCGCCTGCGGCGTCGGGCACCGGGTGGGAGGCTTGCAGCACCTCGATGCGTTGCGCCAGAGCGGCAGGGCGAGGCGGCGTATGGCCGTAGCGTGTCACGACCAAGCCAGTTAATGGCGCGTCTTGGGGCCACAGCGCCTCCACCGCCTGCGCCATCGCGCCAGCAGCTTTGCCCGCGCCCAGCACGAGGGTGCGTCCGCGCGGTGGTGCGGGCAAATAAGCGGCCGTTTTGTGCAGGGGCAAGGCGGCCTGCACGGCGGTATCAAAGAGGCTGCGCAAGAGTGCGGCGGGGTCGGCGATGGTGGGCATGCTTGGCATCATAAAGCGAGCGGATGCGTGGGCTGCCTGAGTTACCTTAGTAAGGCTACGGCACAATGGCCGCATGTCCACCTTGCTGATACACAACGCCCACACCGTGGCGACGCAAAACGACGCGGGTGACGAGTTGCGTGACACCTCGGTGCTGGTGCGTGACGGGCTGATCGCCGCCATTGGCCCAGCCTCACAAATGCCCCACACGGCGGACGAAGTGATCCAAGCGCGCCAGCATCTGCTGGTCCCCGGCATGGTGAACACCCATCACCATATGTACCAGTCGCTTACGCGCGCCCTACCGCAGGTACAAAACGCCGAACTCTTTCGCTGGCTGCGCGGCCTCTACCCGATTTGGGCGGGACTGACGCCGGACATGATTTACACCAGCACCCAGCTGGCCATGGCCGAGTTGCTGATGAGCGGCTGCACCACCAGCAGCGACCATTTGTACCTCTACCCCAACAACGTCACACTGGACGACAGCATCGAAGCGGCGCGCGCCATGGGTATGCGCTTTGTTGCGGCCCGTGGCAGCATGAGCCTAGGACAGTCGCAAGGCGGCTTACCACCCGATAGCCTGGTCGAGCGCGAGGATGCGATCTTGAAGGATACGCAGCGGGTGATCGAGCGCTACCACGACGCCGGCCACGGCGCGATGACCCAAGTGGCGGTGGCGCCTTGCTCGCCGTTTAGCGTCAGCCCGCAGTTGATGAAAGACTCGGCCGAGCTGGCGCGCCAATATGGCGTGCGCCTGCACACACACCTGGCCGAAAACGACCACGACGTGGCCTACAGCCTCGAAAAATTTGGCTGCACCCCGGCGCAATATGCCCAAGACTTGGGCTGGTTGGGCCAGGACGTTTGGCATGCGCATTGCGTCAAGTTGGACGAGCATGGCATCAGCCTGTTTGCCGCCTCGCGCACCGGCGTGGCGCATTGCCCGTGCAGCAATATGCGCCTGGCCAGTGGCATCGCGCCGGTGCGCCGTATGCTCGATGCCGGTGTGGCTGTGGGCCTGGGCGTGGATGGCAGCGCCAGCAATGACGGCGCCCACATGCTGGGCGAGGCCCGCCAGGCCTTGCTGCTGGCGCGTTTGCGCAAATCGCTGGAAGCGCCGACAACTGATACCCAGGGCCGTAGGGCTTTCGGCTGCGATAGCGCACCCATGGAAATGACCGCCCGCGATGCCTTGCGCCTGGCCACCCGCGGCGGCGCGCAAGTGTTGGGGCGCAGCGATATCGGGCAGATTGCTGTGGGACAGTGCGCCGATTTGGCTTTGTTTGATTTGCGTACCCTGGCCCTGGCCGGTGCTGCGGTACACGACCCGGTGGGCAGCTTGCTGCTGTGTGCCAGCGCGCACGCAGCCTATACCGTGGTGCAGGGGCGTGTGGTGGTGCGCGAGGGGGAATTGACCAGCCTGGAACTCGGCCCGCTGGTGGAAGAGCACAACCGCCTGGCCCGTTTGCTGGCCGGCCCATAAAGGCCAGGCCGCAACGCGCCGAGACCTTACCGTTATTTCCCGCTCGTTTGCTAGGGATTTAATAAGTCTACGAACTGCCCGCCTCACTGCATCAGCGCGCCGCCTTCAAACCATTTTTTAACCAGCAGGCGCTCGTCTTCGGTGATGCGCGTGGCGTTATTTATTGGCATGGCGCGCAAGACGACGGTTTGCTGATATACCGCTTGGGCATTTTGCGCGAGCAGCGCGGCCGAGTCCAGGCGGATATTCTTCATTTGCATTGCCGGGCCGTGGCAGCCGTAGCAGCGCTGGGCGATGACCGGCTGAATTTGGGCGTAGCCGATGGCGAGGCCTTCTTTAGCCATTGCAGGTCCAGGCCCCGGGGGCGTGGATGCGCCAGAAGCTGCAGCCGCGCCTGCACCCGCATCTGCCGCAAGGCCGCTCGCACTGCTGCTACCCGCCACCGTGCTGTCGGCTGCGCGCGGCGGTGCCATGGCCACGATCAGGATGGCGATAAGCGCCAGGCCTGCGGCCACATAAGGCCAGGGGTGCGGGTTACGGCCCAGCTTGTAGCCGTGGCGCAGCACAAAAAACTGGCGAATAGACGCGCCCGCTGCCATCATGCCAATCAGCACCAACCAGTTGTAGGTATGGTTGTAGGTAAAGCTGTAGTGGGTGCTGAGCATGGTAAACAGCACTGGCAGGGTGAAATAGGTGTTGTGCACGCTGCGCTGCTTGCCGCGTTGGCCGTGGATCGGGTCCACGGGTTCGCCCGCGCGAATACTTTCGATGATCTTGCGCTGGCCGGGAATGATCCAGAAAAACACATTGGCGCTCATGCTGGTGGCCAGCATCGCGCCCAATAGCAAAAAGGCGGCGCGCCCGGCAAACCAGTGGCAAGCCAGCCAGGCCGCGCCGAATACCAGCAGCGCCACCAGCGCGCCCACGACGCGGTCGCCACCGGGCCGCTGGCCCCACAGGCGGCAAATGGCGTCATAGGCCAGCCAAAAGACCACCAAAAACCCGAGTGCGGCGCAGACCGCAGCGGTGGGCGACCAGTCCATGCGCGCCGGGTCGATCAGGTAGCTGCTGGCGTTCCACAGGTAAGAAATCGTAAACAGCGCAAAGCCGGTCAGCCAGGTGCTGTAGCTTTCCCAGTAAAACCAATGCAAATGCTTTGGCAGTTCGGGTGGGCGCACCGCAAACTTCACCGGGTGGTAAAAACCGCCGCCGTGTACGGCCCAGAGTTCGCCGCTCACGCCCTGGCGTTTGAGCTCCTCGTCTTGCGGCGGCGTCAGGCTGCTGTCTAAAAAGACGAAGTAAAAAGAGGCGCCTATCCAGGCCACTGCCGTTACCACATGCGCCCAACGCAGCAGCAGATTGGCCCATTCGAGCAGATAAGTTTCCATGGCGGCGTACTGTGGTGGTGGTGCGGGAAATTGTAGGTAGGGCGGCGGCGTGTTTACGGCCTGGGCCCGTCGGGCAGGGCCATTAGCTGCGCCGCCACCGAGACCGCAATCACTTCGGGCCGCTTGTCGCGCAGTTCGGGCAAGCCGATGGGGCTGGTGACCTGCGCCAGCTCGTCTGCGCCAAAGCCGCGCGCCTCCAAGCGCTGGCGGAAGGTGGCCCATTTGGTTTTGCTGCCGATGAGGCCGATAAAGGGCAAGTCGGCCTGCGTGCGCTGGCGCAGCAGGCAGGCAGCCACGATGTCCAGGTCTTCAGCATGGCTAAAGCTCATGATCAGCACGCGCGACCCCGGCGCCAAGCCAGGCACCGCACCCTGCACCGGTTGTGAATGCTCAAGGCGCACATTGGCTGCTACGTTTTCGGGGAAGGGCGCTTCGCGGCTGTCTATCCAGTGCACATCCAGCGGCAACTGCGCAAACACCTGCACCAAGGCATGGCCTACATGGCCTCCGCCAAACAGGGCCACCGGCTGGTGCCCGGCTTGCAGTTGCTGGCGCAGCCGCGGCCTATCGTGCGCGTCCACCGCTTCAAAGCCTAAGGTCACATGCCCGCCGCAGCATTGGCCCAGACTGGGGCCTAGGGCGTAGCTTTGCTCCTGCGCCTTTCTAGGGTCTGCCTGCAGGGCGTGGGCGTGGGCGACGGCGTCAAGTTCGAGCCGGCCGCCGCCTATGGTTCCTACGTTACTATCGGCAAAAACCGCCATCCAGGCGCCGGCATCCCGTGGCACCGAGCCACGCGTTGCCAGCACCCGGACCCAAACAGCGGGTGACAAGGCCAGGCGATCCAGAAAAAGGGTGATCAGGCTTTGCATACCCATCCCCAGCCCGCCGGCCCGCGCGCCGGTGTAACAGAACAATAGAAAGGACAGCCATGCAGCACGTGCGCTCCCCTTGGTCGACAGGCCGCCGCTTTGTCTGGCAGTGGGCTTGCATCTGCTTGGTAATGTGGCTGGCCGGTTGCGCTGCGCCGCCCAAGCCTGTGCCACCCCCGGTACCCGCACCGGCTCAACCTGCACCCCCGGTGCCCGAACCCGTAGCCCCGCCCGTCACCGTGGCCCCTGAGCCGCCGGCTGTCGAGGCCCCGCCTGTCAAGACTTCCCATGCGGCCAACCCCCGTGAATACCGCAAGGACGCCGCCGGGCACCTCTACGAAAAATACGCGGATCGCGTCTATGCCGGCAAGCTGCCCCCCTTGTTGCAGGCGGTGGGCGTGCTGGAGCTCGATATTGGCCGGCGTGGCGAAGTGGTGGCATTGCGTTGGACCCGTGCACCGCGCCAGGTACCCAAGGTGATGGCAGAAATCGAAAGCATGGTGCATGCAGCAGCCCCTTTCCCGGCGCCGGTGCGCATGGGCAAGATCAGCTACACCGAGGTCTGGTTGTGGCACAAAAGTGGTCGCTTTCAATTGGACAGCCTGACCGAAGGGCAAAAGTAGGATGCCATCGCAGCAGCGGCGACGGCAAGCACTCAAGAGCCCCGGTAGGTGGAATAACTCCAGGGACTGACCAGCAGCGGTACATGGTAGTGGGCGCTGGCATCGGCGATGCCAAAGTCAATGCCCACCAGGTCTAAAAACGGGGGCTCGGGCAAATCGACGCCGCGCGCGCGGAAGTAATCGGCCACCGCAAATTCCAGCCGGTAGCAGCCAAGCTGCAGCGCGGCATGTTCGTACAACAAACCATCAGGGTTGCGGCCATCGCTGTTGAGCACCAAGGCTTTCACCAGTGTGGACTGCCCCGCTTGCACACTGAACAAGCGCACCGCCATGCCCGCTGCCGGGGTGCCGTGCATGGTGTCCAAAACGTGGGTGCTCAGGCCCATAGTCGATTCCCCTCAAATAGGGCGAAAGTGTAATCAGTGCTTTGCGGGCTATACGCACTCGCCCAGGCCTCGGCTTTACCGCTACCATTGTCGGCATGCCGCATTACGATTCCACCGCCCCCTATCCCCGCGACCTGGTCGGCTACGGCAACAAGCCCCCCCACCCACAGTGGCCGGGTCAAGCCCGCGTGGCAGTGCAGTTTGTGCTCAATTACGAAGAGGGCGGCGAAAACAGCGTCTTGCACGGAGATGCCGGTTCCGAGCAGTTTTTGTCCGAGATGTTCAACCCCGCCGCCTTCCCCGACCGCCATATCAGCATGGAAGGTATTTACGAATACGGCTCGCGCGCAGGGGTCTGGCGCATCTTGCGCGAATTCGAAAAACGCAAGCTACCACTGACCGTGTTCGGCGTCGCCAGCGCCATGCAAAAACACCCTGAGTTGTGCGCTGCGTTTCAGGCGCTGGGCCACGACATCGCCTGCCATGGCCTGAAGTGGATTCATTACCAGAACATCGACGAGGCTACGGAGCGCGCCCATATGCGCGAGGCCATGGACATATTGCGCGATTTGTGCGGCGAACGCCCCTTGGGCTGGTACACCGGCCGCGACAGCCCGCGCACGCGCCGCCTGGTGGCCGATTACGGCGGTTTTGCCTACGACAGCGACTACTACGGCGACGACCTGCCGTTTTGGATGCAGGTACAAAAAACCGATGGCACGGTGGTGCCCCAATTGATCGTGCCCTACACCCTGGACTGCAATGACATGCGCTTTGCGTTGCCCCAAGGCTATTCGCACGCCGACCCTTTCTTCCAATACCTGAAAGACAGTTTTGATGTGCTGTATGCCGAAGGCGACCCGCAAGGGGGTAAGACACCCAAAATGATGAGTATCGGCATGCATTGCCGCTTGCTGGGCCGGCCCGGCCGCATCACCGCCTTGCAGCGCTTTTTGGACCATGTGCAAAGTCATGCCCATGTTTGGGTTTGTCGCCGTCTGGATCTGGCGCAGCACTGGAGCCGCGTGCATCCCTATGGCGAATCCGCATGACGCTAGATGAACTCAACAACGCCCCTTTGGCGCAAGCGCAGGCCATGTTGGCCGGTCTGTACGAGCATTCCGACTGGATTGCCGAGCAAGCCCTGGCCCAGCGGCCATTTACATCGCTGGCGCAATTGCAGTACGCCATGTGCTGCGTGCTCGAAGCGGCGGGGCGCGAGGCGCAACTGGCTTTGTTGCGCGCCCACCCGGAGCTTGCCGGCAAGGGCTTGGTGTTGTCCAAGCTGACCGCCGAGTCGCAACACGAACAAAAAAAAGCGGGGCTGACCGATTGCACCCCCGAAGAGATGGCCGCCATCCAGCAGTTCAATGCCGATTACCGCGCCAAATTTGACTGGCCTTTCATTGTGGCGGTGCGTGGCCCGCGCGGCACGGGCCTGACCAAAGCGCAAATCATGGCCACTATGGCGCGCCGCCTGCAAGGCCACCCGGACTTTGAGTTGCAAGAGTGTTTGCGCAATATCCACCGCATTGTGGAAATTCGCTTGGCCGATAAATTTGGCATCCAGCCCGACGTGGGCAGCGAAGTATGGGATTGGCAGGAAGCCCTGTCGCGCCACAGCGACCCCGGTTTTGCTGAGCGCGGCGAACTCACCGTCACCTACCTCACCGAAGCCCACCAGGCCTGCGCGCGGGATATCCAGCAACGCATGCGCGATGTCGGTATGGACGAAGTCCACATCGATGCGGTCGGTAATGTGGTGGGCCGCTACCACGCGGCGCAGCCAAGCGCGCGCACCCTGCTCACCGGTAGCCATTACGACACCGTGCGCAATGGCGGCAAATATGACGGGCGCTTAGGTATTTTTGTGCCCTTGGCTTGCGTGCAGGCTTTGCACCGGGCCGGGCAGCGCTTGCCCTTCGGCATTGAAGTGGTGGCATTTGCCGAAGAAGAAGGCCAGCGTTTCAAGGCCACGTTTTTGTCTGCTTCGGCGCTGACCGGCAGCTTCGACCCTGCCTGGCTGGACCAGTGCGATGCTGAGGGCCTGAGCATGCGCAGCGCCATGCAGCAAGCCGGGCTGGACCCGGCGCAAATTGCGACGATAAGGCGCGATCCGCAGCACTACCTGGGCTTTGTGGAGGTGCATATCGAGCAAGGGCCGGTGCTCAACGAATTGAATATTCCCTTGGGCGTGGTCACCTCCATCAACGCCAGCGTGCGATTTACCGGCAGCGTCACCGGGACCGCCAGCCATGCCGGCACCACGCCCATGAACCGCCGCCGCGATGCGGCCTTGGCGGTGGCCGAGTTGGCCCTTTTTATGGAGCAGCGCGCCGCCCGCGATGGCGATTCGGTGGCCACCATCGGGCAGTTACACGTGCCGTCGGGTTCGATCAATGTGGTGCCGGGACGCTGTGATTTTTCGCTGGACATGCGTGCCCCGTCCAATGCGCAGCGCGATGTTTTGTGTGCGGACGTGCTGGCCCAACTAGAGGCTATTTGCGCCCGCCGGGGACTGGCTTACACCCTGGTTGAGAGCATGCGCGCCAGCGCTGCGCCCAGCGCGCCGGCCTGGCAGGCACGCTGGGAAACGGCAGTGGCCAAGCTGGGTTTGCCGCTGCACCGCATGCCCAGCGGCGCCGGGCACGATGCCATGAAAATGCACGACCTTCTGCCCCAGGCCATGCTGTTTGTGCGCGGCGAAAACAGCGGCATCAGCCACAACCCGCTCGAATCGAGCACCAGCCACGATATGCAACTGGCAGTCGACGCCTTTACGCTCTTGCTGCAGGATGTGGCAGCCTCAGCCTCGGCTTCAGGGCTTTGATCGCCGACGGCGCCCTGGTTGCATCCTTCTTTTTTTGATTGCGCCCCATGAATCCAGACCTCTACGCCCAGCTTGACGCCTGGGTGAACCAGCACTTTGACGAGGAAGTGCGCTTTTTGCAAGCGCTGGTGCGCGTGCCCACCGACACGCCGCCGGGCAATAACGCGCCGCACGCCGAGCGCACCGCCGAACTGCTGCAGGCCATGGGGCTGGAGGTGCAAAAATTTCCCGTGCCGCCGGAAATGGTGCATGCGGCGGGCTTGCAAAGCCTGACCAACTTATTAGTGCGCCGCCGCTTTGGCCCGGGGCGCACCGTGCTGCTCAATGCCCATGGCGACGTGGTACCGCCCGGCGAAGGCTGGACGCATGACCCCTATGGCGCCGAGATTGTCGATGGCAAGCTCTATGGCCGTGCCGCTGCGGTCAGTAAGTGTGACTTTGCTACCTACACCTTCGCGCTGCGTGCATTAGAAGCGGTCGCCAAACCCACCCAAGGCAGTGTGGAACTGTTGTTTACCTATGACGAAGAATTCGGTGGCGAACTCGGGCCTGCTTTGCTATTGAACAATGGCACCATCAAACCGGACCTGATGGTGGCCGCCGGCTTTAGCTACCAAGTCATTACCGCGCACAACGGTTGTTTGCAATTGGAGGTGACGGTACACGGCAAGATGGCCCATGCCGCGATTCCCGAAAGCGGTGTCGATGCGCTGCAAGCCGCAGTGCAGTTACTAAGCGCCTTGTTTGCGCAAAACGCCATTTTGAAAAATGTCCGCTCCGAGGTGTTCGGCATCACGCACCCGTATTTGAACGTGGGCATGATCGAAGGCGGCACCAATACCAATGTGGTGCCGGGCCGCGTTAGCTTCAAACTCGATAGGCGCATGATCCCGGAAGAAAACCCCGAGCAAGTGGAAGCGGATTTGCGCACCCTCATCGCGCAGACGGCGGCGCAGTGCCCCGGCATCAGCGTGGATGTCAAACGTATTCTTTTGGCGCGTGCCATGCGCCCGTTGCCGGGCAATGTGCCGCTGGTGCAGGCCTTGCAAAACCATGCGCAAGCAGTATTTGGCGTGGCGGTGCCGGCTTTGGGCACGCCGCTATATACCGATGTGCGTTTGTTCAGTGAAGCGGGCATTCCCGGCGTCATTTATGGTGCCGGGCCGCGCACCGTGCTGGAATCGAATGCCAAACGCGCGGACGAACACATCGTGCTCGAAGATTTGCGTCGCGCCACCCAAGTCATGGCGCGCAGCTTGGTGGACTTACTGGCTTAAGAAAGGTCAGCATAAGCCCGTCATCGCAAGGAGCCTGCGACGTGGCAATCCATGGCCCCTGGATCACTTCGTTCCTCGCGATGACGATTGCCATGGCCCCTGGATCGCTTCGTTCCTCGCGATGACGAAGCGGGTGTCGTGGCGATTGCCACACGGCTCGTCATTGCGAGGCCGAAGGCCGTGGCAATCCATGACCCCTGGATTGCTTCACTTCGTTCGCAATGACTAGTTACCCTAGCGGCCTCGCAATACCGGGCCCTGGCAATCGCCATGACGCCCGTCTCGTCATCGCGCGGGGTTGTCATTGCAACAGGGCCTCATACAAATCCGACCATGTAGGGTTGAGGGACTCGATCAGCGCGATTTTGCGTTTTCGGGGGCCGGCTTTGAGTTGCTTTTCTCGGGCAATGGC
>CAMBFO010000006.1 GCA_945865675.1 Comamonas sp. lk
CTGGCCGTGTCTTCCTTTTTGGCAACAGAGCCATACACAAAAGCCGCCTTAATCTGCGTGGCCAATGGCGCCAGCGCAGCACGCAATGGTTCAGCCAGCCCCACGGTCTTACGCACTAAGCCGCACAACTCGTCATAAATGGGTGAAGCTGGGTTGGCTTGGTAATGCTTCTGATTGCCCACCGGCTTGACCGTCACCAGCCCGCTCTGCGACAAGCTCGCCAGCTCGCGCTGCACAGCACCCGAGCCCACGCCTGCCAGGTTGATCAACTCTGTGGCGTAAAAACTGCGCTCTGGCTGCCCAAACAGCAAGCCCAGCACGCGCTGCTGCGTGCCAGAAAACAAGGCGTCTGCCAAGCTGCTTGTGCGTGGCGTTGTGGTGGTTTGGTTTTTCGAAGTACCCATATTGGGCATTTTAATACCCAAAATGGGTATTTCGTAAATTTGTGGTCATGGGTGATCTCATAGCGGCGGCTCCGCCTGAGCACAGTAGGTTTGGCAAAAAACATCCAAGAGCATGATGGGGCACAAACTGGCCCGCTCAAACTCGGCGGCAATGGCCAGCAAATCGCGGTCGCCAGTCACCAGCACCTGCGCTTTGCCTGCCACCGCCAAGTGCATGAAAGGCACATCCAGTACATCGCGGCAATCGGGCACCGTGGGTGGCGGCTGCGGAATCCGCACCGTTTCGGCATACGGCAAGTAGTCGGCCAGCAACTCGTCTTGTTCCGCTGGCGACAAACGGAACTTGGGGTAAGCCAAGACGCGCACCAGTTCTTGCACCGTGGCTGTGCTGGCCAGTGGCAACACCAACCCACGCTGCCAAGCCTGCCGCACCTGACCGGCTGCGCCAGTGCGAAACACCAGCGCAGATAAGACCACGTTGGTGTCCAGCACCACGCGAAAAGCGGCGCTCATGTTGTGGGCTTGGCCTTTTTGGCAGCCGCCTTCTTGGGCTTGGCAGGCGTCAGGTCATAAGCCGCAGCAGGCTCATTGACCAAGGATGTAGCAGCCGCAGGCGCTCTGGCCCACGCCACCGCCGCGGCCATGTCATCGGCTGTCAGATCCAACTCGGCCAATTTGGCGCGCACCGCATCGCCACGCTGAATGCGCACGGGCGTCAGGATGAGCTGCCCGTCACGGGCCTGCACATCAAAGTATTCGGTCGCCCCCACGGCCTGCGTTAGGCTCTTGGGCAGGGTGAGTTGGTTTTTGGCGGTGATTTTGGCAAGCATGCTCTTATCCTAAAGTAAGGAATCATTACTTTAACCAGTTTTCAAATGAAGCGCAACGGGCACCATGCCAAACGGCGACTGCGGCTACAGCGTCAGCGGTTTGAGCTTCAAGCGTTTGGCATTTTTGGCCATGACGCTGTCCAGCGTAATGAGGCCTGTGGCACGGGCGTGGATGGCGCAGGCCAGGTGCAGCGCATCACCGGCACGCAAGGCAGCGCTTACATCCTTGCACAGCGTGGCGGCCTGGTGAAAATGGCCAGGTTCGACTGGCAGCAATTGCAAGTCATTGGCGCACATGCGTTCAAACTGCGCCCATGCGGTATGCGCTTGGTCCGCTGTCAATTGCCCGGTGCGCTGTTTGATGCCCAGAGCGCTGGCAAATTCGGTGACGCACCAGGCGGCGCTTGCGATGTCGTCGGCACAGGCGGCGTACCACTTGTGCGCTTGGGCCGTTTTAGCTTCATGGGTGCATAGCGCAACCATCACGCTGGTATCCACGTACAGCATCAATAGCGCGCCTCTTGGCGCAATTGCTCCATGACCGGGCTACCCAGCGGCATGTCTTGGGTGTCGCGCGCCAATTCTTGGGCAAAAGCTTTGCGGTTCCAACGCGAGGGCGCACTCAGGTGCAATGCGCCGTCGGTGCCCAGTTGGGCTAGCAGTTGGTCGCCTTCTTTCAGGCCAGTTTGGCGCACATAGGCGGCGGGGATGCGTACCGCAAGGCTATTACCCCATTTGGCAACTTGCAGGTTCATAGTGGCTCCAAAAGATATACATTATTGTAGATCTATTTTCAACTTGCAATGCCCGGGTTCGCCCTAGCCCCACGCCAAATCCACGCGCTCCAGCCCATGAAAGTGGTAAACGTCTTTAACCTCCGGCCGGTGCGCGAGCCGCAAGCCGGGCAGTCGGGCAAAAAGGATGGGCAGCGCGATTTGCAACTCCAGCCGCGCCAACGGCGCGCCGATGCAAAAGTGAATGCCAGCACCAAAGGACAGGTGTGCCCCTTGCTTGCGCTGCGGCATAAAGCGCAGGGGCTCGGTAAATTGCAGCGGGTCCAGGTTGGCGGCGGCCAGGATGAGCCCCATGCTTTGGCCTTTTTGGATGTGCACGCCTTCGGCCAGTGGCACGTCTTGCAGCGCGTAGCGCGAAAAAATATGCACTGGGGCGCAAATGCGCAGGCACTCTTCCACCGTGGCTTGGGTTGCGGCTTCGTCGGCAAACAAGGTGGCCGGGTCCAACCCGCTGCCTAGGATGGTGGCGACAGCATTGCCGATTTGGTGCACCGTCGCTTCGTGCCCGGCGTTGAGCAGCACGATGATGGTGGAGACCAGTTCTTCATCGCTCATAAACGTGCCAGAGCGGTCGCTGCGGATCATGCTGCTGATCAGGTCGTCTTGCGGCTGGCTGCGGCGTTGCGCGATCAGGCCGCGCACATAGGCGGCAAATTCGCCTGCCGCCTGGTTAGCGGCCAGCTCGTCGGCCCGTTTGCGGCCAAACATATACATGCGCACATAGTCATGCGACCAGCGCAGCAGCTGTGGGCCCATGGCCTCAGGCACGCCCAGCAAGCGCGCAATGATGGTGACGGGGATGGTGTCAGCAAACGCGCTGAGTAACTCAACATGGCCCCGGCTTGCAAAGCGGTCGATCAAGGCATGCGCCAGAGTGGCAATTTGCGGGCGAAAGCGTTCTATCTGCCCGGACACAAAAGCGCGGTTGACCATGGTGCGCAGGCGCGTGTGCTCGGGCGGCTCGAGTGACAACAGCGACCAATGCTCGGCCTGGTCAAAGTCTCGCAGGTGCGGCGCTGGCTCGGGCAGGCCTAGCTCCTGGCGCGTGGCCACATGCAGTATCTGCCGGCCAAAGCGTTTATCACGCAACAGGCTGTTGACTTGTGCATAGCCGCAGCAAAACCACTGTGCCTGCTCTTGCCAGTAAAACAAGGGGCATTGCGCGAGCAAAGCAGCGTATGCCGCGTTAGGGTTTTGATAAAAAGCCGGATCGCGCGCGTCAAGCGACACGCGGCGGCTGGTGGCGTCTATGCGCAGGTAGGACATTTGCATGAAAACGGCCCGGCCGAAAGTGCGCGCCGCGTAGTGCGGTATTTAAAAATGAATCACCGTGCGGATGGACTTACCTTCGTGCATCAAATCAAAAGCCTCGTTAATCCGCTCCAGTGGCATGGTGTGGGTGACGAAAGGGTCTAGTGCGATTTCGCCGCGCATGGCTTGCTCGACTATGCCAGGCAATTGGGTGCGGCCTTTGACGCCACCAAAAGCACTGCCGCGCCAGACGCGGCCGGTAACCAGTTGGAAGGGCCGCGTGCTGATCTCCTGCCCGGCACCGGCTACGCCGATGATAATGCTCTCACCCCAGCCTTTGTGACAGCACTCCAGTGCGGCGCGCATGACCTGCACATTGCCTATGCACTCAAAGCTGAAATCGACACCGCCGTCGGTCATCTCCACGATGACTTCTTGAATCGGTTTGTCAAAGTCGCGTGGGTTGATGCAGTCGGTGGCGCCCATGGTGCGGGCCAGATCAAACTTGCCGGGGTTGGTGTCTATGCCGATGATGCGCCCTGCCCCAGCCAGGCGTGCACCTTGCACCACGGCCAGGCCGATGCCGCCCCGACCGAACACGGCAACCGTGTCGCCAGCCTTGACTTTGGCGGTGTTGCTAACGGCACCCAGGCCGGTGGTGACGCCGCAGCCCAGTAAACATACTTTTTGCGGGTCAGCCGCCGGGTTGATTTTGGCGAGGGACACTTCAGCCACCACGGTGTATTCGCTAAAGGTGCTGGTGCCCATGTAATGGAACAGCGGCTGGCCTTGGTAGCTCAGGCGCGAGGTGCCGTCGGGCATCACGCCACGTCCCTGGGTGGCGCGCACGGCCTGGCACAAATTGGTTTTGCCCGACAAACAAAATTTGCACATGCGGCATTCAGCGGTGTACAGCGGAATCACATGGTCGCCCGGCGCCACGCTGGTGACGCCCTCGCCCACCTCTACCACGATGCCCGCGCCCTCGTGGCCCAGCACCGCCGGGAACAAGCCCTCAGGGTCATCGCCGGACAAGGTGTAGGCGTCGGTATGGCACACGCCGGTGTGGGTGATGCGCACCAGCACCTCGCCCGAGCGCGGCGGCGCGACATCGATCTCTACCACTTGCAAAGGCTGATCGGCACCAAAGGCCACTGCGGCGCGTGATTTCATATTCGTCTCCTGTAAGGGGTTGGAATATAGCCGCAAGGGCCCAGGGGCTACACCGCCGCGAGCGCCTGATTCAGGTCATCTTTCAGGTCGTCAATATGCTCAATGCCTACACACAGGCGCACCGTGTCTTCACTGACGCCAGACTGGGCCAACTCTTCGGGCGATAACTGGCGGTGCGTGGTCGAGGCAGGATGGGTAGCCAGCGAGCGCACGTCACCAATATTGACCAGGCGGGTAAATAGTTGGAGCGCATCCAAGAAGCGCGCCCCACCCTCGCGGCCACCTTGCACACCGAAGGTGAGCAGTCCTGAGGCCCTACCGCCCATGTATTTCTGGGCCAAGGCATGGTCCGGGTGCTCGCTCAGGCCGGCGTAGTTGACCCACTTGACTTTGGCGTTTTGCTTGAGGTGATGGGCCACGGCCAGGGCGTTGTCACAGATGCGGTCCATGCGCAGCGCCAGCGTTTCGATGCCTTGCAAGATCAAAAATGAATTAAAGGGCGAAATCGCAGCCCCGGTATTGCGCAGTGGCACCACACGAGCCCGACCAATATAGGCCGCCGCGCCGAGAGCCTCCGTGTACACCACGCCGTGGTAGCTGACGTCGGGTTCGTTCAGGCGCTTAAAACGCGCCTTGTGTTGCGCCCAGGGAAATTTGCCCGAGTCGATGATGGCGCCACCCAAACTATTGCCATGGCCACCCAGGTATTTGGTTAGCGACTGCACCACAATATCGGCGCCATGTTCAATCGGACGGCATAGATAAGGGCTGGGCACAGTGTTATCCACAATCAGTGGGATTCCGTGCTGATGCGCAATAGCGGCCATGGCGGCAATATCGGTGATATTGCCCTGTGGGTTGCCTAAGGACTCGACAAAAATCGCCTTGGTTTTGTCGTCGATCAAGGCGGCAAAACTCGAGGGGTCACGGTAATCTCCAAAACGCGTCGTGATACCAAACTGCGGAAAAGTGTGCGCAAACAAGTTATAGGTCCCGCCATACAGGGCGCTAGAGGAGACGATGTTGTCACCTGCCTCGGCGATTGTCTGGATCGCGTAGGTAATGGCGGACTGGCCCGAGGCCACTGCCAGCGCGGCGAGACCGCCTTCCAGCGCTGCGACCCGTTCTTCAAGCACCGATTGCGTGGGGTTCATGATGCGGGTGTAGATATTGCCCGCCACTTTCAGGTCAAACAAGTCTGCGCCGTGCTGTGCGCTGTCAAACGCGTAGGCCACGGTCTGGTAAATCGGTGGAACTACCGCTTTGGTCACGGGATCAGGCTTGTAGCCGGCGTGTACTGCCAGAGTTTCGATTTTCATGGGGTCTCCTTGGGTTGGGCAAATCAGGCTATAGGCGGCATGCAAGTAGGCACAAACTGGGTTGACCAAGTTAAATCGGTGACCCGGTTCCCCAGCGAAGCGGCTTGGCACGATCTTAGGTTTTTTCGAATGAAAGACAAGAACTGTTTTTGCCTAAGTTCATAACCAGGAGTTGGAAAGCAAAAAATGCCTCAACCCAGCAACATGCGCACCTGATCGTTCAAAACCGCCCTTTCGGATGCGGCTTTCTGCGCAAGGCCCGAAAATCCTTGGCGCGCGGATAGAGCGCTGTGACATCGTCCGTATCCAAAAAATGCATTCTTTCAGGCGCGGCGCATAATGGTCGATCACCGCCAGACCTTTCGGTCGCGGCCCCCCAGAGAAAGCATTCCCTCTCCCATGATTGCCTTACTCGAATCCCGCAGCGCCGGTCAGTACGGTAAAGCCAGCTGGCTGCCCAATATCGTGGCAGGCGTCGTGGTGGGTGTGGTAGCGCTACCCCTGGCCATGGCTTTTGCCATCGCCTCGGGCGCGCGGCCAGAGCAAGGTATTTACACCGCTATCGTGGCCGGTGTTTTGGTGAGCGTTTTGGGCGGCAGCCGCGTACAAATTGCCGGGCCTACCGGCGCCTTTATCGCTATCTTGAGCGGCATCACGGCCACGCACGGCATCGCCGGCTTACAGATTGCCACCCTCCTAGCCGGCGTAATACTTGCGCTGATGGGCGCACTGCGCTTGGGTGGGGTGATTAAGTTCATTCCCGCGTCGGTGATTACCGGCTTTACCACTGGCATAGGTGTCATTATTTTTGTGGGCCAATGGACGTATTTTTTTGGATTGCCCGCGACGCAAGGCGTGCATTTTCACGAGAAGTTTTTAGCTCTGGTGCAGGTGTTGCCGCAGTGGCATCTGGCCACGTTGGGCTTGTCATTACTCAGTTTGGTACTGGTGCTTTTTGCGCCCAAATTGCCAGGCATGCAGCGCGTGCCCGGGCCGCTGGTAGCCATGGTGATGGCCACGGTGCTGCAAGCCCTGTTTCAGTGGGAGGGCGTGGCCACCATAGGCAGCGCGTTTGGTGGCATACCCCAAGGCTTGCCGAGCTTGCAATTTCCAACCATCACACTGGCTGGCATAGTGCCCTTACTGGGTCCGGCGTTTTCGATAGCCCTGCTGGGGGCGATTGAATCGCTGCTGTCTGCCGTCGTAGCCGACAGCATGGCCGGGCTCACGCATGACTCCAACCAAGAGTTGATCGGCCAGGGCATTGCCAACATCGTCGCGCCTTTGTTTGGCGGTTTTGCCGCCACCGGCGCCATCGCCCGCACCGCCACCAATATCCGCAACGGCGGCACCAACCCCATAGCCGGCATCACCCATAGCCTCACGCTGATAGCCACCCTGCTCTTTCTTGCGCCGCTCGCTGGGCAAATTCCGCTGGGCGCGCTGGCCGCTATCTTGTTTGTAGTGGCCTACAACATGAGCGACCTGCAACACTTTTTTCACATCGCGCGCAGCCCCTCGCGTCCGGATGTGCTGGTGCTGCTGCTCACCTTTGTGCTGACGGTATTGGTGGACTTGGTAGCCGCCGTGCTGGTAGGCGTGGCCCTGGCGCTTTTGTTGCGCAGGTGGGCCAGGGTTTGAGGGCTTTGCCTGTAGGTTTGATTCAAGCCACCTTCAAGCGCGCCCCCGCCAGCGCCGTCTCCAGCACCAGCCGCTCGGGCGCGCTAAAGCACAGAAAACGCTTGTTGGTGGCACGGCCTATGGCGCACAGGTTCAGGCTTTGCGCAACCTGGTGGCCCATCTGCGTGATGCCGCTACGCGAGATGACGATAGGCACGCCCATTTGCGCCGACTTGATGATCATCTCGCTGGTCAGGCGGCCTGTGGTGTAGAACACTTTGTCCTGCGCGCTCATGCCAGTGCGTGCGCCCTGCACGTTACTTTCGTTGGGCTGCATAGCCATCCAGCCGGCGATGGCATCTAGCGCATTGTGGCGGCCTACGTCTTCCACAAACATCAGCATGTGCTCGCCCTGAAACAATGCGCAGCCGTGTACTGAGCCTGCGGTTTTGTAAATACTGTCGTTCAGGCGGATGGTATTGACGATGCCGTACAGCTGGCTTTGGGTGATGGTGGCCGGGGGCAGTTGGATGCTATCGACATCTGCCATCAAGTCGCCAAACACACTGCCTTGCCCGCAGCCGGTGGTGACTACGCGCTTGGCGGTTTTTTTCTCTAAGTTGACAATGCCCTGGTACGTCTTCACCGCCGCGGCGCCCACTTCCCAGTCCACGGTAATGGACTCCACTTCCTGGGCGGAGGCGACCAATCGCTGGTTGAGCAAATAGCCCAGCACCAGCCACTCGGGCTGCGCACCCAAGGTCATGAGCGTCACGATTTCGCGCTTGTCCACATACACCGTTAGCGCCCGTTCGGCGGGGATTTGCAGGCTCTGGGTTTCGCCGTATTCGTTAAGCACCTCTATAGAACGGGTCACGGCCACCTGGGCACGGCTCAGGCGCGGTAAGCGTGGCTTGAGGGGCACGCGAGGCAAGGTCCGCATCGTCATGCAGTAGCCTCCGCCACCGGGTCATTGACACCAAAGCCTGCGTTTTCTCGGGTGCTGCCGCCTTTACTGACCGCCACCGCGCAATACTTGAACTCAGGGATTTTGCCCACGGGGTCCAGCGCGGAGTTGGTCAGTTCATTGGCGGCCGCTTCGTAATAGGCAAAGGGCACAAACACTGCGCCTTGCGGCGTGCCATCGTCGCGGCGTACATGCAGCGCTACTTCGCCCCGGCGTGAGGCGATGGTGATGATGTCGCCAGCCTCCACGCCCATGGCCTTCAGGTCCGCGCCACACATGGAGGCAGTGGCCATGGGCTCAATCGCATCCAGCACCTTGGCGCGGCGCGTCATGCTGCCGGTATGCCAATGCTCCAACTGACGACCGGTAATCAGCACAAAGGGGTAAGCCGCATCAGGACGCTCGTTGGCGGGAATGATGTCGGCGGGCACCAGTTTGACACGGCCACTGGCGGTGGGGAATTTATCGATAAACACCGTAGGTGTTCCCGGCGCGTCTTCGCTCAGGCAGGGATAAGTCACGCTGGACTCGCGCTGCAAACGCTCCCAGGTAATACCCGAAATAGCCGCGTGCATAGCGCGGCGCATTTCGTCATAGACGGCGGCTACGCCATCGTGCTCGCCCTGGTAATCCCAGGGCAAACCGATACGCTTGGCGAGGTCTTGCAATATCCACAAATCGGCACGGGCCTGGCCGGGCGGATCGATGGCTTGCTTGCCCAGTTGCACCATGCGGTCGGTGTTGCTAACGGTGCCGTTTTTCTCGGGCCAGGCGGTAGCGGGTAGCACCACGTCGGCCAACCAAGCGGTCTCGGTCATGAAAATATCTTGCACCACCAGATGCTCCAAACTGGCCAGGGCGTGGCGCGCATGATTGAGGTCGGGGTCGCTCATGGCGGGGTTTTCCCCCATGATGTACATGCCGCGAATCTTGTGCGGATCGCTGTCCTCGGCCAGCGCTTTGTGCATGATTTCCACCACGGTATAGCCCGGCTTGTCATCCAGCTTGGTGCCCCAGAAGTCTTCAAACCAGGCATGCGCTGCGGCGTTGTCCACACGCTGGTAGTTGGGGAACATCATCGGAATCAGGCCCGCGTCCGACGCGCCCTGCACATTGTTTTGGCCGCGCAGTGGATGCAGGCCCGAGCCGGGTTTGCCGATCTGGCCGGTCACGCTGACCAGCGCGATCAGGCAACGTGCGTTGTCGGTGCCGTGCACATGCTGGCTGATGCCCATGCCCCACAAAATCATCGCGCCTTTGGCTTTGGCAAAAGCCCGTGCCACTTCGCGCAAAGTTTGGGCCGGGATGCCACAAATCGGCGCCATGGCTTCGGGGCTATAGCCTTTGACGTTATCGCGCAGTGCTTCGTAATTGCTAGTGCGGTTGGCGATAAAGGTTTCGTCCGTCAGACCTTCTTCAATCACCGTGTGGATCAGTGCATTGAGCATGGCCACATCGGTATCGGCCTTGAACTGCAAGGTGCGCCAGGCGTGTTGCCCGATGTCAGTGATGCGCGGGTCGGCCAGCACGATTTTGGCGCCGCGCTTGGCGGCGTTTTTCATCCAGGTGGCCGCTACCGGGTGGTTGGACGTGGGGTTGGAGCCGATGATAAAAATTAAATCTGCGTGCTCCACATCGTTGACCTGGTTGCTCACAGCCCCTGAGCCTACGCCTTCGAGTAGCGCCGCGACACTGGAGGCGTGGCACAAGCGGGTGCAGTGGTCCACGTTATTGCTGCCAAAGCCGGTGCGCACCAGCTTTTGGAACAAATACGCTTCTTCATTGCTCCCTTTGGCCGAGCCGAAACCAGCCAACGATTTGGGGCCATGGGTATCGCGCAAACCTTTGAGGCCACCCGCGGCCAGTGCCATAGCTTCTTCCCAAGTCGCCTCACGAAACACATCCGACCAATCCGCGGTATCGCGGTTAAGGTGGTTGATCTGCTCCGGGTCTTTACCCACGCCGGCTTTGCGAATCAGCGGAACCGTCAGGCGCTGCGGACTGGCGGCATAGTCAAAACCAAAGCGGCCTTTGACGCACAAGCGGCTGTGATTGGCCGGGCCGTCGCGTCCGTCTACACTGACGATGACGTTGTCTTTCACGTTGTAGGTCAGCAAGCAACCGACGCCGCAAAACGGGCAGACCGAGTCCACTTTTTTGTCTACCACCTGGCTGCCCACTTGCGTCTTGGGCATGAGCGCACCGGTGGGGCAGGCTTGCACACATTCGCCGCAAGCCACACACGTGCTATCGCCCATGGGGTCGTGCAAATCAAACACGATTTCGCTGTGCGAGCCGCGCATGGCGTAGCCGATCACGTCGTTCACCTGCTCTTCGCGACAGGCACGCACGCAGCGGTTGCACTGAATACAAGCATCTAGGTTCACCGCCATCGCGGGGTGCGACATATCGGATTTGGGTTGCTCGCGGCGCAGTGCTTTGAGCTCCGGGCGGACAGTGACGTCCATACGAGCAGCCCAATCACTGAGTTCGCCGTGCTGCCCATGGTGATGTGCTTTGGCCTGTGCCCCATCGTCGCCCGGCACCGCCTTGGCAGAAGAGGCATCGTTCCACTTGTATCCCACATCCGGCATATCGGAGAGCAGCATCTCCAACACCAACTTTTGGCTCTTGACCGCGCGCTCACTGTGCGCCTGCACTTCCATGCCTTCGGTGGCGCTGCGGCAGCAGCTGGGGGCCAGGGTACGCTCGCCTTTGATCTCAACCACGCAAGCGCGGCAATTGCCGTCGGCGCGCATACCGTCTTTGTAGCAAAGGTGCGGAATATCCACACCATGGCGCTTGGCGGCTTTGAGAATGGTTTCACCTTCAAAGGCGTGGATGGTTTGCGCATCGAGCTTGAACTCGATCGTTTTGAGCGTCACTTCGGACAGCTTGGCGGGTGCATTCATATCAGGCCACCTCTTGGGGGAAATATTTCTGAACGCAGCGCACCGGGTTGGGCGCTGCCTGGCCGAGGCCGCAAATTGAGGCATCGGTCATCACGATGTTGAGGTCTTCCAGCGTCTGGTGGTCCCAGTGCGCCGCTTGCATCAAAGTGGCAGCTTTATCGGTGCCAACGCGGCAGGGGGTGCACTGACCGCAGCTCTCGTGCGCGAAAAAGCGCATCATGTTGAGCGCCGCATCGCGCGCCTTGTCTTTATCACCCAGCACGATGACCGCTGCCGAGCCGATAAAGCAGCCATAGGGCTGCAAGGTGTCAAAGTCCAGGGGAATGTCGGCCATGCTGGCCGGCAATATGCCGCCCGATGCGCCGCCAGGTAGATAGGCGTACAGGCTATGGCCATCGGCCATGCCGCCGCAATATTCATCTACCAATTCGCGCAGGCTGATACCGGCTGGCGCCAGCTTGACGCCGGGGTGGTTCACCCGGCCACTGACGCTAAAGCTGCGCAAACCTTTGCGCCCATTGCGCCCAAAGCTGCTGAACCACTGCGGGCCTTTTTGCACGATGTCGCGCACCCAGTAAAGGGTCTCAAAGTTGTGCTCTAGTGTGGGGCGACCAAACAAGCCCACTTGCGCGATATAGGGCGGGCGCATACGCGGCTCGCCACGCTTGCCCTCAATGCTTTCAATCATGGCCGACTCTTCGCCGCAAATGTAGGCACCGGCGCCACGACGCAAATAAATCGTGGGCAGCGGGCACGGCGGGTTCGCCTGCAAAGCCGCGATTTCCTGCTCCAGGATGGCACGGCAGCCGTGGTATTCGTCACGTAAATAGATGTAGCAAGCGTCTATGCCGACGACCTGTGCGGCAACCAGCATGCCTTCAAGAAAACGGTGGGGGTCGCGCTCCAAATAGGTACGGTCTTTGAAGGTACCGGGCTCGCCTTCGTCAATATTGACCGCCATCAGCTTGGGCGCAGGCTGGTCGCGCACGATGCGCCATTTGCGGCCGGCCGGAAAGCCTGCGCCGCCCAGGCCGCGCAGGCCCGAGTCTTCCATGGCTTTGACAATAGCTTCACCGTCCTGCTTGCCCTGCGACAAGGCTGCGGCCAACTGATAACCGCCCCGCGCCACATAGGCTTGCAAGCCCACATACGCAGGGGCGACTTGCACATCGGCCCGGGCAGGCGACACCGCTTTTTCACTATGTGCAGCGGCATCAAACACGGCGTCTTGCGCGGCGGGCGGGTGCTGGCAGGCTTGCGCCTGTACCGCACCGGCGACCAGCTCTGGCGTAGCAAAAGGGACCGGATTTTGGTCCACCACGGCAGCGGGGGCTTGTTCGCAGCGTCCGATGCAGGGGGCTGCAATCACGCGCACATCGTCACGCCCCAAAATGGCCGGCAAGCGTGCCAGCAAGTCTTTGGCACCGGCCATTTCGCAACTCAGGCCGTCGCAAACCCGCACGGTGATGGCGGCAGCCTGAGCGTCACCGCGCAGCACCTCAAAGTGGTGATAAAAAGTGGCGACCTCAAACACTTCGGCCATGCCGATGCGCATTTGCTTGGACAGCGCCACCAAGTGCCTGTCGTGCAGGCAGCGGAAAGTGTCGTTGAGCTTGTGCAGGTATTCAATCAGCAACTCGCGCGGGAGCGGGCCATCGCCAAGGAGGGCCTGCACTTCCAGAACCGAGGTGTCCTCGGGCTGGCGGCCTTTAAGCTTGCTTTTGCTGCGGATGCGCTTGCGCATATCGTCCACCGTGCCCAAACGGACGGCGGCGGGACTGTGAACAGTGGTCTGGGTCATGGCGTTGGGGTACAAGTACCCATGAAATTAGCGCCAGAGTATGGGTGCATAGATCTATTGGCGTCCAATTGAATCGCTACATTAAGCCATTCAAATCCTGAATGACGCAATGCAGCAATCGCCAGATCAGCAATGACCTCACGCGAGTACCGATGCCAGGCCGGAACAGATGCCGGGGGGTGACTAAGGGACCTGCGCAGCCCCGGCCTGACTTTCCAAGGCCTGTAGCTCGTCCAGGGTGTTGGCGTTGAAGAAGGCCAAAGGATCATCGCCCGGCTGGTCAAAGGGCACCAGCACCAGGCGTTGCTGCGCGGCCCAGGCGTCTATCTTGCGCCCACCCGCCTGCGTAAAGTTCAGCAGACCGGGCAATAGATCGGCGCGTAGCAGGCAAAAAACGGGCTGCTTGCGAAGGCGCGTTTGGCCTTGTTCGTCGCGCTCGGGCGCAGCGGCCATGGCAATTTGCGCGTCTTGCGCCTCTAGCGCAGCGCACAGGCGCGGCACCAAATCCAGCGGAAACAAAGGCGTGTCGCAGGGCACGGTAAGCAAATACGGTGTTTCGCAATGCGCCAGGCCCACCAAAAAACCCGCCAGCGGACCGGCGTAATCGGCCAGCCCGTCGGGAAATACCGGCGCGCCAAAAGCTTCGTAATGTTCAAGATTTCGGTTGGCATTGAGCATGACTGGGCCTACGCTGCCCGTGGCGCACAGGCGCTCCAAGCTGTGCAATGCCAGGGGTTTTCCCCTGAAACTTTGCAAGCCTTTATCCACCCCGCCCATGCGGCTACCGCGGCCGCCGGCGAGCAAAACTGCGCTAATGTCCTGCGGCTTAATCATGCGCGGCCTTTTGGATAGCGCTCAGGCAGATCCGGCTACGGGCGAAGTCAACATGCCACTGTGCATGGCCGCGTGTTGCAGCCATTGCGCGTCGCGCGCAAGATCCATGGCCACTTGCAAGGCACGCGAGGGGCGCATCTGCGCGTTAAACATGAAGCCTATGGGCGTGCGTACTTCGGGCTCAACCAAGGGCAGTGCTTCGAGCTGGCGGTCACCGCGCACTACGCCGACCAAGGCGCCGGGCAAAATGCCACACATTTGGCCTTGCACCACGCTCAAGGCCATGGCCAAGATGGAATTAGTCTCCATGGCCGGGACCACTTGCACACCGGCCTGGAGCAAGGCGGCATCGACAATCGTGCGGTTGTGCATTTCCGGCGTTAGCAGGCATAAGGGGAAGCGACCCGCTTGCTGCCAAGTTAGGGGGTGACCTATGCGCAGACCATCGACTTGCGGGCTGTCAGCGCGGCGCAACAAAAAATAGTGTTCTGTGTATTGCGCAATAGCACCAAGGCGCGCACCTTTAGAGTCCATGCGTTCAACATAGCCCATAGCCAGGTCCAGTGACAAGGTCTCCAAGCCTTTTTCCAGCTCCGGCGAACTCAGCGATAAGACGATTGGCCGGATACCGTTTTGCCGAGCCTGCAACATCGCGGCAAAGCGCGCGGCCACCGGCACCGCCGTGGGTACCGCCCCAATGCGCAGCGGTCCGTGCGGCGCCAAGGCATCGCCTTTGAGCGACTCTTGCAACAAAGCATGCTCGTGCAGCATGCGCTGCGCCGAGGCCAAAACAATTTCTCCCTCGGGGGTGAAGCCCACGTAATTGCGCTCACGCTTGACAATGACCGCCCCAAACTCCTCCTCCAATGCGCGCAAAGCATTAGACAGCGCCGGTTGCGTTATGTGGCAAGCCTGCGCCGCCCGCCCGAAATGGCGGTGCTCGCTCAAAGCCACCAGATAACGCAGACTCGGAAGTAGATTCATAGCGCAACTGCCATGCGTGCTCAGGTATCTTTAGAAATTTTGATCGACGGGAACTTGGACGAAAAGTCTTTGTTCTTGGCCGCAATCGCCACCGCGACTTTGCGCGCAACGGCCATATAAACAGCCGCCACCTCCCCTTTCGGGTCGGCTACGACCGTTGGCTTGCCGCTATCGGCCTGCAAACGGATTTGCATGTCCAAAGGCAGCGCACCCAAGTAGTCCATCTGGTATTCCTGCGCCAGATCGCGCCCGCCATCGGCACCGAAGATGTGCTCGACATGCTTGCAGTTGCTACACACATGCACGGCCATGTTTTCGACAATACCCAAAATCGGCACACCGACTTTTTCAAACATCTTGATGCCTTTTTTGGCATCGAGCAGCGCGATGTCTTGCGGCGTGGTCACCACCACCGCGCCAGTCATGGGCACGCGCTGCGACAAGGTGAGTTGGATATCGCCAGTGCCAGGCGGCATGTCAACAATCAGGTAATCGAGTTCGCGCCAGTTGGTTTGGCGCAGCAATTGCTCTAGCGCCTGCGTAGCCATGGGGCCGCGCCAAATCATGGCCTGGTCTTGGTCCACCAAAAAACCGATAGACATGACTTGCACGCCATAGTTTTCCATCGGCTCCATGGTCTTGCCGTCCGCGCTGGCGGGCTTGCCGCTGATACCCATCATCATGGGGATGCTGGGGCCGTAAATGTCGGCGTCCAGAACACCGACGCTGGCGCCCTCGGCAGCCAGGGCCAGGGCCAGGTTGACCGCGGTGGTACTTTTACCCACGCCGCCCTTGCCCGAGGCTACAGCCACAATGTTTTTCACACCGGGCAAGAGTTGCACACCACGCTGCACCGAATGCGCCGCAATTTTGGTGTGCAGATGCACCGAGACCTGATTCACGCCATCCAAGGCTTGTACAGCGGCCGTCAGGGCAAGGCGCATGGCGCCCCACTGGCTCTTGGCCGGGTAGCCCAGTTCGACGTCAAAGGACACGGCATCTTGTGCAATCTGCACATTGCGCACCGCCTTGGTCGATACGAAATCACGCCCTGTATTGGTATCCACTACCTGTTTGAGGGCATCTAGCACGCCCTGTTCCGTCACTGCCATTTGCATTCTCCTGAAGGGGGTAGTCTAGCCCTGTGGCCCATGGCCTTGGCGGGTAGCGGACTTGCAATAGGCAAGAGGATCGCTACTATCGGCCACATGCTGTCCGCACCACCTGTACCCACCAAGTCCAGCGATCACAACGCCTTAGTGCTTAGCGGTGGCGGCGCGCGGGCGGCCTACCAGGTGGGCGTGCTGCAAACCATCGCCGCCATCCGCCGTGCGCAAGGACAAGCCCACGGCCCCAATCCTTTCCCCATCCTGAGCGGCACCTCGGCGGGTGCCATCAACGCAGCTGCGCTGGCCAGCGGCGCCGATGACTTTGATAAGGCGGTGGCGCATATGGCCCACACCTGGCAACACATCCATGCCGACCAGGTCTACCACGTCAGCGGCTTGCGCATGCTGCGCGCGGGTGCACGCTGGTTGGGCTTGTTGTCGCTGGGCTGGTTGCTGACGCGCTGGTGGCGTATCAAGCCGCGCTCTTTGCTGGATAACGCGCCCTTGGAGGGCTTGCTGGCGCACATGGTGGCGCTGGGCCGCCTACCCGATATGCTGCAAGCTGGACACCTCAAAGCCCTGGCGGTCAGCGCATCAAGTTACACCACCGGCCAGCATGTGACCTTTTTTCAGGGCGCCAATGAAGTGCAGGAATGGCAACGATCACAGCGCTTTGGCGTGCGTGCGGGTATCGGCTACACGCATTTGATGGCCTCGGCAGCAATTCCTTTCATCTTTCCGGCCAAGGCCTTGTCTTTGCACCAGCACCACGAATATTTCGGCGATGGGTCTATGCGCCAAATCGCACCCCTGTCGCCGGCCATCCGGTTGGGCGCCGAACGCGTGTTGGTGATAGGTGCCGGGCGCATGGCCGAACCGCATGACACCGAGCGGCCAGAAACCGGCCAGTACCCCTCGCTGGCGCAAATCGCCGGCCATGCCATGTCCAGTATTTTTCTGGATGCGCTGGCGGTGGACATTGAGCGGGTGCAACGCATCAACCAAACCGTAGCGCTGGTGCCTCCACAAGCACGCGCCGCCAGCAGGCTGCGCCCAGTGGAGGTGCTGGTGATTGCGCCCAGCCAGCGCTTGGACGATATCGCCAGCCGCCATGTGGGCGCCTTGCCTGTGGCGGTGCGCAGCCTTCTGGGCGGCGTCGGTATTTCGGCTGCGCCTCGGGACGCCAAAGGCGCAGCCCTGGCCAGCTATCTTTTGTTTGAAGCGGCCTACACCAAGGAACTGATGGCGCTGGGCCGCGCTGATGCGCTGGCGCAAAGGGCTGCGATCTGCGGCTTTTTCGGCTGGCCGGTCTAAAATTGTCCCCTTTTCCCTCGTCCGGGCTGCTGTAAAAGCACCCACGCCACCATGCCCCGCCAACTCTTTGTCACCACCGCCCTGCCCTACGCCAACGGCAACTTCCATATCGGCCACATCATGGAGTACATCCAAGCCGACATCTGGGTGCGCTTTCAACGTATGCAGGACCACCAGGTGAATTTTGTGTGTGCCGACGACACGCACGGCGCCCCCATCATGATTGCCGCCGAGAAAGCCGGCAAAACCCCGCAGCAGTTTGTGGCTGATATCGCGGCGGGCCGCAAGCCTTATCTGGACGGCTTTCACATCAGCTTTGACAACTGGCACAGCACCGACGCCCCGGAAAACCACGCCCTGGCACGCCAGATTTATTGCGACCTGCGCGATATTCCCGAAAGCGAAGGCGGCTCACTGATCGCGCGCAAAACGATTGCGCAGTTTTTCGACCCGGCGAAAAACATGTTTTTGCCCGACCGCTTTATCCAAGGCCAGTGCCCCAAGTGCCATGCCAAAAACCAGTACGGCGACAACTGCGAAGTCTGCGGCGCCGTGTACGCGCCCACCGACTTGATCGACCCGGTGTCGGTGCTGTCGGGCGTGCGGCCTGAGCTGAAAAGCTCGGAGCATTTTTTCTTCAAATTGTCCGATCCGCGCTGCGTGGAGTTTTTGCAAAAATGGACGCAAGACGGGCGCTTGCAGCCCGAAGTCGCCAACAAGGTCAAGGAATGGTTTAGCGTACGCACCAACCCCGATGGCAGCACCAGCGAAGGCCTGGGCGACTGGGACATCAGCCGCGATGCGCCCTACTTCGGTATTGAAATTCCGGATGCGCCGGGTAAGTATTTTTATGTCTGGCTGGACGCGCCGGTGGGCTACCTGGCCTCGCTGAAAAACTTACTTGCCAAGCGCGGCCAGGACTACACCGCCTACATGGCCCAGCCCGACTTGGAGCAGTACCACTTCATCGGCAAAGACATCGTTACCTTCCACACTTTGTTCTGGCCGGCCATGCTGCATTTCAGCGGCCGCAAAGCACCGGACAAGATTTTTGTGCACGGCTTTTTGACCGTGAACAACGGCGAAAAAATGAGCAAAAGTCGGGGCACCGGCCTGGACCCGCTCAAATACCTGGGCCTGGGCATGAACCCCGAATGGCTGCGCTACTACTTGGCAGCCAAGCTCTCGTCGCGCAATGAAGATATAGATTTCAACGCCGATGATTTCATGGCGCGGGTCAATAGCGATTTGATTGGCAAGTTTGTGAATATTGCAAGCCGGGCGGCGGGGTTTTTGACTAAACGCTTTGAGGGTAAGCTCACACACAACTTTGGTGCAAGTGGGGCGGCTCTGTTGCAAGAAGTCCGTGAGGCCGAACCGATGCTTAGCGATTTATACGAGCATCGCGAATTTGCTAAAGCCATGCGCGAAATCATGCTGCTGGCCGATAAGGTGAACGCCTACGTGGATCAAAACAAACCTTGGGAACTAGCCAAGGACGCGGCAAATAATGAAGCCCTGCACCAGGTCTGCTCCACCTTGATAAATTGCTTCACTGTGCTGGCACGTTACTTGGCCCCCGTGTTGCCGCGCATGGCACAAGCGGTTGAGGCTTTAACTGGTAGCAAATTGCAAAATTGGGGGCAATCCAATATCGATGTGGCAGCTATCCAACCCTACACCCACCTCATGCAACGCGTCGCCCCCGAACAACTAGACGCACTTTTCGAACCGTCTGAAAAATCGGGATCTGACCCCAATTTGACTATCCCTGGCGGCGAAGACATTGCGCCCACCATTTCCATAGACGACTTCGCCAAAATAGATTTGCGCATCGCGAAAATAGTGCAATGCGAAGCGGTGGAGGGTTCGGTCAAATTGCTGCGCCTGACGCTAGACGTGGGCGAAGGGCGTATGCGCAATGTGTTTTCCGGCATTGCCAGCATGTACAAGCCTGAGGACTTGGTAGGCCAGCTCACTGTGCTGGTCGCCAATTTGGCGCCGCGCAAAATGAAATTTGGCGTGTCCGAAGGCATGGTGCTAGCGGCGAGCCATGCCGACGAGAAAGCCGAGCCCGGCATCTACATCCTGAACCCCTGGTCAGGCGCGCAACCCGGCATGCGGATTCACTGAGCCATGGCAAGCGCGCAGCCCACCTCCTCTTTGGATTTTGACGTTTTGATTGTTGGCAGCGGCCTGGCCGGGCTGAGTTCGGCGCTGCTGCTATCGAGCAAATACCGCGTTGCCGTGATTACCAAACGCGCGGTGCGCGAAGGCTCCAGCGGTTGGGCCCAAGGCGGCATTGCCGCGGTTTGGGACAAGACCGACAGCTTTGCCTCGCATGTGGACGACACCCTGGTCGCAGGCGCCGGTTTGTGCGATCTGGCCGCTACCCAATTTGTCGTAGAGCAGGCGCCGCAAGCGATTGCCTGGCTACAAGCCATGGGCGTACCCTTTAGCACCGAGGACAATGGCGACTTGCACTTGACGCGCGAGGGCGGCCACAGCGCACGGCGCATCGTGCATGTCACGGATGCCACCGGCGCCGCCGTACAGCGCACGCTGATCGAGCGCGTGCAGCAAACCGCCAACATCACCTTGTTTGAAAACCATACGCTGGTGGACCTGATCACTAGCGACAAATTGGCGGACAAGCCGGGCAAAGAGCGCCGCTGCCTGGGCCTGTACGCACTGGACGAAGGCAGCGACGAAGTGCTGACTTTTCGCGCGCCGCACACTTTGCTTGCCACCGGCGGCGCAGGCAAGGTCTATCTGTACACCACCAACCCCGACACCGCCACCGGCGACGGCATTGCCGCTGCCTGGCGCGCTGGCTGCCGGGTGCAGAACATGGAGTTCATCCAGTTCCACCCCACCTGCCTGTACCACCCGCATGCCAAGTCCTTCTTGATCAGCGAAGCGGTACGCGGAGAAGGCGGCCGCTTGCTGCTGCCCGATGGCACGCGCTTTATGCCCAAACACGATGCCCGCGCCGAACTGGCCCCGCGCGACGTAGTGGCCCGCGCCATCGACTTTGAGATGAAAAAAGGCGGTCTCGATTGCGTGTACTTAGACATCTCGCACCAGCCGCTGGCCTTTATTCAGGAACACTTTCCCAATATCTACGCCCGCTGCCTGGAGTTGGGCATCGATATCAGCCGCGCACCGATTCCTGTGGTGCCGGCGGCGCATTACACCTGCGGCGGCGTGCTGGCCGATTTGCAAGGCCGCACCGATCTGGCCGGTTTGTATGCCATTGGCGAGGCGGCCTGCAGCGGATTGCATGGGGCCAACCGCTTAGCCAGCAATTCGCTGGTGGAGTGCATGGTGTTTGCCCGCGCCGCCAGCCACGACATTGAAAACAGCAGATTAAGCGCGCCACCGGCTTTGCCCGCCTGGGACGATAGCCAAGTGACCGATGCCGACGAGTCGGTAGTGATTTCGCACAACTGGGACGAGCTGCGCCGCTTTATGTGGGATTACGTGGGCATCGTGCGTACCAACAAACGTCTGGAGCGCGCCGCGCACCGTATCGCGCTGCTACAAGACGAAATCAACGAGTTTTACGCCAATTTCCACGTCAGCCGTGACCTGCTGGAATTGCGCAACCTGGTGCAAGTAGCCGACCTGATCGTTCAAAGCGCCCGCGCCCGCCACGAAAGCCGCGGCCTGCACTTCAGCCGCGACTACCCCGAGATGCTGCCCCAAGCGCTGCCCACGACCCTGGTGCCGGGTAAGCGGGGCTAAGTAAGCCCCTAAGTCGCGCCCGTGGCCGGGCAGACTTGGCACGGCCAAGGTCGCACCGTTTTAGGGCAATAAGGGAACGCGCCCAGATGCGAGTCGCGTAAATTCGACAGACTGGAACGGTTATCGGCAGCAAACGCCCAAAACCTGAGCCTGCGCAGTGAGCCTCACCAGCGCTGCTGCAAACCCCCCGCCTGCAACTCCAAGCCGCGCGCGCCCACAGCACGCGCCTCTGCCTCGTCATGCGTCACCCATACCACCGCCATCGGTGCGCTGGCAAGATGCTGCGCAAACTCGGCGCGCATACTGGTGCGCAATTGCGCGTCCAGCGCAGAAAAAGGCTCATCGAGCAAAAGCACACGCGGGCGCGTAATGAGGGCACGGGCCAGCGCCACCCGCTGCTGCTCGCCGCCCGACAGCTGCCATACCCGGCCCAGCGCATGTGCCGCCATGCCAAAGCGCTGCAACATAGCCAAAGCCTGCGCGCGGGCCTGGCCGCGGCTTTGGCCCTGCTCCACCAGGCCGAAGGCTACGTTGTCCTGCACACTCAGGTGGGGGAACAAAGCAAAGTCCTGGAACATCAGCGCAAATCGGCGCAAGTGTGCAGGCATGGTGCTTATGTCTTGACCCGCGCAAAAAACCTGCCCGCTATCGGCCGCTTCCAGCCCGGCAATGATTTTGAGCAAAGTGCTTTTGCCACTGCCAGAGGGCCCCAGGATAGCCACGGCGTCGCCGCTTTTCACTTGCAAATCCAGCCCGTCCAGCAGCACCCGCGGCTCGGCGCCCGGCGCCTGCCAGTGTTTGACGATATGGCGTAATTCAAGCATGGGACGCATGGGCTAGGTGGTCCTCGCGGCCCGGCCACTCCAGCAGCATAAAGGCGGCAAAGGCCAGCGCCATTAAAGCGCACGACAGAACCAGCGCCGAATCGTAATGCGTCTGCCCCGGGCGGCCCAGGTGCTCGTAGATCAGCGTGGTCAAAGTAGCCCACTCGGGTCGACTTAAAAACAAGGTAACCGCAAACTCACCCACGGCAGTGGCCGCCGCAAAAGCCATACCCCGGCGCAGCGCCGGCTGCAAGAGCGGCCAGCGCACGCGCCAAAACGCGCGCCACGGCGAAGCGCCCAGACTGGCCGCGGCGTCCATATAGTGCGCGGGCATACCATCGAGCGCCGAGGCCAGGGCCTTGGCAATAAACGGATAGGCCAGCAATGCATAAGCGGCGACCAGCAGCGCAGCGCTGGCCGTCCATGCCGGGTAAAGCAACAACAAGCCAAAAGCCACCAATACCGGCGACACCACAAAGGGCAAAAACGCCAGCGCCCGCAATAGCGCCCAGCGCTGCGCCGCCAGGGCATGGCACACACCCAGTACCGTGGCCAGCACCAGCGACGACACAGAAAAACGCAGCGTATTCCAAAGGGCCTGCAAGGTGTCCGCCTCCAGGAGCACGGCCCAAGCCACAGCCCCCGCCCCCACTGCGCGTACCACGATTGCCAACACCGGCGCGGCGCAGACCAGGCCCAGGCTCAGCACCGTCAGCCCCACTGCCAGCCACTGCCCCGCACTTTGCGGCCTGCGGCGCGCCATGCGGTCGGCGCGTAGCGGCGTGGCCAAGCGACGCTCCAAAAATGCATAGGCAAGTGCGCAAGGCGCGGTGAGGCAAAGCGTCCAAACCGCCAGCACGCCGGCCTGGCTGATTTGCAGCTCATAGGCCACCAAGGTATAAATCTCCACCTCCACCGTGGCAAATTGTGGCCCGCCCAGCACCAGCGCCAGCCCAAAACCAGCAAAACAATACAAAAAAACCAAACACAAAGCTGACATCAGCCAGGGCGCAATAGCCGGCCACTCGATACGCCAAAACGCACGCCAGGGCGAAGCGCCCAAGCTGCGTGCAGCCGCCAGGCGCGAGGCGCTGACTTGCTCCAGTGCCTCGGTGGCGGCGCGCACCAGAACACACAAGTTGAAAAATACATTGCCATAGAGCAGCAAATACGGTGTGCCCTGCCAAGACGCGCCACCCCAGCGCTGCCACAGTCCTTGCGGCCCGGCCAGAGCCAGCACGCCCATCGCGGCCACTAAAGTGGGCACTACAAAAGGCAACATGAGGGCGCGTAACAGCCAGCGGCGCCCGGCAAATTCCAGCCGGGCCAGCACCCAGGCCATGGGCAGGCCGAGCACCAGCACCAAGCCACAGGTAATACTGGCCTGCAAGCCAGACCAGAGCAGCCGCCAGCGCAAATAGGGATCGTGCAGGGGCGCAAGCCAAGGCGCTTGGCTACTGCCTAGCGCAGCGGCCTCTGCCAGCAGACGAAGCGCTGGGGCGATCAAGAACGCCAGCAAAAACAACAGTGGCAGGCAAGCCAGTGCCCAGCTAGCTGCCTCATTGGGTGAGCCGGTAAGCGGCTTGGTCTTAGCCACGGGGCTTCTTGCCCACCATGCTGCAAGCGCCAACAATCCGAGCGCAAGGCGCCCAGCGTATCGAAGCCTGGCTTGGCAACATCGTCCGGCTTTACTTCAAGACCACCTGCGTCCAGCGCGCCACCCAGGCCGCGCCTTTGTCGGCAATGTCTTTATCCGAGGGCGCATCGGCCTGAGCCGGTTCGGGCGCGAACTTCATCACCTCCACGCGGGCCACACCGGGCTCCACCGGGTACATCCACATCTCGGTTTGCAATTGCTTTTGCACTTCGGCCGAGCGCATAAATTCAATAAATTTTTCTGCAGCTGGACGGGCCTGCCCGCCCTTGACCAAAGCCACGCCTTCGATTTGTTTAAAGACGGCACCGGGCAGGCTGAGGCTGCCGGTAGGCGGCTGGGTCAGCTTTTCTTTGCTGTAGAACAATTCGGCCGCAGGGCTGCTGGCATAGCTCACCACCAGCGGGCGTGCGCCGCCTTCGGCGCGGCTGAAATCGGTGTAATAAGCCTCGCTCCAACCCTTGGCCACCTTGACGCCGCCCTTGCGCATGCGCGCCCACCAGTCAAAGGCTTTTTCCTCACCCATAGCGCCAATGGTGGACAGCAAAAATGCATAACCGGTGCTTGATGTAGCCGGGTTTTGCACCACCAGCAGGCGGGCCATCGCCGGCTGTGTCAAATCATCCAGGCTGCCCGGCAAGGCGATCTTGCGTTTAGCAAACCATTGCAGGTCGTAGTTAATCGTCACATAGCCGTAGTCCACCGGCACCAAAGGCGCGGGCAGCGTTTGCGCAGCGGCGCGCTGGCTAGCCGGGCCGGTATAGGCATCGAGCACATCGGCGGCAATGGCTTTGGCGGCCAGGGTGTTGTCTATGCCATAGACCACATCGGCAATCGGCGCTTTGCGGGTCAGGATCAGCTTGTTGAGCATTTCACCGGCATCGCCGGCTTTGCTAATGCGTAGCTTCACGCCGGCGTCTTTTTCAAACTGCACCAGCAAAGGCTTAGGCACACCAAAAGCGCTGTGCGTCAGCACCCGCAACTCTTGCGCCGCGCCTGCGTAGTTCGCGCAAACCATTGCGGTACCGAGCAGCGTGGTGACCAGCGCTTTGCGCCGTGCCAATGAAAAAATGCCGTGTTGCATGGAACTGTCCTTTTAACGTTTCAAAACAATCCAGCATGGATGCATGAAACGAAAAAGAGGCCCCCACAATCACGGCATTTTCCCCATCACACTTCCTACGCTGGCATGACCCAGATCAGGTTCATGGGGTATTTCTCAGTCCGACTTGCGCCAGACACCCCCGGTGAAGCGGCGATCATACCCGCGCCTACGACAATGGGGTATGCCCAACGCACTCTGGCCTTTGTTTACCAGCTTTTCCTGGCAGGAACTGCGCCACCATCCTTGGCGTAATGGCGCGGCCGTCGTGGCGGTGATGCTGGGCGTGGCACTGGCGTTTGCGGTACATCTGATCAATGCCTCGGCGCTGGACGAGTTTGCGCGCGGCATGCGCAGCGTGGCCGGGCAAGCGGATGTACAGGTGCAAGGCCGTAGCCGACCTGTGATCGACGAGGCGCTGTATGGCCGCCTAAGCCGCCACCCCGATGTGCAAAGCGCCTCGCCGGTGATTGAAATCACTACCTATGCTTTGCTTCCTCAAAGTCGCGGCGATAGGCCATTGCGGGGCAGTAGCAAGCTGCCCATCCGCGTGCTGGGGGTAGATGCATTGCAAGTGGTGGGCATCACGCCTGAGGTGCTGCCCCTGCCTGACAGTGATGCCGATCGCTTAGCCGTATTTGCCCCCGACACCGTGTTTTTAAACAGCGCAGCGCAGGCCGCTTTGGTGCCACCTGGGACAGCAAGGACAGCGCCCAACTCCGTCAGCACCGTGCGCCTGCAACAAGGCATGCAATGGCAAAGCCTGCGCCTGGCGGGCCGTGTCGCGGCGGGTGGCGCGCCGCTGGCGGTGATGGATGTGGCCGCGGCGCAAACCGTGTTTGGCATGCTGGGGCAGCTCACCCGGGTAGATGTGCAACTGCGCCCCGGCGTGGACCGCGCGCGCTTTATGGCGCAGCTGCAATCTCAGCCCGATTGGCCTGCCGATTCGGTGCTGGCTGAGCCCGGTCAGGCCATGGCGCGTATGGACAATGTGTCGCGCGCTTACCGGGTGAACCTGACGGTGCTGGCGCTGGTAGCTTTGTTTACTGGCGGCTTCTTGGTGTATTCCGTGTTGGCGCTCAGCGTCACGCGGCGGGCGCAGCCCCTGGCTTTGTTGGGCGTGCTGGGCCTGGATCCGCGCCAGCGCTGGGCTTTGATCTTGCTGGAGGCGGGCAGCCTGGGCCTGCTGGGTAGCTTGCTGGGTATTGCCCTGGGCACCGGGCTAGCCATGCTGGCGCTGCGTATGCTGGGCGGGGACCTGGGTGGTGGCTATTTTTCCGGGGCTACGCCAGCGCTGCAATGGAGTGGTGGCGCGGCCCTGGTGTTTGGCGGGCTAGGCCTGATGGCGGCCTTGGTCGGCGCCTGGTGGCCAGCGCGCATGGCGGCGCGTATGGCACCGGCGCAAACGCTCAAAGGTCTGGGCTTGTCTGCGCAAGGCGGTGGGCACGCGAGCGCGGGCCTGGGCTTGCTGATCGCTGGCGCATGGTTGGCGATGCTGCCGCCGATAGGTGGCGTTCCACTAGCCGCCTATGTCAGCGTGGCTTTGATACTGCTGGGCGGCATCATCGTCCTGCCCGCCCTGGTGGGTTGGCTGCTCGATTTCATAGCGCCGCTGGTCGCGCACAAGCCCCTGGCACTGCTGGCGGTAGAGCGTGCGCGGCGTATGCGCGCCGGTGCAGCGATTGCGGTGAGCGGCATAGTCGCGTCCCTTAGCCTGGCGGTGGCGCTCACCGTGATGGTGGGCAGTTTTCGGGGCTCGATGCTGCAATGGCTGGACACGGTGCTGCCTGCGGCGCTGTATGTGCGCACGGCGGGCAGTGCAGGCAGTAGCGAACATGCGTTCTTTGACCCTAAGCTGGTACAAGCCATTGGGCAACTGCCGGGCGTGGCGCGTCTGCGCACGCAGCGCAGCATGGCCCTGACGCTGGACCGCGAGCGGCCACCGGTAGCGCTACTGATACGGCCCCTGCGCGAAATTCGAAATGGGAGTTCAGCGCCCACAGATACCGACCTGGCGCTGCTAGCCCCCGCTTTGCCCGCGCCCATAGGATTTATCGCGGTGTACGTGAGTGAAGCCATGGTGGACTTGTATGGCGCCCGCGCTGGTGCCGAATTGGCGCAGCTTGCGCCAGTGCTGGCGGCACAATCGCGCCCCGGCATAGAACAGCCGCGCTTTTTTGTGGCCGGTGTGTGGCGCGACTATGCGCGGCAATTTGGCACCGTGGTGATGGATAACAGCGACTTTGCGCAACTAAGCGACGACGCGCGCGTGAACGACCTGGCTTTGTGGCTGCAAAACGGCGCCGAAAGCGGGCAAGTGGAACAGGCGATTGGCGACCTGGCAAATGCCATTGCGGACCAGGGCGGCAAGCAAGGCGACGCCGCCAGCCTGTTGGAATTTGGCTCGGCGCAATACATCCGCAGCCGTACCATGGATATTTTTGACCGTAGCTTTGCCGTCACCTACTGGCTGCAAGCAGTGGCTATAGGCATTGGGCTGTTTGGCGTGGCAGCCAGCTTTAGTGCCCAGGTGCTGGCGCGGCGCAAAGAGTTTGGGCTGCTGCTGCACCTAGGCCTGACACGGGCGCAAGTACTGCAGGTGCTGGCGCTGGAAGGCGCCGCCTGGACCACGCTGGGCGCCATCGCCGGCACTGCGCTAGGGTTGGCGGTGGCTGCGGTACTGGTCTATGTGGTCAACCCGCAAAGCTTTCACTGGAGCATGGACATGCAAGTGCCCCTGCTGCGCCTGCTGGCCCTGGCCGCCGCCGTGGTTGCCGCAGGCACCCTCACGGCCTGGCTAGCGGGCCGCGCGGCAGCGGGGCGCGATGCGGTGATGGCGGTGAAGGAGGATTGGTAAAAAGCAAATCCCCACGCAAGGCCAAGCATCGACTGGGGCAGAGCACCACACCCATTTGACGCCAATTGCAATAATATTGATATTTATTCATTTTCATAAGTTAATTTTCAAATATTGATGCAAAATATCCAATATGAATCAAATTGCGTCAAATATCAAGCCCTCTCTGCTCGGCCTGGATGCCGCTCGGGTGTGGGACCTGGCGTTGGCGTATTCCCAGCTGCAAAGCCTCGGTCAGGTCAACAACAAAAGGACCGCCGAGCGAAGGGTTCAGTCACTAAGTCTTTTGCCCCCAGAAATCTCTGAAGCCAGTCTGACAGACGAGCTAGGCCGCGCGCCCAATCGCCTGGTGCTGGACTGGGCGCTGGCCCAAGCGCGCAAACAGCGCCAGCGCGTGGTGTTTGCCGAGCTCGGCCAGTTGCCGGGTGGCGCTAGCTGCCTTTTTGCCAACGACGCCCGCGGCGCGCGCTGGTGGTTACCGCTGGCGGGCGAGGACGCCGCCAGCCTTTGGCAAAGCATCGTGGCTTTGCAAAAACACATCGGCAAAGCCATGACCTTGTTTGCCCATGGCGCACTGACCGCCTATTGGCGGGAATGGACAGGTGATGCACTCATCCATATCTGCCCGCAAGCCTATCGCCCGGTGCTGCCGCCATCACCACCCCAGCGCCTGCGCAACGCGTCCAGCCTGCAAACCAAAGCCCCGCAGTTGCAGCGCCTTGAGGACGAAAGCATTCATATCTTGCGCGAAGCGGTGGCTGAGTCGGATAAGCCGGCCATGCTGTACTCCATAGGCAAAGACAGCGGTGTGATGCTGCACTTGGCGCGCAAAGCGTTTTACCCCGCGCCGCCGCCCTTCCCGCTATTGCATGTGGATACGCGCTGGAAGTTTGAAGAAATGTATTTATTCCGCGACCGCGTGGCGCAAGAAAGCGGCATGCAACTCATCGTGCACACCAACCCCGATGCCATTGCGCGCGATATCAACCCCTTTGACCACGGCTCGGCGCTGCACACCGACATCACCAAAACCCAAGGCCTAAAACAAGCGCTGGACAAACACGGCTTTGACCTGGTGTTTGGCGGTGCGCGGCGCGACGAAGAGAAATCGCGCGCCAAAGAGCGGGTTTTTTCCTTCCGCAGCGCCAGCCATCGCTGGGACCCTAAAAACCAGCGCCCCGAGCTTTGGAATCTGTACAACACCCGCAAAGGCACAGGCGAAAGCATCCGTGTGTTTCCGCTGTCCAACTGGACAGAACTGGACGTATGGCAATACATCTGCCAGGAGGAGCTGCCCGTGGTGCCGCTGTACTTTGCCAAGGCACGTGCAGTGGTAGTACGCCCAGACATGATCATGATGGTGGACGACGCGCGCTGCCGTTTGCAGCCCCATGAAAAAATTGAAATCCGCACCGTGCGCTTTCGCACCCTGGGCTGCTACCCGCTCAGTGGGGCGCTCGAATCAAACGCGCAAACACCGCAAGACATTTTGGGCGAATTGATCAATGCGCGCCACTCTGAGCGCCAGGGCCGCAAGATAGATACTGACAGCGCGGGCAGCATGGAAAAGAAAAAACAAGAGGGCTATTTCTAATGGCACGCCCGAAAAAATCCACATCCAAAAAAGACCCAAGAACACAACGAATAGATGTATCTGTGGACGAATGGATAGCCCGCCAAACCGACAAAGAACTGCTGCGCTTTATCACCTGCGGTAGTGTGGACGACGGCAAAAGCACGCTGATTGGCCGCTTGCTTTGGGAAACGCATCAAGTGCCAGATGACCAACTGGCCGCTTTGCAGCAAGACTCCAAGCGCCACGGCACGCAAGGCGATCAGATCGACTTCGCCTTGCTGGTGGATGGTCTGGCGGCCGAGCGAGAACAAGGCATCACCATCGACGTGGCCTACCGCTATTTTTCGACGCCCAAACGCAGTTTTATGGTGGCCGATACGCCGGGCCACGCGCAGTACACGCGCAATATGGTCACCGGCGCCTCCACTGCCGATGTGGCGCTGTTGCTGGTCGATGCCCGCCAGGGTCTTCTTAGCCAAACGCGGCGCCATGCGCATTTGGTATCGCTCATGGGCATACGCCATGTGGTCTTGGCCATCAACAAAATGGACCTGGTGCGTTTTGATGCTGCCGTCTTCCACGCCATAGAGCGCAGCTTTGGCGCCATGGCGCAGACACTGGGTTTTGCCAGCATCACCGCCATCGCCTTGTCTGCGCTTCAGGGCGACAACCTAAGCCAGCGCTCAGCACGCATGCCTTGGTACCAAGGGCCCACGCTGCTGGACTATCTGGAAACCGTGGCCTTGCCACACAGCGCGCCAGGCGAAGACGCAAGCGTGGTGTTTCCGGTCCAGTCCGTCACGCGCGGGCCCGGCGGAGCGCGGGGCCTCAATGGCACACTGGCGGCCGGTTCATTGGCGCTGGGCAATGCCTTACGCGTCACCGCCTCGGGCCAGATCGCGCAACTGGCGCGCATCTGCACCATGGATGGCGACTTGACAGATTGCAAGGCAGGCCGCGCCGTGACGCTGGTATTGGACCGGGATATTGACGTCTCGCGCGGCGACGTCCTGTCCGGTGCGGATCTACCGCTGCAAATGACCGACCAGTTTGAAGCCACCCTTTTTTGGATGCATGAAGAGGCGGGCCTGATCGGACGCAGCTACGAAATCAAACTGTCCAGCCAATGGGCCGGCGCCTCTATCACCAATATCAAGCACCGCATCAATATCGACACCTTGGCGCGGGAAAGCTGCCGCCAATTAGCGCTCAATGAGATTGCGGTATGTACCCTGGCGCTGGGCAAACCCGTGGTGTTCGATAGCTTTGAAGCGTCCAAGGAATTGGGCGGCTTTATTGTGGTGGACCGGTTTACCCATGCCACGGTGGCGGCGGGCATGGTGCGGCACAACCTGCGCCGCGCGCAAAACGTGCACCGCCAGGCGCTCAGCATCACGCGCGGCGAGCGTGAGCACCTGAACGGCCACGCGGGCCGCGTCATCTGGTTTACCGGCTTGTCGGGCTCGGGCAAATCCACCATCGCCAACGCCCTGGAAAAAGCCCTGCATGCCCAAGGCAAGCGTACCTATGTTTTGGACGGCGACAACGTGCGCCAGGGCCTGAACAAAGACCTGGGCTTTACCGATGCGGACCGCGTGGAAAACATACGCCGCGTTGCCGAAGTGGCCAAGCTGATGATGGACGCCGGCCTCATTGTGCTGACGGCATTTATCAGCCCCTTTCGCGCAGAGCGCGAGATGGCGCGCCGCCAAATTGGCGAAGAACACTTTGTAGAAGTCTTTGTCGATACCCCACTGGCCCTTTGCGAACAACGCGACCCCAAAGGCCTGTACAAAAAAGCCCGCAGCGGCCAACTACCCAATATGACCGGCATCGACAGCCCTTACGAACCGCCCTCGCCCGCCGAAGCGCATATCAGCCTGAGCGCCGGTAGTCTGCAAGAGAGCGTTGAGATTTTGTTGAAGGGATGCTTTGGGCAAGCGTAACGCAAGGCACGTATTGATAAGGTGGCTCAAGGTAAAGCGAACGCAATCCCCCTTGACCGCACGGCAAGTTAACATCATCCAACGCATCCGCATTTTTTGGAGTCTTGCACATGCTCAGCCACATGCGTCTCACTTGCAGCCTGGCCCTCTTGGTGGTTTTTTTCACCGTGCAGGTGAAAGCCCAGCCCATCACCGCCGACACAATCAAACCCCTGCTTAGCGCAAGCTACCGCTCGCCGGGCAATGTGGCGCGTGACCCTTACCGGCATCCGGCCGAAACCCTGGCGTTTTTTGGTATCCGTCCTGATAGCAGCGTGGTGGAAATCCTGCCGGGCAGCGGTGGCTATTACATGGAAATTTTGGCGCCTTGGCTCAAGGACAAGGGCTTGTATATCGCGGCCAACCGCGATGGCTCCCAGGCGCAATACCAGGCCGACCATGGCAAGCTATTGCAGCGTTTGATCAAAGAGCCAGACTTGTACGGCAAGGTGCTGGTCACGCCTTTTCGCGCGGACCGCCATGCCATCGCGCCTGCGGGCAGCGCCGATGTGGTGATCAGCTTTCGCAATCTGCACAATTGGATGGAGCAAGGCGAGTTGCAGGAATCGCTCAAGGCTTTTTATTTGGCATTGAAGCCCGGCGGCATTTTGGGCATCGTGGACCACCGGGGCCGCACCGACCAGACGCAAGCGGAACAAATCGCTTCGGGCTATGTCCGCCAGGACGTGGCCATTGCGCTGATAGAACAAGCGGGCTTTAGGCTGCAAGCAGTTTCCGAAGTCAACGCCAACCCCAAAGACAGCAAAGACCACCCCGAAGGCGTGTGGACCCTGCCGCCGAGCTACCGCCTGAAAGACAAAGACCGCGAAAAATACGCCGCCATCGGCGAGAGCGACCGTTTTACCCTGCGCTTTGTCAAGCCTTAGCGCTGCCTCTTGGTGCTACCAGCGGTTGCGCAATTCGCGCAGTTTCAAAAACACCGTCATGGCATCCGGGTTAGGCGGCAACTCGGCATACGCCTCGCGCAAGCGTGCAATCACGCCGGCGCTGCCCAGGCGAAAGAAGGTATTGACCTCCCGCTCCTCGGCCAATTGGCTGACATAAGCCTGGTCTGGGTTTTGTCCCTGCACTTTGTCTAGCAGCGCCTGCGCTGCGGCATTGCCAGGCTCCCGGTCCAGCGTGAAGCGCAAATTGTTTTCAATATAGTCGTGGCCCGGATACACCAAGGTGTTGTCGGGCAGGCCATGCAGTTGCTGGGCAAATGTCTGGTACATGGTGCCAGGGTCACCGCCGTTATGGCAGTTGCCCACACCGGCGTTAAACATGGTGTCGCCAGAAAACAAAGCGGGCTGCTCAGTGTGTGCGCGCAGGCAGATGTGGCACATGGTGTGGCCCGGTGTATCCAGCGCCTCCAGTTCTACCGTCTTACCCACTTTGATTATGTCGCCGGCTGACAGCCCACGTGTCATACCGGGGATACTGTTTTTGGCTTTGTGGTGGGCCAGCACAGCGGCACCGGTTTGATCTACTATGGCCTGGTTGCCATCTATGTGGTCGTGGTGCTCATGCGTATTGAGAATTTGGGTGATTTCCCAACCCGCCTCCTTGGCAGCAGCCAAGCACTTTTGGCTGTCCAAGGGGTCTATGGCCAGGGCCTCGCCGGTTTCGGGGCAGGCCACAAGGTAGTTGAAATTGCGGTAATCGTTACCGGTCCAAATTTGTTTTACCAGCATAGGTTTTATTCCTTTAGTTTCAAAGTTTGCAGTACCGAGCGCAAGTCCGCGCCGCCAAAGTCGGGCCGGGGCTCCAGGGCTTCAAAGGGCAAGCCCTGCCGGTTGACCCAATGCGTGCGCAAGCCAAACCAATTAGCGCCTAAAGCGTCCCAGGCATTGCTGGAGACAAACAAAATATTCTCCAGCGGCAATGCTATCGATTCTTGTACCAGCGCATAAGCCTGCGGCGCGGTTTTGAACAGGCGTATGCCGTCCACGGAAATCACATGGTCCAGCAACCCGACCATGCCGGCACTATGCACCGCAGTGTCCAGCATCTGCGGGCTGCCGTTGGACAAGATGGCCGTGGTCAGGCCGTGGCGCTTGATGCTGCGCAAGACCTCCAAGTTTTCCGGGAAGGGACTGAGTTTGGCGTATTGGCCCATCAAGGCCTGGGCCTGTCCTTGGGTCCGGTCCAACTGCAGCCGATCTAGGCAATAGTGCAAAGAAAGCCGGGTAAGGTCCCAAAACGACTGGTAAAAGCGACTGCCCTTGGTCGGGTCCGGGTCGGACTGGGTGATCAGGCGCGTGTACTCAATTTGCTTATCCCGCCATGCCAGCGCCAACGCGGCGCCCTTGCCCGGAAACAATTGTTCAGCCAGATGCTGCACCGAATACACGTCGAACAAAGTGCCATAGGCATCGAAAACTACTGCTTTAAATGGCATACCACATTCCTGTACCAGCCCGCACGCTGCAGGCTCCGCGCGGCATGGTAACCCCGAGGCCTTCAGAAATTGAAAAGTCCACCCCCCAGGACACAGATCCAGAGCGCCGCAAAAAAGCAAGCCGCCCGCGCTTTAAGCACCCCGCGCTTTGGCGATCACACATTCATTGCTTGATTGGCACCGGCAAATCCAGACGCAAAAAGGCTTCAGGCGGCGCGTCATTTTTTTCCATGATTGCGGCGATTTGCGCCATCAGGCGCTGCTCCACCGCGGCATCCCTGATAGGTTGCAATTGCGCCGGATCCGTTGCCAGGTCAAACAACACGGTGGTGGTGTCTTCATAGCCACTTCCCTGCCCTGTGTGCCCCACCGGCTGGCCTTTGGCATTGCGCCTTGCCGGCACTTTGAGCAAAGGCACGCCTTGCGTGAAGTTAAAGCCGCGCGCCAACTCGGCCTGGGCCAGGTCGGAGACGGCAAACATCGACTTGAGGTGCATCGGCATCAAGGTGTATTCATACAAATCCTGGCGCGTCATGTCCTTCGGGTAGCGCAAATAGGTGTAGCGTCCGTCGGTGATGTTGGTGGCCGCGCCAAACATGCCGTAAATCGCTGCTTCGCGCAGCGGCCTATCCTGCTCCAGCAAAGGCAGTAGCGAGTGGCCTTCCACCGTGACCGGTGGCTTGACCCCGTGCAGATCGAGCAAGGTCGGCATCAGGTCGGTGGTCTGCGTGAGGGCCTGGCGGCGCTGGCCGGCTTGGGCGGCGAAAGCGGGATGCGCGATCAGCAGTGGGATATGCGCAATTTCATTGAAAAATGGCATGCGGTTTTTGCCCCACCAGTCGTGCTCGGCCAGCAAAAAGCCGTGGTCGGTGCTGAGGATGAGGGTGGTGTCCTCCCACATGGCATGGCGGTCCATGTAATCGAGCAGTCGGCCAAAATATTCGTCGCACATGCTGAGCAAAGCGGCGTAGTTGGCGCGCATTTCCTGCACTTCCAGCGCGGTTTCCTCGTGGCGTTTGTAGCGTGGCCAGTCCAGGATCGGACCGGTGTAGCCGGTGGGGTAACGCTCACGAAAACGCGCGGGCGCGGAAAAAGGCTCGTGCGGATCGAAGCATTCCAGATGCAGCACCCAGTTGTCCGCATCGCGGTTGGTGTCCAAAAAATCAAAGCCGGCCTTGAAGCTGCGCGGGCAGCAATAGTCGGCCTCGTCTTGCATGTACTCGCGGTTCACCATGGTTTGCAAGCGCCCATCGTGGGGGCCCTCGGGCTGCTGCATGGGGTGGTACATCTGCTTAAAACGCTCTAGGGGTGGCTGCACCATGGCCTTCCATTTGTCCCACTCCTGGCCGCGTATGAACTCCCAGGACGAATAGCGGTTGTGGTAAGTGGCTCCACCGTCTTCCCAGTAGTGGTAATGATCCGAAATGAGGTGGGTGTAAGTGCCCTGGGCGCGCAGCAGTTCAGAAAACGACTGGTCAAAGGGCTCGAGCGCGCCCCAGCTGCGGTGCAAAAAATTCAGGCGCCCGGTGTGCAGATCGCGCCGGGCCGGCATGCAGGGCAGACTGCCTGCATAGTGGTTGTCAAAAGTCACTGCGCGTTGTGCAAAGCGTTGGAACTGGGGTGTGGCCACAGCGCTACCGCCATAGCACTCCAGCGCGTTGCGCACCAGTGAGTCAAACAAGACAAAAATGGTTTTCATCGGTCAGCCTTTCAGAGCAGTTTGCGCTCCAAACTGATTTCGGCCAGAAGGCGTCTGCGCGTGAAGTCTGGCTTATGTTACTATAGATAGAACTATCAGATATCTAATGCAAACCTCGGCCCACCCCATCTTCCCCGACAGCCCGGTGCCACTGTATTCCCAGCTGGCGGATTTGCTGCGCCAGCGTGTGATGCGTGGCCTGTGGGGCCCGGGCGCCAAAGTGCCGTCGTTAGAAGCCTTGGTGGCTGAATTTCAGGTCGCCCGCGTCACGGTGCGCCAGGCCATAGACATCCTCACCCGAGAAGGCCTGTTGCTGCCACAGCGCGGGCGCGGTACCTTTGTGACCGACCAGGTTCGCACCGAGCGCTCGCTGACTCTGGAGACCTCTTTGCAGGGCTTGGCCGATGCCTACCGCAATGACAAGCCCGATTTGACGCTTTTGGAAGAGTCGGGCGTGCAACCGCCGCTCACGGTCATGGACGGTAGCGCCGCACCGGCCTACCACCATATGCGCCGTGTGCACTCGCGCGATGGCCAAGCCTATTGCGCCGCCTCGCTCTACATTGACCATCGCGTGTTTCGCCAAGCCCCCAAGCGCTTTCGCCAAGAGACCGTGATTCCGGTCATGGTGGACTTGCCGAATGTGACGATCGCCTCAGCGCGCCAGACCTTGCGCATTTCCACGGCCGATGTGGAAATCGCCCGCCTGCTCGGCGTAGCGGTGGGCTCGCCGGTGGCCGAAGTACGGCGCATTTGCGTTGCGCCGGACGGCACCGTGCTGTACCTGGGGCAAATCACCTACCGCGGCGACTTCATCCAATTCGAAATGCAGCTCACGCTGTAAAGCACTTTGTACTTCCACCCTAAGGCCACCACCATGCATACAACTGTCTCTTCCCTGCGTCGCGCACTGAACACCTTGCTGCTTGCCAGCAGCATGCTTTTGCTGTGCCAGCCCTGGGCACAAGCCCAAAGCTATCCCAATAAACCGGTGCGTCTGATCGTGCCCTGGCCAGCCGGTGGCCTGGTCGATGGGGCGGCGCGCCAACTCGGCACCCGCTTACAAAACAGCCTAGGACAACCCTTTGTGGTCGAAAACAAGCTGGGTGCAGGCGGCAATATCGGCGCCGACCAAGTGGCTAAAGCCAGTGCGGACGGCTACACCCTGCTGTTTACCACCAGTGCCTTGACCATTGCCACCGCCATGCGTGCGCCCATGAACTTTGACGCGGTGAAGGATTTGGAACGCGTTGCCATGGTGGCCTCGGGCCCGCAAGTGTTGGTGGTGCACCCAGCCAGCAAGATCAACTCCTTGCAAGATTTGATCAAGGTAGCGCGCGCTAACCCGGCCATGCTGAGCTATGCGTCCGCAGGCCTGGGTTCGCCCGCGCACTTGACCGGTGAATTGTTGAAGTCCAGACTTAATTTATTTGTGGTTCACATCCCCTACACGGGTGCGCCTGCGGCCATCATCGACCAGATGGCCGGTCGCATCGACTACCAATTTGCCAATGCGGCGGTGGCTTTGCCACAGGTCAAAGCGGGCAAGCTGCGGGCACTGGCGGTCACCAGCGCGCAGCGTATGCCTGGCCTACCCCAGGTCCCCACCATGGCAGAGGCCGGTATGAAAGATTTTGAAGTGGAACAATGGCTGGGCCTGCTGGCACCCAAAGGAACGCCGGTGGCAGTGGTGGACAAATTGGTAGGGGAAATCAACAAGGTGCTGATGCAGGAGGATTTTGGTCTGGCCATGACCAATGCCGGCATGCACAGCGCCAAGCCTGGAAAACCCGAAGCCTTCGACGCATTTTTTAAGCAAGAGCTGGGGCAATGGACCAAAGTGGTCAAGGCCGCTGACATCAAGCCCGAGTAAGCCGTCTTGCCCCTTCGCGACGATGAAGCACGTTCAGCCCAATATTTTGCTGGTCATGGCAGACCAGCTGGCCGTACCCACCCTGCCCTTTCACGGGCACCCGCTGGTTCAGACACCCCATTTAAGCCGCCTGGCTGCACAAGGCGTGGTGTTTGACAGCGCCTACTGCAATTTCCCGATCTGCGCCCCCTCACGCGTGTCCATGCTGAGCGGTCGCTTGCCACATTCCATCGGTGCTTACGACAACGCGGCCGAATTTCCCTCGGCCACGCCGACCATGGCGCATTACCTGCGGCATGCGGGTTACCGCACTATCTTGTGCGGCAAGATGCATTTCATTGGCGCAGACCAGTTGCACGGTTTTGATGAGCGCCTGACCACCGACATTTACCCCGCCGACTTTGCCTGGACGCCCGACTGGCGCAAAGGCCCCGCCTACCGGCCCACCGGTGTGAGCATGCGGCCGGTACTGGAGGCGGGTCCCTGCGTGCGCAGCATGCAAATCGACTACGACGACGAAGTGGAATACAAAGGCGCGCAATGCCTTTATGACCTGGCGCGATCGCCGCGGGACCAACCTTTTTTCCTGACGGTCTCTTACACCCACCCGCACCCGCCTTTTGTGGCGCCGCAGCGCTTTTGGGACTTGTACCGCGAAGAAGATATCGATGCGCCGCGGGTCCCCCCGATTGCCTATGAAGACCTGGACGTCCACAGCCAGTGGCTTTACGTGGCCCACGCACAAGACCTGTACAGCGTGTCCGAGGCCCAAGTGCGCCGGGCGCGCCATGCCTATTACGGCATGGTCAGTTATGTGGATGAAAAAATCGGCCGTATCCTCCATGTGCTGGAAGAAACCGGCTTGCAGGACAACACCGTGGTGGTTTTTTGCGGCGACCACGGTGAGATGCTGGGCGAGCGCGGCATGTGGTTCAAGCAATGCTTTTTTGAGTCCTCGGTGCGTGTGCCGCTCATTGTCTCCATGCCCAAACGCTTTGCGCCGGCGCGGGTGAGCGAACATGTCTCGCTGCTGGACCTGTTGCCAACTTTCCGCGAGCTGGCCCATGCAGGGCCGCCGCCGCCCGCCGTCGGGCCTTTGCATGGGCACAGCCTTTTAGGCTTGCTGCAAGGCGCAGCTGAGCCGCAGCGCTGCGTGGTGTCGGAATACAGCTCCGAAGGCGTGATGGCCCCCTCGCGCATGGTGCGCATGGGCCCTTGGAAATACATCTTCACGCACGGCCTGGCGCCGTTGCTGTTCAACCTGGAAACAGACCCCGACGAACTGCACAACCTGGCCGGGCAAAGTGCCCATGCGCAAACCGAGCAAAGCCTGCATGCCCGCCTGGTGCAGGACTGGGACCCGCCCACCGTGCATGCGCAAATTCTGGCCAGTCAACAAGAGCGCTTGTTTTTGGCCGAGATTGCCAGCCAGTCCGACGCCGAGCCCAACTGGGCCTACCAACCCTTTGTCGATGAAAGCCAGCGATTTATCCGCGGCTCGGGGGCTGCTGGGCCGACCGCAGTGAAAGCACGGGCGCGCTTTCCTTTTGTCGAGCCGGTGCAACCCGACCTCAAGAAGTGAAACCCGGGCAAGCAAGCAGGGCCGATGGTGGGCGGCCTCAGCGGGTTTCTGAGGCCATCACCCGTTACACCAAACCGGCTTGCGAAATGAACTTGGGGTTCAGGTAGGCCTCCAGCGCCTCGGTGCCGCCTTCGGAGCCGTAGCCTGAATCTTTCACGCCGCCAAAAGGGGTTTCGGGCATACCCAAGCCCAGGTGGTTGATGCTGATCATGCCGGCTTGCACGGCGGCTCCGATTTGCTGCGCCGTACGGGCCGAGCGGGTCCAGGCGTAAGCCGCGAGACCGACCGGCAGGCGGTTGGCTTCGCGTAGCGCATCCTCAAACGTGGCAAAGGGGTTGATCAATGCGATCGGACCAAAGGGCTCCTCGCACATGAGTCGAGCCTCGGGCGGCACTTCGGTCAGCACCGTCGGTTCAAAATAATTGCCTGCACCCTCTATCGCTTTGCCGCCCAGCTGCAGCTTGGCGTGGCGTGTTTGCGCATCGGCCGTCAGGCTTTGCATGGCGCTGAGCCGTCGCGGGTTGGCCAAAGGCCCCATGGTGGTGGTCGCATCCAGCCCGTTGCCTACTTGCAACTTGCGCGCTTGGGCCACAAATTGATCGACAAAGTCTTGGTACACCCCTTCTTGCACCAGAAAACGGGTGGGAGAGACACACACCTGGCCCGCATTGCGGTACTTGGCGGCGACCATGGTCTTGGCAGCCAGGGCCACGTCCGCATCGTCAAACACAATCACAGGTGCATGGCCCCCCAACTCCATGGTCATGCGCTTCATGTGCAAGCCCGCCATAGAGGCCAGTTGCTTGCCCACCTCGGTCGAGCCGGTGAATGAGATTTTGCGAATGGCAGGATGCGCGATCAGGAATGAGGAGATTTGCGCCGGGTCGCCATACACCAGATTGACCACGCCGGCTGGCACGCCAGCGTCGATGAACACGGCAATCAGGGCAGCGGGCGAGGCCGGCGTTTCCTCGGGGGCCTTCACCACCATCGAGCAACCGGCCGCCAAGGCCGCGGCGAGCTTGCGCACGATTTGGTTGATCGGGAAATTCCAGGGTGTAAACGCAGCCACCGGGCCCACCGGTTCTTTCACGACCAATTGGTAAACATCGTGTTGGCGGGCGGGGATGACGCGGCCATAGGCGCGTCGCCCTTCTTCGGCAAACCAGTCGATGGTGTCGGCACCGGCCATCACCTCCAGGCGCGCCTCGGCCAAGGGTTTGCCTTGCTCCATGGTCATCAAGCGGGCCACCTTGTCAGCGCGTTCGCGCAACAGTTGCGCCGCTTTGCGCAGGGTCTTGTAACGCTCGAAGGCGCTGATGCGGCGCCACACTTCAAACCCGCGCTCGGCCGCAGCGGCGGCCTGGGCGATGTCTTCCAAGTCCGCACAAGCGAGCTGCCCCATGACAGCGCCAGTGGCCGGGTTACGCACTGGCAGGCTGCGCGCGCTGGCACCTGGGCGCCACTGTCCGTCGATATGGAGTTGGATGTCGGGGTAGTCAGTCATGGTTTTCTCTTTGGGTAGTTAAGGTTTTTGCGGCAATGCGAATACTGGTTTATGCAGCGGAGCGTGCGCTGGGGCGGGCGTCTTCCAGCACCATGGCTGCGCCCTTTTCGCCAATCATGATGGCTGCCGCGTTGGTGTTGGTGGAGACCAAGCGCGGCATGATAGAAGCGTCGATCACGCGCAGTCCGGCAACACCTTGCACGCGCAGGCGATCGTCCACCACGGCATTGCCATCGTTGCCCATGCGGCAAGTGCCTACCGGGTGGTACACCGTGCCACCGCGTTCGCGGGCGAACGCCTCTAAAGCCTTGTCGCTTGTCACCGCATTTCCGGGGAAATACTCCTCGCCCGTCACCAGGCCGCGGAAAGCGGGCTGCGCATAAATCTCACGCAATTGGCGCAGCCCTGCCACCAAGACGCGTGCGTCCTGCGGTTCTTGCAAATAATTGGACACAATGCGCGGCGCGGCCAAGGGGTCTGCAGATTGCAAATGCACAGTGCCGCTGGACACAGGCCGGCATTGGGTCACGGAGGCCGAAAATCCCGAAAAGCGGTGCAGCGGATCGCCCGGCTTGTCAACCGACAAAGGCATCACGTTAAACAACACGTCTGCCCGTCCTGCCTGGGCATATTCGGTACTGGCCAAACCGCCAACTTGGCCGGCGCCCACGGTCAAAGGCCCGCGCTGCTGAAACAACCATTGGGCACCCATTTGCGCCAGCCGCAGAGGGTTGCGCACATCGTCATTGAGTGAGCGGGGCTCGCGCAGTTTCACGATCACCCGGGCCTGGTAATGGTCTTGCAAATTGGCACCCACCTCGGGCGCATCGACCCGCACCGCAACACCCTGCGCGCCCAATACCGCTGGGGGGCCAATGCCCGACAACTGCAAAATTTGCGGCGACTGCAAAGCACCTGCTGCCAACAAGACTTCGCCATCGGCGCGGGCCTCTTTCAACTCGCCCGACTGCAACCATTGCACACCCACCGCGCGGCCATGCAGCAGCAGGACCTGGGTGACTTGGGCCCCGGTGATCACGGTCAGGTTGGCGCGGCCCAGCGCTGGGCGCAGAAATGCGGTCGCGGCATCGCAGCGCCAGTGCCCGCGCAGGGTCAACTGGTAGCGGCCCATGCCGTCGGATTGGGCGCCATTGAAATCATCGGTTCGGGCATGGCCAGCCTGCGCTGCGGCGTCCAGCCAGGCTTCGCAATAAGGATGGTCGTTGCGCAAATCGGATACGCCCAATTCACCGGCATCGCCGTGGAAGGCGCTCGCGCCGCCTTCGTAGCGCTCAGAGCGTTTGAAGTAAGGCAGCACCTCTTGGTAGCTCCAGCCCTTGGCCCCCAGGGCCGCCCAGTCGTCGTAGTCCGCATGTTGACCTCGGATATACAGCAGTCCGTTGATGGCACTGGAGCCACCCAGCACCTTTCCACGCGGCCACACCATGCGCCGTTCCATGGTGTAGGCCTGCGGCTCTACGGCAAACTGCCAAGAAAAACGCTTGTCCAAAATGGTGCGAAAGTAGCCCACCGGCAAGCGCAGCCAAAAACCCTGCGAGGCGCCGCCGGCCTCCAAGAGCAAAACCCGGCAGGCCGGGTCTGCGCTGAGCCGGTTGGCCAAAACGCAACCGGCCGAGCCGGCACCGACGATGATGTAATCAAAACCTTGGGCTGTGTTGGTGCTGTTCATGGCGTAGTGGCAGGCAGATGGAAGAAGACAGCCCGCAAGAGCGGCTGATTTGCCGGAAAAAATTCTCGGCATTTGGGTTAAAGGTATTATATGCCATACCTTTATACTTTATGATGAAAAACATGGCACCCTCCCCTGTCCCCATCTCCAGCACAAGCACTTTTTCCCTGGCCATCGCGCTGAGCAGTCTGCAGGCTTTTGTGTTTCGCTGCCCCAGTCCGGTACCCGTGCGCACCTCATTTGGAACCATGCATGACCGGCCTGCGGTTTTTGTGCGGGCCCAAGCATCCGATGGCACTGTCGGCTGGGGCGAGATTTGGTGCAACTTCCCGGCCTGCGGCGCAGAGCACCGCGCGCGTTTACTCGACACCGTCATCGCCCCGATGCTGCTGAGCCAAGGCTTTGACAGCCCGCAGCAAGCCTATGCCCACGCCACGGCCCGCACCGAAGTGCTGGCACTGCAAACCGGCGAGCCCGGCCCGCTGGCACAGGTGATTGCCGGGGTGGATTTGGCGCTGTGGGACTTGTGCGCCCGCCGGGCCGGCCAGCCCTTGTACCGGCTGCTCGGCGGCAGCAGCAACAGCGTGCCCGTCTATGCCAGCGGCATCAACCCGGACGCGCCCTTGGCGACGGTGCAGCGCATGCACGCTGCGGGCTACCGTGCGTTCAAACTCAAAATCGGTTTTGACGATGTGCAAGACCTCACCAACCTGCATGCCGTGCGCCAATGGTTGGGGCCGCAGCTGCCCTTGATGGCCGATGTCAATCAAGCTTGGAGCCTGGACAAAGCCCAAGCCATGCTGCCGCGCCTTGCGCCCTTGAACTTGGCGTGGCTGGAAGAACCCCTGCGCGCCGACAGCAGCATGGCGGCTTGGCAGCAATTGAAATCCAACGCGTCTATGCCCCTTGCCGCCGGGGAAAACATGTTGGGCAGCCTGGCCTTTGAACAAGGCATGGCCAGCGGCGCCTTGGGCGTCGTTCAGCCCGACATCGCCAAATGGGGCGGCATCTCGGGCGCCTGGCCGGTCATACAAAACATCCGAGCGCAAGGCCTGCGTTATTGCCCGCATTTTTTGGGCGCGGGCATCGGCCTCATGGCCTCTGCCCACGTGCTCGCGGCCGCTGGTGGCGATGGCATGCTCGAAGTCGATGCCAACGACAACGCCTTGCGCAGCCTGCTCGCGCCGCCGCTGGCGCGGGTGCAGGATGGACGTATTACTTTGGACGCACAACCAGGCATGGGTGTGACGCCCGACCTGGATGCGCTAACTCGGGCTTGCACATAGCCAGTGAGCGCCCAGCGCCAAGATCGCCCTACCCGAAAGAATTGCCCGCCTTCGATCATTTAACCTTGCAAATTCTTTATCTAACCGGCAAAATGCAAGGCTAATAGGGTCGTAATATGGAAATTTCACGCATCTTGATGCAGCAAACGCAAGATCGACTGGCTTATTCACCAGGCTTAGTCTTGCTTGGCCCACGGCAGGTGGGAAAAACCACGCTGGCCAAATCCATTGCCTTGCAATACCCCGGCGCCTTGCACCTGGACTTACAGCTCGAGTCAGACCGCGCCAAGCTCAGCCAAGCCAGCGGATTCCTGGAAGCGCACCGTGACCGATTGTTGGTGCTGGACGAAGTGCAATTTGTACCCGAATTGTTTGCGCAACTGCGCCCTGAAATAGATGCGCGCAGACAAGCCGGTCGCTTTTTGCTGCTGGGCTCAGCGTCCGGACAACTGCTGCAGCAGAGCTCGGAGTCTTTGGCCGGTCGGGTCAGCTACTTGGAATTGACACCGTTTCAGGCGCGCGAAGTCATGACTGAACAAGCGGGTGCCCAGACAAGGGGCGCAGACCTGGACGTGTTGCAAAGGCTTTGGTTGCGCGGCGGCTTTCCGCTCAGCTTTACCGCCGCCAACGACACGCAATCGTTTTCCTGGCGACAGGATTTCATCGCCACTTTCCTCCATCGGGATTTGCGTCAATTCGGTCTCAACATGCCAGCACAAACCATGCAACGCTTTTGGCGCATGACGGCACACTTGCATGGCCAGCTTTTCAACGCCTCGCAAATTGCGGCGTCATTGGGAGGGCTGTCGCCCACTACGGTGGGCCGTTATCTGGACGCGATGACAGACACCTTGATGCTGCGGCGACTAGAGCCCCATTTTGTCAACCTGGGCAAACGCTTGGTGAAGTCGCCCAAGGTCTATGTGCGCGACAGCGGATTGCTGCACGCCTTGCTGAACATTACCGACCTCAACGACTTGGCTGGCCACCCCAGTGCTGGCCCCTCCTGGGAAGGTATGGTGGTCGAGCAAATTTGCGCCTTGGCCCCTGCCGGCGCAGACATCGGTTTTTTCCGCACCGCTGCGGGCGCTGAACTCGATTTGGTAGTGACCTGGGGCAATCGAGTCGTGGCCTTTGAAATCAAATACTCTGTCACGCCCAAGGTCACGCGCGGGTTTTGGCAAGCCTGTGCCGATGTCGGCGTAGACGCCGCGTACATCGTGGCGCCCGTGGCGCAAGGCTGGCCGCTCAAGACGGATACGGCTTATCCGGTGAAGGTGGTTTCTGTGTCGGAATTGAGTGCAGTTTTCTAGCTAGAGCTGGCGCACAGTTTGCCCAGTGGGCTCGGCAGGAGGGTCAATATTTTGCGCGCGCCCGCCTCAAAACTTCTCCATATAAGGCCGCAGATCCAGCTCATGCGTCCAGGCGTCGCGGGGTTGTTGGTGCAGCATCCAGTAAGCGTCGGCGATGTGGTCGGGGTTGAGGATGCCATCTTGCGCTTTGAGCGCGTAGCGTTCGGGGAACAAGGTACGGATGAATTCGGTGTCGATGGCACCGTCGATGATGGTGTGGGCTACGTGTATGCCCAGCGGCCACAGTTCGCGGGCCATGCTTTGGGCCAGGGCGCGTAAGGCCATCTTGCCGCCCGAAAAACCGGCAAAATTTGCGCTGCCGCGCAGCGAGGCGGTGGCCCCGGTAAAGAGGATGCTGCCCTTGTGCGCCACGCCCCGCCCGCTTGCCCCATCGGCCCCAGGCTCAGGCCGCGCCACCATGCGCTTGGCTACTTCGCGCCCGGTCAGAAAGCCAGCCAGGCAGGCCATTTCCCACATCTTGGTATAGCGGCGCGCGGTCTCGGTCAGGATGCTGCTCGGCGAGTTGGCGCCTATGTTGAACACCAGCACCTCGATCGCTCCGATCTGCGTTTCAATGTGCTCTACCAGCGCGATCACTTCGTCTTCCTTACGCGCGTCCGAGCCAAAGCCGTGCGCTATGCCGCCATCGATACGGATTTGCTCGAGCAGGGGCTGCAGTTTGTCCAAGCTGCGGCGGGTGGCGCAGACGGTGTAGCCCTCGCGGGCAAAGCGGCGGGCCACGGCGCCGCCGGTGGCATCGCCCGCGCCGATGACCAAGCAAACTTTGGATTGAGACATAGCGCAGGCCTCAAGCACGGGGCGGCAGCCCACGCACCAGCGTTAAAAACTCCAACGCGGTACCGGCGCGGCGGTGTTCAGACAGGGCCTGGTACTCCGGGTCGGCAAACCAGGCCTGGGCTTTTTCTTCGGAAGGAAATTTGAAAATAATCATGCGTCCGGCCCGTGGTGCCGTGCCTTCCAGGTGCACCGGCGCATCATCAAAAGTGATGAACTCGCCGCCATAGCGCTTGAGTATGGGAAAAAAGCCTTTTTCATACTGGCGGTAAGCACCCGCATCGGTCACTTGCAGGTTCACTACGCCATAAACAGCTATATCGCTCATGTGGGGTCCTTTAAAAATCCTGGGCAACACCCCGACACGGGCGCTGCCTTGCAAAGACGTTGTAGCAGTGGGCCTGGGGCTCGATTGTCCTGCGTGCGACAGCGCGGCGGGGGCCTTGGGCCCAACAAGCCCGCAGCGCGCTGTGCACCAGGCCGAGCATGCCTTGAATCTTATAAGATGCATTCAAACAGCGCCTGCGGCCTAGTGCCCGGCGCCCTATACAAAGAGGAGTTCAGACATGCCCGTGATAGAGAGCCAGGTCGATAGCCTTGGCGAGGCCTTCGTGCGCAACCGGCAAGACATGCTTAAAGCCCTGGCCGCAGTGCGCACCGTGGAGGACAAGGTGCGCGCCACCGAGGCGGAAAAGCAGCCCAAGTTTCACAAACGCGGCCAGCTCATGCCGCGCGAGCGGGTCAACCTGCTGCTGGACCGGGGCACGCCTTTTCTGGAGATATCCACCCTGGCCGGCTACAAGCAGCACGACGACAAAGACGGCTCGCTGGCCGGGGGCAATAGTATTTGCGGCATCGGCTATGTCTGCGGCGTGCGCACCATGGTGACGGCGTCTAACAGCGCCATCAAAGGCGGCACCATCACGCCCTGGGGTTTGCGCAAAAGCCTGCGCATGCAAGACATTGCGATGAAGCAAAAGCTGCCCATTGTTAGCCTGCTGGAATCGGGCGGCGCCAATTTGCTCTACCAGGCCGAAATCTTTATCGACGGCGGCACCACTTTTGCAAACCAAGCCATGTTGTCGGCAGCGGGCGTACCGCAAATTACCGTGGTGCATGGGTCGAGTACGGCGGGCGGCGCTTATGTGCCGGGCTTGTCGGACTACACCATCATGGTGCGCAAAAACGCCAAGGTGTTTCTGGCCGGGCCGCCGCTACTGAAAGCGGCCACCGGCGAAATTGCGGGCGACGAGGAACTCGGTGGCGCAGAGATGCACGCCCAAGTCACCGGTACCGCCGAATTTTTGGCCGAAAGCGATGCCGATGGCATACGCCTGGCGCGCGAGGTGATGGCCAGCCTGGACTGGAATAAGCAGCGCCCGCAGTTTGCCGATGCGCCGGTGCAGGCACCGCTGTACAGCCCCGACGAGTTGTGCGGCGTGGTGCCGGTGGACTACCGCCAGCCTTACGACTGCCGCGAAGTGATTGCCCGTATCGTCGATGGCAGCGAGTTTTTGGACTTTAAAAGTGAATACGACAACCAAACCATTTGCGGGCGTGCCCGCATTCACGGCATGCAAGTGGGTATCTTGGGGAATAACGGCCCGATCACCGCCAAGGGCGCGACCAAGGCCGGCCAGTTCATACAGCTGTGCGACCAAGCCGATATTCCGCTGGTTTTTTTGATGAATACCACCGGCTATATGGTTGGCACCGAAAGCGAGCAAGGCGGCATCGTCAAGCATGGCAGCAAGATGATTCAGGCAGTGGCCAATGTGCGGGTACCGCGCATTACCGTGGTGATTGGCGCATCCTTTGGGGCGGGCAATTACGGTATGTCCGGGCGCGGCTTTCGGCCCGACTTTATTTTTGCCTGGCCCAATGCGCGCACGGCGGTCATGGGCGGCGAACAAGCGGCCAAGGTGCTGTCCATCGTGAACCGCGAAAAAATCCTGAAAGAAGGCCGCGAGCCTACGGCCGAGGAGGAAAGCAAATTTGCCTTTATGGAAGGCGCCGTCATCCACCAGTTTGACCGCGACTCGCAAGCCTTGTCAGGCACCTCCCGCTTGTACGACGACGGCCTGATTGACCCGCGCGACACCCGCCGTGTGCTGGCCATGACCCTGTCCATTTGCCGCGAAGGCCGCACCCGTCCGCTCAAGCCCAGCAGCTTTGGCGTGGCGCGTTTTTGAGTAAGGTGGCCACACATGTTGTTTGACAAAGTATTGATTGCCAACCGCGGCGAGATCGCCGTACGCATCATTGCGGGCTGCCGCCGCATGGGCTACCGCACCGTAGCGGTGTATTCCGAAGCCGACCGCGATGCCCCGCACGTAGCCCTGGCCGACGAAGCGATGTGCATAGGCCCCGCGCCAGCGCAGGAATCCTATTTATCCATCGACAAATTAATCGCTGCGGCCAAAAGCAGCGGCGCGGGGGCCATCCATCCGGGCTACGGCTTTTTGTCCGAGCGCGCGGCCTTTGCGCAAGCGGTGCAAGACGCCGGCCTGGTGTTCATCGGCCCGGATCCGCAAGCGATTGAGGCTATGGGCAACAAGAGCGCGTCCAAGATCCGCATGCTGGCTGCGGGTGTACCCTGTGTGCCCGGCTACCAGGGCGATGACCAGCGTGACGAAACGCTGGTAGCAGAGGCACTCAACCTAGGCCTGCCGGTCATGGTGAAGGCCGCAGCAGGCGGGGGCGGGCGCGGTATGCGCCTGGTGCAGGATGCGGCGGATTTGTTGGCGAGCATCCGATCCGCCCGCAGCGAGGCCACTAATGCTTTTGGCGACGGGCAATTGCTCATCGAAAAAGCCGTGCTGCACGCCCGCCATGTAGAAATTCAAGTCTTTGGTGACCGGCATGCGCATGTGGTGCATATAGGCGAGCGCGATTGTTCGGTGCAAAGGCGTAACCAAAAAGTGGTGGAAGAAGCGCCCAGCCCGGCGGTGGACGAAGCCCTGCGCGCACGCATGGGCGCGGCCGCCGTCGCCGCAGCGCGGGCGGTTAACTATGTAGGCGCGGGCACGGTGGAATTTATGCTGGCACGCGATGGCCGTTTTTATTTCCTGGAAATGAACACCCGCTTGCAAGTAGAGCATCCAGTGACCGAAATAGTCTATGACCTGGACCTGGTGGAATGGCAATTGCGCGTGGCCCAAGGCGAGGCGCTGCCGCTAGCGCAAGAGGCCATCAACGCGCGGCGCAAGGGCTGGGCTATCGAGGTGCGTTTGTGTACTGAAGACCCGGCCAACAATTTTCTACCCCAAACCGGCCCCTTGCTGGCCTGGCAAGTGCCGCAAGGCCAAGGCATGCGCAGCGACCACGGCTTGCGCCAAGGCGGCGTGGTGTCACCGTACTACGACTCTATGCAGGCCAAGCTGATTGCCAGCGGCGACACGCGCGAACAAGCCTGCCGCACGCTCTTACACATGCTGGACCACACCGTATTGCTGGGCGTGACCAGCAACCGCGACTACCTGCGCCAGATCATTGCGCACCCGGTGTTTGCGGCGGGGGATTTTTCGACCGGCTTTATTGCTGAACATCTCAGTCCCGAAAGCTTTGCCGCGAGCCGCGCCCCCACTGCGCTGCACAGCGCGCTGGCTGCGGTGCTGATGTATCGCAGCCAGGCATTGGCTTTGCAGGCCGATGCCGGGCTGGATGCGGAACTGCTGGAGTGGCAAAGCTCGGCCCCGGCGCAAGTGCCGTTGCTGCTGCAATGCGGCGAGCGCAAGCTGCGCGTCACAGTGGTCGCAATGGGCATGGGCGCTTACCGCGTGCAGCTAGACGGACAAACGCAGGAGTTGGAGATTGTTTCCATGCAAGCGCCCGCCTTGCGCTTCATGTACCAAGGCCTGGCCGCTAGCGCGAACTATGCACTGGCAGACCACAGCGTGCATCTCTCGCACGACGGGCTGACTCTCAGCTACACCGACACCACCCTGGCCCCGGCCAGCAAAGACGCGGCAGGCAGCGACGGGCGCATGCTCGCGCCAATGGACGGCAAGATTTTGAAAGTGCTGGTGCAGCCCGGCGACACGATAAGCAAAGGCCAAACGCTGGCCGTGCTAGAGGCCATGAAAATGGAATTTGCCATCAGCAGCGGCGTGGACAGCAGCGTCACCGCAGTGGCCTGTCAGGTCGGGCAACAAGTCAAAGCGCGTCAGTTGCTGATCAGTCTGGCACCCACGCAAACCAAACAAGGAACACCGGCATGAAGCTCTACCACTGCGTCGATGCGCGCTCGCTACGCCCTTTGTGGGCCCTGGAAGAAATGGGCTTGCCCTACGAGCTGGAAGTGCTGCCCTTTCCGCCGCGCGTATTCAAAAAAGACTATCTTGGAATTAACCCGCTGGGCACGATTCCCTATTTGGTCGATGGCGACACGCACATGACCGAATCCAGCGGTATCTGCCACTATCTGGTGGAGCGCTACGGCAAACATGAATTTGGCCTCCAGGCCGATCACCCGCAGTACGGTAGCTACATCAACTGGTTGTTTCACAGCGATGCCACCCTCACCTTTCCGCAAACGGTGGCGCTGCGTTACGGCATCATGGAGCCGCCGCCGCGCAAGCTGCCGCAAGCGGTGGAGGACTATAAAAAATGGTATCTGGCGCGCCTGCGCATGCTGACAGCGCATTTGCAGGACCGCGAATACCTGTGCGACGGGCGCTTCACCATCGCCGATATTTGCATTGGCTATGCATTGTTTTTGGGAACTACGCCGGGCTTGGACATGGGCGCGCAGTACGCGCCACATGTGCAGGACTACCTGGCTCGCCTACTGGCACGCCCGGCTCTGGTACGTGCCAGAGCCTTGGGAACCTAAAGCAAGTCCTAAAAGCCCTGCATGGAATTGACCTTTTGAACTGCCCCTAGGATGCCCGCATGAACCCCATGGACCCGGCTGATACCGAATTGATGCTTGAACAAGTGCGCCGCTTTGCACAGACCGAAGTGGCGCCGCATCTGGAGGCCTGGGAAGCGGCAGGCGAGTTTCCGCGCGGCATGTACAAACGCTGGGCCGATCTGGGGTGGATGGCCATGGGCTATCCGGAAGAACTAGGCGGCATTGC
>CAMBFO010000007.1 GCA_945865675.1 Comamonas sp. lk
GATGAAGATGACCATGCAATTGGTCTTTTTGATATGCGCCGTCAGCTTGCGCAGCGCCTGGCTCATCAGGCGGGCTTGCAGGCCGGGCAGGGAATCGCCCATTTCGCCCTCTAGCTCGGCCTTGGGAGTGAGGGCGGCGACCGAGTCGACCACGATCAGGTCTACGGCGCCCGAGCGCACCAAGCTGTCGACAATCTCCAGCGCCTGCTCGCCGGTGTCGGGCTGACTGATCAGCAGGTCTTGCAGGTTGACGCCCAGCTTTTGTGCGTACTGGATATCCAGCGCGTGTTCAGCGTCGACAAAAGCGCACTGGCCGCCGATTTTTTGCATTTCGGCAATCACTTGCAGGGTGAGTGTGGTTTTGCCGGAAGACTCTGGACCGTAGATTTCGACCACCCGGCCACGCGGCAGGCCGCCTACGCCCAGGGCAATGTCCAAGCCCAAGGAGCCGGTGGAGACGACCTGGATGTCTTCAATCACCTCGCCCTCGCCCAAGCGCATGATGGTGCCTTTGCCAAACTGTTTCTCGATCTGGGCAAGCGCGACTTGCAGGGCTTTGGCTTTTTCAGCGTTGGCGGCGAAATTTTTAACGGGTGCGTCCATGGTCATCTCCTGTGCATAAAGGGTGGGGTTACCGGAGCAAACTAGCCTCTGGGATTAACTACAGGCTGGATGCTTGAACAGTAGTTTACGCGGATATTGAAACCTGTAAACTATAAATTTAGTCAGTTTGTATTACTATATAGAGCATGCAAGCAAGCCCGTCTCTGCCCCTGGATACTTGGCGTTACAACCATGTCGGCCACTGGCTGCGCCTGGCTTTGGAGCGTTTTGACGCGCGGGTGATGGCCTTGATGGCGCGCCACCCTGGCGTGTCCCTGGGGCTGTCCAATCTGGCGCAACGCGGCCAGTTAACGGCAGCACACTGGCATATCAGTCGGCACCTGCCGCCCCAGGGCGCACGCCTGACCGATCTGGCCCAGCGCGCAGGTATGCGCAAGCAGGCCATGGCCACGCTGGTTAAGCAGTGCGAAGCCTGGGGCATGGTGCAGCGCGAGGGCGATGCGCTGGATGCGCGGGCGCGCCGGGTGTGTTTCACGCCTACCGGCCTTGCCTGGTTGGCGGCTTACCGCGAAAGTGTGGCGCAGGCGCAAGATGAGCTGCGCGTCGCCGTCGGTGACCAGGTGGCTACGGTGGTGGCGCTGGGGCTGGAGGCCTACAGCGCTGCCGCCTAGAATGGCTCGGCCAACGCACTGACCACACATAGCGCGCACAGCGCAAGGAGACAAGCATGCGTATATTGATCGCCGAAGATGATCAGGTACTTGCCGACGGCTTGTTGCGTGCCTTGCGTAACACCGGCGCCGCGGTAGACCATGTGGCCAACGGCAGCGAAGCCGACGCGGCCTTAATGACCAATTCCGAGTTTGATTTACTGATTCTGGACCTGGGCCTGCCCAAGATGCACGGCCTGGAGGTGCTCAAGCGCTTGCGCGCGCGTGGCTCCTCGCTGCCGGTTCTCATTTTGACGGCTGCCGACAGTGTGGAAGAGCGCGTCAAAGGTCTGGATTTCGGCGCCGACGACTACATGGCCAAACCCTTTAGCCTGCAAGAGCTCGAAGCACGGGCGCGGGCCCTGGTGCGCCGGGGCATGGGAGCGGCCAGCAGCAATATCAAGCACGGCCCCCTGGTCTATGACCAGTCGGGGCGGGTGGCTACCATCGACGGCAAGATGGTGGAGCTATCGGCGCGCGAGCTGGGCTTGCTGGAAGTTTTGTTGCAACGCACGGGCCGACTGGTGAGCAAAGACCAGCTGGTCGAGCGCCTGTGCGAATGGGGCGAAGAGGTGAGCAATAACGCCATCGAGGTCTATATCCACCGGCTGCGCAAGAAAATTGAAAAAGGCCCGATCCGCATCGCCACCGTGCGCGGTTTGGGCTACTGCCTGGAAAAAATACCGAATTGAAAGTCTTTCAAAGCGAACAGCGATCGCTGTTCGGCGAAATTCTGGACTGGATGCTCACGCCCATCTTGCTACTGTGGCCGATCAGCCTGGTGCTCACTTGGCTGGTGGCCCAAGGCATCGCCGGCAAGCCTTTTGACCGTGCGCTGGAATACAACGCTGGGGTGCTGGCGCAGTACATCACGGTCCATCACGACCAATTGCAATTCTCCCTGCCCCAGCCCGCGCGTGAGTTGCTGCGCACCGAAGACAGCGACACGGTGTACTACCAGGTGCTAGGGCCCCAAGGGCAGGTGCTAGCGGGTGATCCGGACTTACCAGCGCCCGTCCAGGATGAGCGCAACCCGGTGGGTGAAGTGCGTTTGCGCGATGTGACGCTGGGTGGTGTAGACCTGAAAGTCGCTTCGATGTGGGTGCGCCTGGACTTGCCGGGCCATCAGCTGGCGCTGGTACAGGTGGCCGAAACTATGGACAAGCGCGCGGTGCTAGCTACCGAGATCGTTAAGGGCGTGATGCTGCCGCAGTTTGTCGTCTTGCCGGTTGCGGTACTGCTAGTGTGGCTGGCTTTGGCGCAAGCGATCAAACCACTCAACCGCCTTGAAGAAACCATACGCGCGCGCAAACCCGATGACCTGAGCCCTCTGGACGCGCAGGCCGTGCCCATGGAGGTGGTGCCGCTGGTGGCCTCGGTGAACGATTTGCTATTGCGTTTGAAGGATTCCATTGCCACGCAAAAGCGGTTTTTGGCCGATGCCGCGCACCAGCTCAAAACACCACTGGCTGGTTTGCGCATGCAGGCGGATTTAGCGCAGCGCCAGGACGCCAGCGCCGATGAGCTCAAACAATCCTTGCGCCAGATTGGCCGCTCCAGCATCCGTGCCACGCACACCGTCAACCAATTGCTCGCCTTGGCGCGCGCTGAGAGCAGCGCTGCCGTATTGGCCCATCAGCCCTGCGATATGGCCCGACTGACCATGGACGTGGTGCGTGACTGCGCGCCGCGTGCGGTGGAAAAACAGATCGACATCGGCTACGAAGGGGCACAGCCGGGCAGTGCGGGCGTGAAGATCAACGGCAATGCCACACTCCTACAAGAGATGGTACGCAACCTGGTGGATAACGCGATCAACTACAGCCAATCGCGCACCGATCTTGCCGCTGTGATCACGGTGCGGGTGCTGGCCGACGCTGTGACCAAGACATTGACTTTGCAAGTGGAAGACAGCGGCCCTGGGGTGGCGTTGAACGAGCAGGAGTTGGTGTTCCAGCCTTTTTACCGCGCCCTAGGAAATGAAGCCGACGGCTCGGGCCTAGGGCTGCCCATCGTGCTGGAGATCGCCAGGCAACACCGCGCCAGCGTGCGCTTGAGCGACAGCCGCCCGGGCCATACGCCCCCAGGGGCGTGTTTTACGGTGCGTTTTGTTGATGCACTGTCATGATCGGCGTGGATAATCCGACGCTTATTTAGGAGCCGTGAATGAAGCATGACAGTAGCAAGCCGATCCGTAAGCTAAAGCCAATACCCGGCCTGATATTTGCCAGCCGCTGGCTACAACTGCCGCTGTACTTGGGCCTCATTCTTGCGCAGGGAGTTTATGCCTACCATTTCTGGTTCGAGCTGCTGCACCTGTTGGAGGCCGCTTTTGGCAACCAAGCGGCCTTACAGGCCCTGGTCACTAGCATGGGGTACCAGTCCGAGGCGCCGCTGACCGCGCTCAATGAAACGCTGATCATGTTGGTGGTCTTGGCGCTGATTGACGTCGTGATGATCTCCAACCTGCTCATCATGGTCATTGTGGGCGGCTACGAGACCTTTGTCAGCCGCATGCACCTGGACGGCCATCCCGACCAGCCCGAGTGGCTTGACCATGTCAATGCCTCCGTGCTCAAAGTCAAACTAGGCACCGCCATTATCGGCATTAGCTCCATCCATTTGCTCAAGACCTTTATCAATGCTGCCAACTATGAGACCAAAGTTCTCATGTGGCAAACCATTATTCACGTGACGTTTTTACTCAGCGCCCTGGCGATTGCCTATACCGACAAAATTTTGAATACGACCCACAAGGCCTCGAACTAAGCCATAGGCGCCGGGACGACTGGCAGATTGCAGTCGGGCCGGTGGGCTTAATTCCCCGCAGCCTGCAGTGGACTGGGGCGGACTAAAACTGGTCCGGATTTTTGCCCTTAAATGGCGCGTAAAAGGCCTTGATGCGGACCATATCGGCCTCGATATCACCGGTGGGCTCAAATGCCGGGCCCAGGCCGCTGACCTTGTTGCCATAGTCTAAAAACGACATCACGATAGGCACTTGCGCACCCAGGGCGATGTAATAAAAGCCGGTTTTCCAGTAGCGCACTTTGCTGCGCGTGCCCTCGGGCGGCACCACCAGTTGCACTGGCCTGTTTGCCGATTTCAGGGCCGCTGCCGATGCCGCCACCAGGTTGTTCGCGTTTTCACGCTGCACCGCGATGCCGCCCAGCCAGCGCATCAGTGGGCCAAAGGGAAAACGGAAAATTTGCACCTTACCCATCCAGTAAATATTCAGGCCTAGTGCGAAGCTCACCATCAACATATAGGGCAAATCCCAGTTGCTGGTGTGGGGCGCCGCAATCAAAACGCTTTTGCGGCAGTTGGGCGGCAGTTCGCCCACAATTTTCCAACCCGTAGCCTTTAAAAAACTTATCGAAATGACACGTAATAGGGTGTTAACCCCCGGCGTATCAAAAATTGTGCGATGCATCGGTGGTGTGTCCTTGTGTCATGAAAGCTAAGGGGGTGGTGTGGCCTCGTGGTCACCGTCGGGGCGGTGGGCGGGATCCACGTGTGTCATGAGATTGAGTACGCGGTGGCGTTGCATCACGGCTTGGCGTGCGGCCACGGCGATGTTGTGGCCCTCTTCGACCGTGAGCATGGCATCGACTTCGATATGGGCATCGGCCACTACCATATCGCCCATCTTACGTGTGCGTACATCATGCACACCGGCCACGCCGGGCGTGTCCAGCAAGGTTTGGCGGATGGCCTGTACTTCATCCTCGTCCACCGCACGGTCCATCAGGTCGTGCAAGGCGTCCCAGCCAAAGCCCCAGCCCATTTTGGCGACCATCAGGCCCACGATCAGCGCCGCAATCGGGTCCATGAGCGGGTAACCCATTAGGTTGCCGATCAAGCCCAAAGCCACCACCAGGCTGGAAGCCGCATCCGAGCGCGCATGCCAAGCATTGGCCACCAGCATGCCCGATTTAACGCGCTTGGCCACGCGCAGCATGTAGCGAAACAAGAGCTCTTTTGACACCAGGGCCGCCAGCGCCACCCACAAGGCCGCTGCGTGCGCTGTGGGAATGAATTCGGGGGTTTGCAATTTACCCACCGCCGACCAGACCATACCTACGCCCACAGCCATAAGCAAGAGGCCCAGCGCCAGCGATGCCGCATTTTCAAAACGCTGGTGGCCGTAGGGGTGGTCTTCGTCGGCGTCCTTTTGGCTGTGCCTTCCCGCCAGCAGCACCACAAAGTCAGCAACCAAATCCGATAGCGAATGGATGCCGTCAGCCACCAGCCCCTGGGACTTTGCTCCGATACCAACCGCGATTTGCACACTGGAGAGCAGCACGTTGACGACCACGCTCACCCAGGTACTGCGCGTCGCCGCCGCTGCGCGTTGCGCCGGTGTGTACGTGCTGTGTTCGGAGTCGTCGTCTATTTCGGTGAAGTTCATAGTGGCTTAGCAAGCGCCACAGTGACGGCCCCCAAAGGCTCGACGCTCGGGGTTTCCAAGCTGCTTGCTGCGCCAGAGCTTAGCAGTGTTGCTTGACGGGGGCCTTTCACCCCAGGTGCTTGCCAACAATCCCCGCCAGTTCAAACATATTGATGCTGGGTTTGCCGAACACGGCTTGCAGTTTGGCGTCGGCCACGATGGTGCGTTTGTCTTTGGGGTCTTGTAGGCCCTGGGCCTTGATGTAGTCCCACAACTTTTTAACCACTTCGGGCCGCGACACCGCTTCACTGCCAATGACGGCGGCCAGCGCCGCGCTGGGCACCTTACCTGCGGCACTGCTAGTTTTACGCGGCGCCTTGGCCTTGGCGGTTTTGGTCGCCGGGCTTTTCTTGGCTGCAGCGCTAGCTTTTTTGGCCGCCGCTTTCGCCGCAGGCGACGCCGCCACAACGCGACTGCGCGCCGCAGCGGCTTTGGCCAGCGCACCGGGGCGGGGTGGAAACTTGCTGGGGGCAAACTCAAAATTTACTTTACCTGCTTCGGCGTCCCAGGCCAGCATGGCCTTGAAGGCCCGGCGCGTGCGCATGCTGACAAACTTGTCCAATAAATCGGTTTTGCCACTGGCCAGCAGTTTGCTCATTTGCTCGCGTGCAATGGGCTGCTGCAAGATGATCTGCCCACTTTTGAAGTCGCAGCTGGGAATGGTTTGCACTAGGCTGGCTACCGCATGGTCGCAGACATAGTTTTTACCGTGTTCAAACACCAGGCCGCCGGTTTGGGCACCGCACTTGGGGCAGCCACCCAGCGGCTCTTGCGCGCTGAAATCGGCGAGCTCGCCGGACTCCTGCGCGGCCTTGTCGTCGCCGAAGTCAAATTCAAGTTTGAAGTTTTTGCTGTCCTCGTCAAACTTGAGCACGATCTCCGATGTAAAAGGCCAACCCGCTTTGGAGCGGAAGCCATCGAGCGGACCGATTTTTTTCTCGCGCATGAATTGCTCTACTTCGGCCAGTTCAAAAGTGCGGCCTGCCGGTGTTTTGCCGAAAGAAAAACCGCAGCCTTCTTCGCTACCGGTCTTGCCGGTGCAGGCGTAGCGTCGGTAGTTTTCTTTCACGATGCCGCCGCAATTGGGACAGGCGCTTTGCAAAGTGGCGTAGTCGCCAGGAATGGTGTCACGGTCGTATTCTTTGGCTTTTTTCACCATGCGCTCGGTCATGGCGGCGATCTCGGCCATAAATGCCTCGCGCCCCATTTTTCCTTGCTCCATCAGCGCTAGCTTGTATTCCCACTCGCCGGTTAGCTCGGCCTTGGACAACTCTTCAACACCCAGGCCGCGCAGGAGCGTCATAAGCTGAAAGGCCTTGGCAGTAGGAATGAGTTCACGGCCTTCGCGCAACATGTATTTTTCGTTCAGCAAGCCTTCAATAATGGACGATCGCGTAGCCGGCGTGCCCAGGCCTTTGTCGCGCATGGCTTCGCTGAACTCTTCGTCCTCCACCGTCTTGCCCGCGCCTTCCATGGCACCCAGCAAGGTCGCTTCGGTGTAGCGCGCCGGCGGCCTGGTTTTCAGGCCCTTGGCATCAGCGCTATCGGTGCGTACCTGTTCGCCCGCTTGCACCGGCACCAGGTTTTGGCCTTTGTCGCCGTCCTTGGCGTCGTCAATTTCAGCGGCTGCTTCTTTGCCATAGACCGCCAGCCAGCCGGGTTCGATCAGCACTTTGCCCGTAGTTTTGAACTGGTGGCTTTGGGCGCCTAGCGCTACGGTGCTGATACGCGTGGTGACCTGGTATTCGGCGGAGGGGTAAAACACGGCGATAAAGCGGCGCACCACGAAGTCATAAAGCTTTTGCTCGGCGTCGGACAAGCCGTTGGGCGCCTCTAGCGTGGGGATGATGGCAAAGTGGTCGCTCACCTTACTGTTATCAAATACTTTTTTGCTTGGTTTGATGTAGTGCTTGGCAATCGCGGTGCGCGCAAATGGGGCTAGGTGGCCCATGCTGCTCTTGGCGATCATGGCCATGGTGTCATTGACCGTAGCTAGGTAGTCTTCTGGCAGGTGGCGCGAGTCGGTACGTGGGTAGGTCAGGGCTTTGTGCCGCTCGTACAGGCTTTGCGCCAACGCCAGCGTGGTCTTGGCGGAAAAGCCAAAGCGTCCGTTGGCCTCGCGCTGCAAAGTGGTCAGGTCAAACAGGCCGGGGCTGCTTTTATTACTGGGCTTGCTTTCTTCCTGCACACTGGCGGGTTTGCCGCGTACCGCATCGGCAATCGCCTGAGCCTGTGCTTGCGACCAGAGGCGGTCTTCTTTTTTCTCGGCGTCGTCGCCATCTTTTTTATGCGCCGGATCAAACCATTTGGCGACGTAGTTGCCCGCTTGCGCGGCGAATTCTGCATGGATTTCAAAATAATCGCGGCTGATAAATTTGCGAATCTGCTCTTCGCGCTCGACTACCACCGACAGCGTGGGCGTTTGCACTCGGCCCACGGTGGTTAGGAAAAAACCACCGTCGCGCGAATTGAAAGCCGTCATGGCGCGCGTGCCGTTGATGCCCACTAACCAATCGGCCTCCGAGCGGCAACGCGCGGCATCGGCCAGGGGTTGCATTTGAGCGTTGGTGCGCAAATGCGCAAAGCCGTCGCGTATGGCTTGCGGCGTCATGGACTGCAGCCACAAACGGTTGACCGGCTTGCCCAAAGGCTTGGCGCCACCGGCGTATTGCTCAATCAAGCGGAAGATGAGTTCACCCTCGCGCCCGGCATCGCAGGCGTTAATCAGCCGCGCCACGTCTTTGCGTTTAGCGAGTTTGACTACCGCGTTGAGCCGCGTCTTGGTTTTGTCCACCGGCTTTAAATCAAAGTGCGGCGGAATCACCGGTAGGTGCGCAAAACTCCACTTGCCACGTTTCACGTCATAGGCCTCGGGCGCCTGTATCTCCACCAGATGGCCTACGGCACTGGAGACGACGTAGCTTTCGTTTTCAAAATACTCGTCGTGCTTCTCAAATTTGCCTGCGCTGCTGGTAAGCGCACGCACGATGTCTTGTGCAACCGAAGGCTTTTCTGCAATGACCAAGGTCTTGCCTGCAATATCGTTTTTCATATGACTACAATCCGTTTCCTCGCGCACGCACGGGCGCGCACCCACACGGGCGCACACATGCGCGCCCATACGATCCACCATACCAAATTTTTCCGTGTCTCCAAAATCTGCCGCCTCGCCCCCTCAGCGCCGACTTGCAGTGCGCACCTCGGGCATCCACGGCAAAGGCGTTTTTGCATTGCGTGATTTTGCAGAAGGCGAAACCCTGATCGAGTACCTGGGTGAAATCATCAGCTGGGAGGAAGCGCAAATACGCCACCCGCACGACCCCACCAATCCCAACCACACCTTTTACTTCCATATTGACGATACGCGTGTGATCGATGGCCTGCAACAGGGTAACGCGGCCAAGTGGATTAACCATTCCTGCAATGGCAATTGCGAAGCGGACGAGGTACGGGGCCGCATCTTCATCAAAGCGCTGCGCAACATCCAAGCTGGCGAAGAGCTGACCTATGACTACGGCCTGGTCACCGACGAGCCGCTCACCCGCAAGCTCAAGGCCGAATACCCCTGCTGGTGCGGCAGCAAGCAATGCCGGGGCACCATGCTGGCCCCCAAGCGCGCCGCCTGGCGTAAGCGCTGAGCGGTTATGGCAAGCGGCGCACCGGCTGATAAGGCATTGCGCTGGCCCGCCGAAGCGGTCTGGGAGGCTGTGCAGCCACTGATGCCGGGCTTTAGCGTCGAGATCCTGCCCAGCTTGCCTTCCACCAATACCGCACTGATGGAGCGCGCACGCACCGGCCGCGTCGATCCCATGGTCCTGGTGGCCGAGCAGCAAAGCGCAGGGCGTGGCCGCATGGGGCGGCAATGGCTCAGTGCGACGCAGGGCACCGGTCCGCTGCCCCTGACGTTTTCTATCGGCCTGCCGCTGGCGCCTCGTGACTGGTCGGGCCTGTCCTTGGCGGTAGGCCTGGCCGTGGCACAAAGCCTGCATGCCCGCATCCAGCTGAAATGGCCCAATGATTTGTGGCTGCACGAGCGCAAGCTCGGCGGCATTTTGATTGAAACGGCCAGTATGGGCGCGTTGCGCTACGCGGTGATCGGCATCGGTCTCAATATCGGACCGCGCGCTACCGAGGGCTTGCGCACCCCACCGGCCTGGCTGCAAGAGCTACTACCGGATGCCGACGCGGCGCAGGCATTTGGCCTGATTGCGCCAGCGGTGATCAAAGCGGTCTTGGATTTTGCTGACCGGGGCCTGGGCCCCTTGCATAGCGCCTACCGGGCGCGCGATGCGCTGCACGGGCGCGAGGTCCTGTGCAGCGATGGCTGCAACGGTATTGCGCGCGGCGTGGATGCGCAAGGCGCTTTGTTGGTGGAGACGGCGCAGGGCCTGCAAAAAATCAGCAGCGCCGAAGTCAGCGTGCGCCCTGCCTGAAGCAAGGGAAAGCACTTCACCAGAACGTCATCACGAAGAGCGTAGCGACGCGGCGATCCATGCAGGCACAAGCCATGGATTGCCTCGGCCTGCGGCCTCGAGATGACGGGCGGTTTCCGTTTATTTGCTGACGACGCGGACCATTTCCAGACATTTGTTGGAATAGCCCCATTCATTGTCATACCAGCTGACGATTTTGATGAAGGTGCCGTCTAGCGCAATACTGGCGTCGGCATCAAAAATCGAGGTGCGTGCGTCACCCCGGAAATCGGTGGCCACCACTTTGTCTTCGGTGTAGCCCAGCACGCCTTTCAAAGCGCCTTCGCTTTGGGCCTTCATTTCGGCGCAAATCTCGGCCATGGTGGCGGCATGATGGAGTTCGCAGGTCAGGTCCACCACCGATACATCGCTGGTCGGCACGCGAAAAGACATACCAGTGAGCTTTTTGTTGAGTTCGGGAATCACCACGCCGACCGCCTTGGCCGCGCCGGTGCTCGATGGGATGATGTTTTCCAAAATGCCGCGTCCGCCGCGCCAGTCTTTGTTGCTCGGGCCATCGACGGTTTTTTGTGTTGCAGTGGCTGCATGTACCGTAGTCATTAGGCCCCGCTTGATGCCCCATTTGTCATGCAGCACTTTGGCCACCGGGGCCAGGCAGTTGGTGGTGCAAGAGGCGTTGGACACAATGCTTTGCCCGGCGTAGGTGGCATGGTTGACGCCATACACAAACATAGGGGTGTCGTCTTTGCTGGGCGCTGACAGAATGACTTTTTTCGCACCGGCTGCCAGGTGTTTTTCGGCGGTGGGCTGGTCCAGGAACAGGCCGGTGGCTTCAATCACTACATCGGCGCCGACCGCGTCCCACTTAAGGTTGGCCGGGTCGCGCTCTTGCGTCAGGCGAATGGTTTTGCCGTTGACGATGAGCGCACCGTCTTTGACCGATACCTCGCCGGCAAAACGGCCATGCACGCTGTCGTAGCGCAGCATATAGGCCAGGTAATCGGGCTCGAGCAAATCGTTAATGCCGACGATCTCGATGTCTGAAAAGTTTTGCACCGCAGCGCGAAACACCATACGGCCGATGCGGCCAAATCCGTTGATTCCTACCTTGATAGCCATTTTTATTCTCCAAAAAGTAAAAAATTTTGCAAACTCAGCGCTTGCGCTGCAAAGCCGATTGCACGGTGTCGGCCACGTTCTCCGGCGTGAAACCGAAGTGTTGGAACAGGGCCGGCGCGGGCGCCGACTCGCCATAGGTATCGATGCCTACGACGGCAGCGCAGCCGTATTTCCACCAGCCGCCGCTCGAACCCATTTCCACTGCAATACGCGGCACACCGGCGGGCAGCACACTGGTTTTGTAGGCATCGCTTTGCTGATCAAAGGTCGTGGTGCTTGGCATGGAGACGACGCGCACCGCAATCTTGCGTGCAGCCAATACCGCTTGCGCTTGCAGTGCGAGCTGCACTTCCGAACCGGTGGCAATGAGTACCGCCTGGGTTTTTTTCTTCATGCCGACTTCGGAAGGCTCGGCCAGCACATAAGCCCCTTTGTTGATCGCGTCCAGGCCGCAGGCAGCAGGGGCGGCAGCGGATTCGGCCTTGGGTGCGTAGCTGATGTTTTGGCGTGACAGCAGCAAGGCGGTGGGCTTGTTGCGGTTTTGCAGGGCCACGGTCCAGGCCACGGCAGTCTCGGCGGTATCGGCTGGGCGCCACACGTCCAGGTTGGGGATCAGACGCAAGGATGCTGCGTGCTCGATGGACTGGTGCGTCGGCCCGTCTTCGCCCAGACCGATGCTGTCGTGCGTGAACACATGGATGACGCGCTTTTTCATCAAGGCGGCCATACGTATGGCATTGCGCGAATAGTCGCTAAAAGTCAGGAAGGTGCCGCCGTAGGGGATAAAGCCGCCGTGCAGCGCGATGCCGTTCATGATGGCGGCCATGCCAAATTCGCGCACCCCGTAGTTGATATGGCGCCCGCCATGCAATTGCCCGTTGGCGTCGGCGCTTTGCACCAATTGCCCTTGTGGATCAAAGCGCACATTGGGCGTAGATTTGGTATTGGTCAGGTTGGAGCCGGTCAGGTCGGCCGAGCCGCCCAGCAGCTCGGGCAGGGCCGCGGTGAAATGCTCCAGCGCCAGTTGCGAGGCTTTGCGCGAGGCCACGGTTTCGGCTTTAGTGTGCGCTGCCAATACCGCGTCCACCGCAGTTTGTACAAAGCCCTTGGGCAAGTCACCCTTCATGCGCCGTACAAATTCTTTGGCCAGGTCCGGGTGCGCGGCTTTGTAAGCGGCAAAGCGGGCGTTCCATTCTTTCTCGCGCGTACGCCCGGCCACTTTGGCGTCCCAGTCAGCATAGACCGCTTTGGGCACCACGAAAGGCGCGTGTGCCCAGCCTATGGCTTGGCGGGTGAGTTTGATTTCGTCTGCGCCCAGGGGTTCGCCGTGGGCTTTGGCGGTGTTGGCGCGGTTGGGGCTGCCTTTGCCGATCGAAGTTTTGCAGACAATGAGTGTGGGTTTGTCCCTGCTGGCCTTGGCTTTTGCGATGGCATGGGATACGGCTTGGGCATCATGGCCATCTACCTTGTCGATGACGTTCCAACCATAAGCGGCAAAGCGCTGCGCGGTGTTGTCAATAAACCAAGGCGTGACCTGGCCATCGATGGAAATGCCGTTGTCGTCATACAAGGCGATCAGCTTGCCCAGCTTCCAGGCGCCGGCTAGGGCGCAGGCTTCGTGGCTGATGCCTTCCATCATGCAACCGTCGCCCAAAAACACATAGGTGTGGTGGTCTACGATGGCGTGGCCTTCACGGTTAAATTGTGTGGCCAGCAGTTTTTCGGCCATGGCCATGCCTACGGCATTGGTAATGCCCTGGCCTAGCGGGCCGGTGGTGGTTTCGACACCGGGCGTGACATCCACTTCAGGGTGGCCCGCTGTTTTGCTGTGCAACTGGCGAAAGTTTTTCAATTCCGCCATGGGCAGCTTGTAGCCCGTCAGGTGCAGCAAGGCATAAATCAGCATCGAGCCGTGGCCGTTTGACAACACAAAGCGATCGCGATTGGCCCAATGGGGGTTGGAGGGGTTGTGTTGCAGATGCTGGCCCCATAGCGCTACCGCCATATCGGCCATGCCCATGGGGGCGCCGGGGTGACCGGAGTTGGCTTGTTGAACTGCATCCATTGCAAGCGCGCGTATCGCGCTTGCCATTTGCTGGGAATTGGCCATGAAACGACTCCGAAAGGGGCTGGGGGCATTGCGCCGGTCTGGCGCGTGGAAAAACATTTTAGCGGCGCATTGGTGGGCAGGACTTGAATGCTTGGCGAAGCTTCAAGCTGCGGCTTTAGCCGCGCCGCGCCCTCGCTAGCGCATAGACCTGGCGCACCGCCTGGGCCAGTGCGCCAGGCGCGACGGGTTTGGCCAGTTGCAGATCGGCTAATGCCGCTTGCGGATCCGACGGATCGCCTTTTACGCGGGCCGACAAAATCAAAACACCGATAGCTGGGAACGATTGCCGCACACGCTTTGCAATCGCATATCCGTTTTCATGGGGAAGGTTCAAATCCAGTATCAGCGTGTCGGCTGTACGCGCTTGTAAGAGCAGATCCAAGGCAGTGCCATCGCTCGCGGTCCGCACTGCAAAGCCCTCATCAAGCAAATACTCGGCAAGCGCTTCCCGGATGGCGGGGTTGTCTTCTACGATGATGATGTCGGCGAGTGGCATGGCACAAACTTGTGGTGTGGAGCCCTAGGCATAGCTAGCTTGTCAGTCACTTTTTGTCCCAACGTTAGCGACTGGCAGCGTGAACCAAAACACCACCTGTTGGGCTTCCAGACTGAGTTGGATTTTGGTGCCCAGCCGTGCGGCCAGTTGCTGCGATAACCATAGCCCCAGGCCAGTGCCAGAAATACTGCTTGTGGCCGGTGAGCGGTAGTAGCGTTCAAAAACCTTGGCCGGATCCGGATGGCCGGCGGGCCCTATGGCATTGCGGATGGCGAATTGGACCATGGGCGCGCCTTGCCCGTTTGCAAATAGGCTAACTTGCAAAACGACGGGGCTGCCCTGCGCTGAATACTTGAGCGCGTTGCTCAGCAGATTATTGAGAATGATCTGAAAATAGCTTGCGTCGCTGTGCAAGTGCAGATCGTCTATCGGCTCTTCCAAGCGCAATTGCAGCAATTCGGGTTGCGCACTGAAATGCCCCCATGCCTGGCCCATGACCACGTCCAGGGTATCTGCCAGTAAAAAATGGCTGAGCGACACCGCCATCACACCGCCCTCGTAGCGATCCGCCTGGCTGCAGTTATCCAGAATGTGCACCATGCTATTGATCGCCGTATGCATGCGCACATCCCAGGCTTGCTTGCGCTCGGGAGCGATGTCCTTTTTCAGCAATGCGCTGGTGCCCAATTGGACAACTGTCAAGGGCGTTTTGATTTCATGCACCAGCATCGAAATGAAAAGCTGTTGTAAAAAAAGGGTGTTGCTTTGTTCTTGCAGTTTTTGCAGGTGGGCTTGGCGCCGGCGGTCTTTCGCCGATTGCGCTCTTTGCTGGCGCCAAAGCAGTGTCAACACCAAGCCCAAGGAAACCAGGGCCAGGTTGATGGCGCGCAAGGGCTCAGCCCAGGACCAGGTTAGGGAGGGCGCAAGCAAATGGCCCCAAAGGCCCAGGTTGCTAGCCACCATAAGTAAAAACACGGCGACCAGCAGCTGGTTTAAAAGGCCTTTGCGCCACGCGGGCTGTTGCAGCCATTGCCTTGCGCAATCCCAGCAAAAGCCGTAAAGCGCCACCGATAGCAAACCCACTGCAGCGAGATTGAATACGCCTTGTTGGGTGCTGTAGGCCAGGGCTGTCATCAACAAGCTGGACCCTAAGAGTGCCGAAAAGCCGCGCGCGTACAGTAGCTTGAATCTCGGGGAGGCGAGCACCGTAGCGCTGGCATACAGGCCGGCACAGTCCAAGACTACCGTCATGGCTGCATTGCGCTTGACAAAGGCGTGCAAATCATCGCCCAGCAGGCCGATCAAGGCGCCGCCCAGTTGTAAGTGGTAAAGCCCCAAAAGCAAGCCTAGCAAGCCCATCAGGCCAAAAACTTTTTTTCGGCTTTGCCAGTACAGCAAGGCACTGACCACCAGCAGTAGCACAGAAAACGTCAGTTGCATCACGTGTAGCGCGCCGTCTGTCACAACTGGGTACTGCAGGCCGACCGAGAGATCATCGACATGAACCTGGCGCAGCCCAAGGTAGAGTTCTTCCCTTTCTTGGCTATGGACGTGCAGGCGCTCTGTTGCGCTGGCAGTCTGCGCGACTGCGAATTGGCACACCACCAAAGCGGCAGGCAGGAGGCGGGTCCAAAGTTTCATCATGGTGAACGCGATTTTTGGCAATTTCTGAGGTGCTGCAAGCGCTCCGAGCGCGTCCCGGCGTTCCAGGTGCCAACTGTAGCGCCAATCGCCTTGCGCGATGGCGGCGGCAATCGCAGGTAAAGCCCAGGCAAGCCCGGGCCGGCCGCCTTGTATGGCAAACCATTGCAAAATGCGCCAGATACCACTTTCGACCCATTGCATGAGTACCTTGTTCTCCCCCTCCACGCGGCGCGGCCCCGATGCCACACTGGTTTTGCCCAACCGCATCGTGGTCGCGCCCATGTGCCAGTACGCCGCCACCGAGGGCCAGGCAAATGACTGGCATTTGATGCATTGGGGCAATTTGCTCAACAGCGGCGCGGCCATGTTCACCATCGAGGCCACTGCCGTCGTGGCTGAAGGCCGCATTACCCCGGCTTGCCTGGGTTTGTGGGACGGGGCCACCGAAGCGGCTTTGCGTACGCACTTGCAACGCGCGCGCAAGCTCGCGCCCGAAGTGGCGGTGTGTATTCAGCTGGCGCATGCCGGGCGCAAGGCTTCCAGCGCGGTGCCCTGGGCCGGTGGGCAGTTACTTACGAGCGCACAGGGCGGCTGGCCCACACTTGGCCCTTCTGCGCTGTCCCAATTGCCCCAAGAGCCGCCGCCTCAAGAAATGGACCGTGCTGCCATGGACTGGGTGCGTGATGCTTTTGTCCTGGCCGCCCAGCGTGCGCAGGCCATGGGTGTCGATGCAATTGAAATCCACAGCGCGCATGGTTATTTGCTGCACGAGTTTTTGTCCCCTATCGCCAACCAGCGCAGCGACGCTTATGGCGGCAGCCTGGACAACCGTATGCGCTTTCCGCTGGAAGTATTCGCAGCGGTGCGCAAGGCCTATGGCGGTGTGCTGGGTTTGCGCTTATCGGCCTCCGATTGGGTGGAGGGCGGCTGGGACTGCGCCCAAAGTACCGAGTTTGCTAGGCAGCTGCAGGCCTTGGGCTGCAGCTTTATCCACGTCTCCAGCGGTGGCGTGTCACCGCAGCAAAAAATTGCGCTAGGGCCCAATTACCAGGTTGGATTTGCCTCGGACATCCGCAAAGCCGTGGGCCTGCCCACGGTGGCGGTTGGCCTCATCACCGAAGCGCAACAGGCCGAGGCCATATTGCAAGCGGGGGACGCCGATTTGATTGCGCTGGCGCGTGCCTTTTTGTACCAGCCGCGCTGGGGCTGGCAGGCCGCTGCCGCGCTCGAAGGCCAAGTCGCCGCGCACCCGGCGTATTGGTGCTGCCTGCCGCGGCAGGCGCAAGCGGTGTTTGGCAAGGTCAGTGTTGGCGGGCGCTAAGTCTTTGCCCGTGGCGCCGCGGGTACACGCCATGCTGCTGGCGGCCGGGCGCGGCGAGCGCATGCGCCCACTCACGGATAACTGCCCTAAACCCTTGCTGGAGGTGCAGGGCAAAGCGTTAGCGCTTTGGCATCTGGACGCGCTGGCCCGTGCCGGCGTGGCGCGCACCGTGATCAACACCGCCTGGCTGGGCGGGCAGTTTGCGCCGCGATTAGGTGCGCAGCACGAACCTCAGGGTGCCGCACCGCAAACGCCCATGCCATTGTTGTATTCCCATGAAGGGCAGGATTTTGGTCAGGCATTGGAAACTGCAGGCGGCATTGCGCGTGCACTGCCCCTGCTGTGCGAGGGCCTGGGCACCGACCCGATTTTTTGGGTACTGGCCGGCGATGTGTATGCGCCGGAGTTTGCCTTTGACGCCCAAGCCGTGGCCCGCTTTGCCGTCAGCGACAAGCTGGCCCATATTTGGCTAGTGCCCAATCCGCCGCACAACCCCCAAGGCGACTTTGGCTTGGGACTGGTCGATGCCAGTGATGCGCAGGCACCCGCATTGGCGCTCAATGTGCCCGCCGATAGCCTTGAGCCGCGCTATACCTACAGCACCATCGGCCTGTACCGTAGCACTTTGTTTGCGCCTCCTTGGTGCAACATTGCGCCGGGCAATCCGCAGGGCGTCAAAGCGCCGCTTGCGCCCCTGTTGCGCGCTGCGATGGACCAGGGCCTAGTGAGCGCCAGCCTCAATACCGGCCTTTGGACGGATGTGGGCACGCCAGAGCGCCTGCAAGCGCTCAACCATTCATCCACCTTGACACCTTCCCATCTATGAACACCATGCTGTACCACAACCGGCGCGCCCAGGTGGCCGCCCAGATCGGCCCGCGCGGCCTGGCCATCGTGCCGACTGCGCCGGAGCAACCACGCAACCGCGACGCCGATTTCCCCTACCGCTTTGACAGCTACTTTCACTATCTGTGCGGCTTTGCAGAGCCAGGGGCCTGGCTGGTGATTACCGGCACAGGCAAAAGCATTTTGTTTTGCCAGCCCAAAGACTTGGAGCGTGAAACTTGGGACGGATACCGCCTGGGGCCGCAAGCCGCACCGGCTTTGCTCGGGGTGGACGAGGCCTATGCCCTGTCTGAATTGGAGGCCCGTCTGCCCGGTTTACTGGACGGCTGCGACAACGCCTGGTACCCGTTTGCCACGCACAGCGGCTTAGAGGCGCGTGTGCAAACCGCTTTGCAAAATCTGCGTGAGAGGGTGCGTTACGGCACGCTGTGCCCCGGCGGGCAGCAGGATTTGTGCAGCGTGCTGGATGAAATGCGCCTGATCAAGGACGCGCATGAGCAAGACACCATGCGCCGGGCCGGCCATATCAGTGCTGGGGCGCATATACGCGCCATGCAAACCAGCGCCCGCATGTTGCGCGCCGGGCAGGAGGTGCGCGAATACCATCTGGAGGCCGAGTTATTGCACGAGTTCCGCCGCCACGGCGCACAGTCGCCGGCCTATACCTCTATCGTGGCGGCCGGAGCCAATGCCTGCGTATTGCACTACCGGGCTGATACCGCGCTGGTGAGGGCCGGCGAACTGGTCTTGATCGATGCGGGTTGCGAGCTCGATGGTTATGCCTCGGACATCACCCGCACTTTTCCGGCCAACGGCAGCTTTACCGGACCGCAGCGCGCGCTCTACGAACTGGTGCTGGCTTCGCAAGTCGCGGCGATTGCTGCAACCCATGCGGGCGCGCGCTTTACCGATCCGCACGAGGCCAGCGTGGCGGTACTGGCCCAGGGTATGCTCGATGTGGGCTTACTCGATAAAGACAAAGTGGGAACCGCGCAGGACGTGATTGAAACGCGCGCCTATTTCCAGTTTTACATGCACCGCACCGGCCACTGGCTGGGGCGCGATGTGCACGACTGCGGCGCGTATACCGAGCCTTCGGAATTGGGCCACTGCAGTATCCGCAAAGACGCGCTCACCGGCCAAGCCATTGTGGACCGGCCTGCGCGCATCTTGCGCCCGGGCATGGTGTTGACGATTGAGCCGGGCATCTATGTGCGACCGGCGCCTGGCGTGCCAGAGCAGTTCCACCACATCGGCATCCGCATTGAGGACGACGCCATCGTGAACGAACATGGTTGCGAGTTGATCAGCCGTGGCGTGCCCGTCGAGGCCGATGCCATCGAAGCTTTGATGCGCGCCTAAACCATGGTCCGCAGGCACTACCGTTTTTTTTATGGCTTGCTGGTCTTGCTGGCAGCGCACTTGGGCGCGCAGGAGCTGCCGCAAAATCCGGCTCCGGCTCCGGCTCCGACAACGCCCGCCGCAGCCGCGCAAGACTCCGGGCAATTGCAAAGCAGCCCGGCGCCGGTGCGCACCCCAGGGAAAGCACCGCAGCCGCAAAACGTGCTCAAGCCAGTTGAAATTCGCGCCAACTTGGAAAGCGATACGCGGCGCTTATCCACCGCCGCAAAAATCATCATTGGCCGCGAAGAGATAGAGCGTTATGGCGACAGCTCCATGGGCGAGTTGCTCAAGCGCTTACCCGGCATTGTCAGCAGCGGCAGGCCTGGGCGCGGCGGGCCGCCGGCCATGCGGGGCCTGGGCAGCGGCTACACGCAAATCATGATCGATGGCGAGCGCGCGCCGCGCGGTTTTTCCCTGGAGGATATCTCGCCCGAGCAGGTGGAGCGCATCGAAATCATGCGCGCGCCTACCGCCGAGACCGGTGCGCGTGCGATTGCCGGCACCATCAACATCATCACGCGGGGCGGCTATGTCAAATACCTCAACAACCTGAGTGTGGGCGCCAGTTTGGAGAACGGTAAAGCGGCGCCCGGCGCCTCCTGGTCGCGCAGCGATACCGTAGATGGCATGTCCTACAGCCTGACTTTGTCTGCCGCGCGCATGGAGCGCGCTAACGACGAAAGCAAAACTACGGTGACCGAAAGCCTGGCTCGGCCGCAGGTACTCACGGTTTTGCAAACCATGCAGGAAGTGACGCGCGCGCAAAGCCAGCGCGACATGCTGCATGCCAACGGGCGATGGCAATGGGGCGGCACGGGCAGCGACAGCCTGGTGCTTACGCCTATGTTGACCATGAGCCACAACCAGGGCCAGTCCAGCAGCACACTCACCCAAAGCGGCGGGGTTTTGCCCTATGCATTGAGCGATACGGCCAGCGACAACCGCTTTTCCATGCTGCGACTGGGCACGAGTTGGAGCAGGCGCATGGACGGTGGCGCGCGTCTTTTGCTCAATAACAACCTGGGCCGCAGCACCTGGAACAATAGTGCGAACACTTTGCAAAGCGGGGGCGCCAATGGCTCGCTGCCCTTGTCGCAGGATTCGGTGCAAACCGATACCACCTGGAACAGCAGCGCCAAATACTCTTTGCTGATTGCTGAAAAACACAACCTGGTCAGCGGCCTGGAGCTGGAGATGAACCAGCGCGAACAAAGCGCCAGCAGCTTGCGTGACGGCCAAAATCCGCTTGGCGATTTTGACGGTGATCTGTCCGCAAGCAGTCGACGTCTGGCCTTGTACACGCAGGATGAATGGGATATCAATCCGCACTGGGCCGCCCATGCGGGACTGCGCTGGGAAAGCATTAATACCAGCGGTTCTGCTGGTCAGGGCCAAGCCACGGTCAGTAACCAGAGTGCGGTGCTTACGCCCTTGCTGCATGCTGTGTGGCGGCCCGACCTGGCCTCCAAAGACCAAATCCGCATCAGCCTGACGCGCAGTTACCGCTCGCCCGATCTGGGGCGCCTGATTGCACGCCCCACCATCAACCGCATTTTTCCCGACCGCGGCGCCAACAGCGCCCTGCACCCCGACAGTGCAGGCAACCCGGATCTGCAAGCCGAACTGGCCATGGGCATAGACACCGCCTACGAACACTATTTACCCGGCGGTGGTTTGCTCAGTGCCAATGTGTTTGTGCGCCAGATTGACAACTTGATGCGCTCGCAAACAGCGCTGGAAAATGTGCCCTGGGCGGATGTGCCGCGCTGGGTTTCGCGTACGCAAAACGTGGGCAGTGCGATCACCAGCGGTTTGGAATTGGAAGCTAAATTTCGCCTGCGTGAAATCTACATTGAAGCACCTGCAGTGGACCTGCGCGCCAATATGAGCCTGTTGCAGTCGCGCCTGACTTCTTTAAGCGGCCCCAACAACCGGCTGGAGCAGCAACCGGATGGCACGCTGAACCTGGGGGCAGACTACCGGCTAAGCGGCCTGCCATTGCGTCTGAGCGGCAATGTCAACTGGACGCCCGGCTATACCACTCGCCTGGCTGATGACCGTGAGATTTGGCAGAGCGACAAATGGGTGCTCGATGCCTCCGCCCTGTGGGTGTTGAGCCCGAGTGCCCAATTGCGCCTGTCTGCCAGCAACCTGCTGGCGCGTGATTACCTGAGTGGCGGCAGCCTGCGTTCAACGCAAACCAATGGCCTGCCAAGCCTTGACACCTCGCAAAACTCAGCGCCCAGCTACCTGAATCTGCAAGCCAGGCTGGAACTCAAGCTCTAAACCTTGCCCGGCGGCACAAGCCGCCCAAGCGCGCCGGGCCACTTTGGAGAAAGCGCAAAAGCGTTTTGCCGCCCTGGCCAAGGTGGAAGAAGTCCATGCTCGGCACCGCCAATCGGTTTTGGCTACATTAGCCGCCTGATGGTGCAGTCGGCCTAGAGCGCAGACCTCACGAATGTTGATCCTAGAGAAAACCCTATGAAAACCTATGTATGTATCGTGTGCGGATTTGTGTATGACGAAGCAACCGGCCGGCCTGAAGACGGCATCGCGCCAGGCACCGTGTGGGCTGATGTGCCCGGCAGCTGGGCCTGCCCCGATTGCGGCGTCGCCAAGGCTGACTTTGAACTGGTCCCGGTGTGAGCGATGTTTCTATGCAAGGCTCCGCCACCGGCACTGACGCGCCGCAGGCTTTGCCCTTAGTCATCATCGGAGCAGGTCTGGCGGCCTGGACGGTGGTGCGCGAGCTGCGCAAGCTCGATGCCCAGCGCCGCATCGTGATGCTGAGCAGCGACAGCGCGGATTTTTATGCCAAGCCCACGCTGTCCAACGCCCTGGCCCAAAAGCGCTCGGCAGATCAGTTAGTCACTACGCCGGCGGCCAAAATGGCCGAAACCCTGCAAGTGCAGTTGCTACCGCATACCCGCGTGCACAGATTGGATACGCCTGCGCGCGCGCTCAGTTATGACGATGCGGCGGGCCAGGCGCGCAGCTTGCTCTACGGCGACCTGGTACTGGCCACCGGCGCTGACCCGATACGCCTGCCCATGGCGGGTAGCGCGGCGGCGCAGGTCCAATCTGTCAACCATTTGCAAGACTTGGCCGGTTTCCACCAAGTGCTTGGGGCGGCACCCAAAACCGTATTGGTCATAGGTGCCGGTTTGATTGGCTGCGAATTCGCCAACGACTTGCTGATCGGCGGCTATGGCGTGCACGTGGTCGATCCATCGCCCCGGCCCTTGGCCTTGCTGCTGCCCGCAGCCGCCGGCGAACAGTTACAAGAGGCTTTGCAAGGGCAAGGCGTGGCCTGGCATCTGGGTACCACGGTGCAAAGTCTGGACGCAGATACCTCCTCGGGGCGCTTGCGTGCAAGTTTGGTCGATGGCAGCCACTTGCAGGTCGATGCGGTACTGAGCGCCGTGGGCTTGCGCGCCAATACCGCGCTGGCCGGCGCGGCGGGCATGGCCTGCGAGCGCGGCATCGTGGTGGACGCGCATTTGCAAACCAGTGCTGCCCATGTGTATGCCTTAGGTGACTGCGCGCAATATGCCAGTGCCGGTGCGCGTGTGCTGCCCTATGTCATGCCCATCATGAACGCGGCCAAAGCCCTTGCTGCAACGCTAGCCGGGCAGCCTACGGAATTGGTATTTCCCTTGATGCCGGTGGCGGTGAAAACGCCGGCACTTCCCATCGTGGTGGCGGCGCCTCATCCGGCCCTGAGCGGACAGTGGACGCAAGACGCGGGCGTAGACGCCGCAGCCGGTGGCGTCTGGCGTTTTGTTGATGCTGCCGGGCAGCAACGCGGCTTTGTGCTCACGGGCCAACAAAGTTCGCGGCGCATGGAGTTGGCAAAAACCACGCTGCTGTAGCGCGCTGCTTGGGGGCATGCCAGGGCAGGCGCTCAACCCAAGTCCGGCTAGGCCCTTGGGATTTGGGTCAGCTAGACCCCCCTGACTACAATCGGCCCCCTCACAAGCAGATCGCCCCGGCTGCAAGCAGGCCGGTTGGCGCACAAGGAAGCACGATGGCCGACGACGTACCCACATCCCCCCCACATGCTGCCGAGGTGCAGGCGGCTGATAAGCGGGCCGAATTGCGCCGCGCCGCACTGGAGTACCACCAATACCCCAGCCCGGGCAAAATTTCCATCGCGCCGACCACCCAACTGATCAATCAGCACGATCTGGCGCTGGCCTATTCGCCCGGCGTTGCTGCGCCCTGTGAGGAAATCGTCAAAGACCCGAATAACGCCTTTAAGTACACCAGTCGCGGCAATCTGGTCGCGGTCATCACCAACGGTACGGCGGTGCTCGGATTGGGCGACATTGGCCCCTTGGCGGCCAAGCCGGTGATGGAGGGTAAGGCGGTTTTGTTCAAAAAATTCGCTGGTATTGATGTGTTTGACATCGAGATCAACGAAAAGCACGACCTGGACAAACTGGTGGACATCATTGCCTCGCTGGAGCCCACCTTTGGCGGTATCAACTTAGAAGATATCAAAGCGCCGGATTGTTTTTACGTGGAGCGCCAGTTGCGCCAGCGGATGAAGATACCAGTGTTCCACGATGACCAGCATGGCACCGCCATCGTGGTGGGCGCGGCATTGCTCAATGGCCTCAAAGTCGTGGGCAAAGAACTCAAAGACATCAAACTCGTCACCTCCGGCGCGGGAGCCGCCGCGCTGGCGTGCCTGAGCCTGCTGGTCAAGCTGGGTGTGCCACGCAAAAACATTTTTGTGACCGATTTGGCTGGTGTGGTGTACGAAGGCCGCACTGAGTTGATGGATGCGGACAAGATCGAGTTTGCCCAAAAAACTGATGCCCGTACGCTGCGTGAAGTCATGCTGGGGGCTGATGTGTTCCTGGGCCTATCGGCCGGTGGCGTGCTCAAGCCCGATATGGTGCAAAGCATGGCGCCACGCCCCTTGATTTTTGCGCTGGCCAATCCCACGCCTGAAATCCTGCCCGAAGAAGTCAAAGCCGTGCGTGGCGACGCCATCATGGCCACCGGACGCAGCGACTACCCCAACCAGGTCAACAATGTTTTGTGTTTCCCTTACATCTTTAGGGGCGCACTCGATGCCGGTGCATCCACCATTACGGTAGAGATGGAAATCGCAGCGGTTTACGCCATTGCCGAATTGGCACAGGCCGAGCAAAGCGAAGTCGTGGCCGCCGCGTATGCCGGCGAACAACTGGCTTTCGGCCCCGAGTACCTGATTCCTAAACCTTTTGATCCGCGCTTGATGATCAAAATTGCGCCGGCGGTGGCCAAAGCGGCGGCAGACAGCGGCGTGGCATTGCGCCCGGTAGGGGACTTGCAGGCTTACCGCGAGCAGTTACAAAGCTTTGTGTATGCGTCGGGCACCACCATGAAGCCGATTTTTGCAGCGGCGAAAAACGGTTTGAAAAAGCGCGTCGCTTTTGCCGAAGGCGAAGACGAGCGGGTGCTGCGTGCGGTACAAATCATTGTCGATGAAGGCATTGCCATGCCCACGCTCATAGGCCGCCCCGCCATCATCGCCGAGCGCGTCGCAAAATTTGGTCTGCGCCTGCAGCAAGGCCAGGACTATGCCGTGGTCAACGTCGAAAGCGACGAGCGTTACCGTGACTTCTGGCAGACCTACCACCGCATGACCGAGCGCAAAGGCGTGACGGTGCAAGTGGCCAAAATTGAAATGCGCCGGCGCCTGACGCTGATCGGCTCCATGCTGCTGCACAAAGGCTACGTGGACGGCTTGATTTGCGGCACTTGGGGCACTACCGCACTGCACCTGGGCTATATCGACCAGGTCATCGGCAAACGCCAAGGGGGTAGCGGCGATGTGCCGATTTATGCGTGTATGAACGGGCTCATGCTGCCCGGACGTCAACTCTTTTTGGTGGACACGCATGTCAACTACGACCCCAACGCTGCCGAGTTGGCGCGCATCACCATCATGGCGGCCGAAGAAATGATGCGCTTTGGCTTCAAGCCCAAGGCTGCCTTGCTCAGCCATTCCAATTTCGGCAGCAGCAATGAGCCCAGCGCCGTCAAGATGCGCCACACCCTGGAAATCTTGCGCCGCGACGCGCCCTGGCTGGATGTGGATGGCGAAATGCATGGTGATGTGGCGCTGGACGGCAATGCGCGGCTGGCGCTTATGCCCAACTCCACCCTTTTGGGCGATGCCAATTTACTGGTCTTGCCCAATATCGACGCCGCCAATATCGCCTACAACCTGCTCAAAACCGCTGCCGGCGGCAATATTGCCATCGGCCCGGTTCTGCTGGGCGCAGCCAAGCCGGTGCATGTGCTGACCGCCAGCACGACCGTGCGGCGTATCGTCAATATGACGGCGCTGACGGTGGCTGACGCCAACGCCAACCGCTGAAGTCCACGCCGTGCGCGTCGGGCGCGGCCTATTTTTGTAAAAGAGTGCGCCTGTGAAGCAAAGTTTTCAATTGGATATCCCCGGGCGTCAACGCGAGCGCTGGCTGGACGCCAGCAAGCACACGGTACGCAAATACGTGGCACGCCAGCGTCGCGCGCCCTTGCCCGAGGGGAGCGATTACTGGGACTTTGCATGCCGTTTCGGCAGCACCGAGCAGGAAGCTACCGAAGTCCACTTTGCCACCCTGATCGCTTTGATGGATGCCGCCGCCGCGCGGGGTGAAAACGCATTTTTCGTCAGCATTCGTGGCCACGCGGCGGTACGCGGCCCGCAAACCAAGCCTTCAGCCGCCATGCCAACCGAGGACTCGGAACCAGAAATTCCGGTTTAATAGTCATTCAATCAAAGAATGGATGACTATTTTTGGGGGAATAGCCCGCAGAGACTAGTTTTCTGCACCTAGCAAAAGCCCTTAAGTGCAAACCCTGATATTTTTGGCCGTTAGGGTGTTTGGGTTATTGCCTTTTCCCACCAGATGGGAGACAATCAAATTGAAGGTTTTTGGTGTTTTTTCGATTGTTGACTGGGTTTTAAGGTGTTTTCGGTGACCAATTCGTTGTCGAAGCCTGTTTGGGTAAGCCGAGCTTTTCCCGGATGGTGGAATCTAGTGTCCCGCCTTGCCAAGTCCGTGCTGCTTTGTAGCAGTCTGCTGATAGCGTTTGCTGCACCTGCACAACAGGATTTCGCAGCCCCGGGCGCCAGCATCGCTGAGCAGGAGCTGCCGGCACAGGGCTTGGAGACTTACCGCAACATTCGAAAAGGTGGACCATTCCCTTTTGGCAAGGACGGTGTGGTATTTGGTAACCGGGAGCGTTTGCTTCCGCCACAAAAACGTGGTTTTTACCGGGAATACACCGTCCGGACTCCCGGGGAACGCAATCGCGGACCCCGAAGAATCGTGTGTGGTGGACCAGCAACAGTACCTGAAGCTTGTTACTACACGGCCGATCACTATGCGAGTTTTCGCAAGATCGTGCCCTAGTTTTGTTTTTTTGAGAAAGTGAATCGGGGATGGATACGCCACTTCGAACAGTTAGAACGAATATCGTTCAATCGATACGCGCTTTTCGCGTGTCGGACTTGCAGGATGCAGCCCAAGATCTGGGTCAGCATTTTCTGTACGCCAACCTGGGCAGCGCCCAGACCAAGCAAGATGTTTTGGACTTGATCGGCGCCCAGTTCATGCTGTCAGCCAATGCTGGCAAGAATTTTGACGCCTTGTATGACAATATGACCGATCCGCTGCACAAATCAGGCCCTCAGCCCGGTTTTTTAGCGGTGCTCGAGCATATTCCGGCCAACGTCAAATTTGACAAAGAGGCCCGCGAACAACTGCTCGATATCTTCCGCGACACCGCCGATTACTGGGCGGATCGAAAGATACCGTTCAGGTGCTTCTATTCTTTTCTGTAGCCCGTTCTGCACAAACCAGCCAAGCAGAACGGGCGAATCAGGCAAACAGCGGTACCGAGGCACAAAACACGGCCGGAACCGATTTAACAGGGATTGCAGACAAGCTTCCCGGTGATTTTTTAATTGACGTGTCGCCCTTGGCTTTGCGGATGAGCAGCCCGTTTAACGCAGGGTACTGGCTGGCGGCAGCATAGGCTGCGGTCGGCCACCTTGGCGCCGCGCGCTTTAGGAAGAAAAAAGCCCGTTTTATCGACGGGCTTTTTTTGTGACTTTTTTGCTCGACCCTGTAGGCAAACCTAGAACCCTGCGCACGCAATGATCGAACCGGGCAATTGCATCGCCTCCTTGGAACTTTGTGCCCGATAAGCTGGGGGCTCAGGCCCGCGGCGAATTGCCCACGTGTTCCGCTTGGCGGTCTGCGTGGTAGCTGGAGCGCACCATGGCACCGACGGCCGCGTGTTGGAATCCCATGGCGTAGGCCTGGGTTTCCAACTGCTTAAAGGTATCGGGATGCACATAACGGCGCACCGGCAGGTGGCTGCTCGACGGCGCCAGGTACTGGCCGATGGTCAGCATGTCGATGTTGTGTGTCCGCATGTCCTGCATGACGGCCCGAATCTCGTCGTCGCTTTCTCCCAATCCCACCATCAGACCGCTTTTGGTCGGGATGTCAGGAAACTGCGCCTTAAATTTTTTGAGCAAATTGAGGGAAAAAAAATAGTCAGAGCCGGGACGAGCTTCTTTGTACAAGCGCGGCACCGTTTCAATATTGTGATTCATCACATCGGGCGGCGCGCTTTGCAAAATCTTGAGGGCACGGTCATCCCTGCCTCTGAAGTCAGGCACCAGCACCTCAATACGGGTAGCCGGTGAAAGTTCCCGGATTTTTTGAATGCACTGCACAAAGTGGCTGGCACCGCCATCGCGTAAATCATCGCGGTCCACGCTGGTGATCACCACATAGCTCAGCCGCAGCGCTGCAATAGTGCGCGCCAGATTGTCGGGTTCATGCACGTCCAAAGCGTCGGGGCGCCCGTGGCCCACATCGCAAAACGGACAGCGGCGGGTGCATTTGTCGCCCATGATCATGAAGGTGGCCGTGCCCTTGCCAAAGCACTCGCCGATATTGGGGCAGGATGCCTCTTCGCAGACGGTGACCAGTTTATTGGCCCGCAAAATGTCCTTGATCTCATAAAAACGCGTGCCACTGGACGCAGCTTTCACCCGGATCCAGTCGGGTTTTTTCAACATCTCTGCCGCCTGCACTTTGATGGGTATGCGCGCCAATTTTGCTCCCGCTTTTTGCTTGACTAACGGGTCGTAGGCGGGATTGGGTGGGCTGGATGGGTGCATGGGGGCTTTCAGGGGGACAGGGCGCTTTGCAAACGTGCAGCGAGTTGTGCCGCGGCTTCTTCCCAAGCGATGGTCACGCCGATTGTAGAAAGATCGACGGTGCGAAGGCCTGCGTAGCCGCAAGGATTGATCAATTCAAAGGGCGCCAGGTCCATGCTCACATTCAGCGCTACGCCGTGGTAGGTGCAATGGCGGCTCACCTTGATACCCAGCGCCGCGATCTTGCCCAGCCCACTGAAATCGGGCCCCGCACCGGCTGACGTGGGTATCAGACGGCTATGGGCACCCGGATCTTCTGGCCGCACGTATATGCCGGGCGCTCCGCGCACGCGGTGGCCGGTGACCCCCCATACGCCGAGGCTGCGGATCAGCGCTTCTTCGATGCGAAAAACATATTCTTTGACGAAATAGCCCGAGCGCTTTAAGTCCACCAGCGGATAGGCGACTACCTGACCGGGACCATGGTAAGTAATTTGGCCGCCCCGGTCTGTCCGGACAATTGGTATATCTACAGTGGCCAGTAGGTGCTCGCTACGACTGGAAATGCCTTCGGTAAAAGTCGGTGGGTGCTCGCAGATCCAAAGTTCATCGGCGGTATGCGCTTGGCGTGCAGCGGTAAAGGCTTGCATGGCCTCGAGCATGGCTCGGTAGTCAACCCGGCCGAGCTTGACAATTTTCATAAGTGCCGGGGTTTACAAGGCTACTTTAACCATCGGGTGTCCGGTCAGCGCCAAGTACAAGCCGTCCAGTTGCGCGCGGCTGGTGGCGCGCACGATCAGGGTAATGCCTAGGTATTTTTCGGTCTTGCTGGCGCGTAGCGCCACCTTATGCACACTGAATTCAGGGTCAAAATCTTGTGCCAGTCGGACCATGGTATTCACAAAATCCGGGTGGCGCTGGCCGATGACCTTGACTGGGAAATCACAGGGGTATTGAATCAAGGACTCGCCCGATACCGCCTGCGCCACACCGGGATTGCTCTGCGAGACATGAGGGCTTTTGTTCATAGGCAGATTATCGGGCTTGCTGGTATCGCAGTGCACCGGCATGCGGTTCAGCAGGCGCTTAAATAAAATTGTTATACACTCGGAGGCTCACACATTTGTTCGGACTTACCGGGGTGTCAAATAAAAAGACAGAATTTTCAGGGGGTCATAAAAATCCCTGGCAGGAAGATTCTGATGAGGGTTTTGTTACGCTCGACGCCGCGCAGGCGCAGGCCTTGCGTGAACGGCACCCAGGATGGTCAGCATTTCAAGTCGTCGCGCTTCAAGCGCTATGCGGTTTGGTGTTTGCAGCGATAGCGGAACTTGTTAGCGAGCGGGGCTGGTCGGTCGCGTATGGTTGTTTTGCGGTGGTGCTACCGAATGCCATGCTGGCGCGCGGTATGAGTCGAAAAACTACGTCGAATAACGTATTGTCCGGGGTTGCTGCTCTGTTAGTGTGGGAAATGGTCAAGGTGGCTTTGACGCTAGCGATGCTGTTTGGCGCGCCTTGGATAGTGAAGAATTTGAGTTGGCCTGCTTTAATGGTGGGCTTGGTGTTAACGATGAAAGTGCACTGGCTGGCCCTGGCGATTAAGCCTAAGCCAATGGTGTCAAACCAAGTCTAGGATCCTAGGATATATGTCAGCTGAACAAGGACCGAGCGCCAGTGCGTACATTGGCCACCACCTGACCCATTTGCAAAACAAACAAATGGCAGGGATCGTTGACTTCTCTGTGTTCAACATGGACTCGTTGTTTTGGGCGATATCCCTCGGGGTCTTGGCTTGCTTTGTGATGTGGCTGGCTGCTCGTCGTGCGACGGCTGGCGTTCCCGGCCGTCTGCAGGCGGCCCTTGAGTTGATGATTGAGATGGTGGATGCGCAAGCCAAGAGCATTGTTCACAATGCCGAAAGCCGTAAGTTTGTCGCTCCGCTGGCACTGACGGTTTTCGTTTGGATTTTCCTGATGAACGCTATGGACTTGTTGCCGGTGGACCTGATTCCCCTGATTTGGGAGGTCGTCTTCACCGCCAATGGTGGCGACGCCCACCATGCCTACATGCGCGTGGTGCCCACTGCCGATTTGTCTGCGGCCATGGGGCTTTCGGTAAGCGTGTTGTTGATCTCTCTGTATTACTGCATCAAGATCAAAGGTTTGGGCGGCTGGCTGCACGAGTTAATCACCGCGCCCTTTGGTGACCACGTTTTGCTCTACCCCTTCAACTTCGCTATGCAGATGATTGAATTCGTAGCAAAAACCGTGTCCCAGGGCATGCGATTGTTTGGCAATATGTTTGCGGGCGAGCTGATCTTTTTACTGATCGCGCTCATGGGTGGGGCGATCTCTATGTCTTTCACCGGCATTGCCTTGTCTCTGGGGCACATTTTTGCGGGTACGGTCTGGGCAATATTTCATATATTGATCATCACCCTGCAGGCCTTCGTGTTCATGATGTTGACCCTGGTGTATGTGGGTCAGGCGCATGACCACCACTGATTTTGTTTTTCGTTTTTTTTAAGGAGCTATCATGGAAGTTATCAGTTTTGTTGCGCTTGCCGCAGGTTTGATCATCGGTCTTGGCGCTTTCGGTGCATGTATCGGCATCGGCATTATGGGCAGCAAGTATTTGGAAGCGGCTGCACGCCAACCCGAGTTGATGGGCGAGTTGCAGACCAAAATGTTCTTGCTCGTGGGCCTGATCGACGCTGCGTTCATTATCGGAACTGGTATCGCGCTTTGGTTCGCCACTGCCAACCCATTCCTGGGCCAGATTGCAAATCTGCCTAAGTAATTCCCCTGTTCAGTGAGGGTCAAGGCTGCATTGCGGCCAGGGCTAACCGAATAAATTCGGGAAAGGACGAGAAGTGAGTATTACTGGCACGCTGATTATTCAGATGATTGTGTTCCTGATATTGGTCGGGTTCACAATGAAATACATATGGCCCCCTTTGGTCAAGGCACTGGACGAGCGCGCTGAGAAGATTTCGCATGGTTTGGCTGCGGCTGAGAACGCGAAAATCGAGCTCTCCAATGTGCATCGCGACGTCGAAGCGAAGCTTGCTGCGACCCGTTCCGAGTCTGCCGCAGTGTTGGCCGATGCCGCACGACGTGCACAGCACATCATCGACGAAGCCAAAGTGCGTGCGACCGAAGAAGGTGCGCGCATTGTGGCTGCAGCCCACCAAGAGGCCTTGCAAGAGGCGGTCAAAGTGCGCGAGTCATTGCGTCACGATGTCGCTGTTCTGGCAGTTAAAGGCGCCGAGCAGATTCTGCGTAAAGAAGTGAACCCGCAAGTGCATGCAGAGTTGCTGGAACGCCTCAGGACCGAACTCTAAAGGCTGGTATGGCTGAACTTGCAACCATTGCCCGGCCTTATGCGGATGCTATGTTCAAGGCAAGCACCGCGAATTTGCTGGCTACTTCTCAATGGCTTGATGAGGTCGCTGCGCTTGCCTCCGATGCCCAGTTACTGCACTTTGCCAGCAACCCGAATGCCACGGGTAAGCAGTTGCGCGATTTGCTCACGGTAAGCGCTGCGCCTCCCGTGGCAGCGCTGGCTGACAATTTTCTGCATGAGCTGATCGACAACGGTCGCCTGAGTGCATTGCCCGAAATTGCTGCGCAATTTCGCAAGCACATGAATGCCCAGTCGGGCGCTTCGGATGCCGTGCTGTACAGCGCATTTGCGGTAGATGCGCAGTCGCTCGACAGCGTGCGTCAAACTTTGGAAAAGCGTTTCGGCCGCAAACTGCACCTTACGGTGCAAATACAAGAAGACCTGATTGGCGGCGTGCGTATTGCGGTCGGCGACGAGGTGCTAGATACCTCTGTCAAAGCCCGCTTGGAACAAATGAAAGTGGCGTTGGCTGCGTAAGCGGCTGATGTCCGGGATTTAGTCTTAACAAGAAAGAGGGAAAGAGTAATGCAACTCAATCCGGCAGAAATTTCCGAGCTCATTAAGAGCCGTATCGAAGGACTAGCGGTCAAGGCCGATGTCCGTAATGAAGGTACCGTTATTTCGGTTACCGACGGTATTGTTCGCTTGCACGGCCTTTCCGACGTGATGCAGGGCGAGATGCTGGAATTCCCAAGAAACACATTCGGCTTGGCGCTTAACCTTGAGCGCGACTCCGTCGGTGCGGTGATTTTGGGTGACTATGAGCATATCTCAGAGGGCGACACCGTCAAATGCACAGGCCGTATTTTGGAAGTGCCCGTCGGCCCCGAGCTCATTGGTCGCGTGGTCAACGCCTTGGGTCAGCCGATTGACGGCAAAGGCCCCATTAACGCCAAGATGACCGACGTGATTGAGAAAGTTGCGCCCGGTGTTATCGCCCGTGAGTCCGTCAGCCAGCCGATGCAAACCGGCCTTAAGTCGATTGATTCCATGGTCCCGATTGGCCGTGGCCAACGTGAATTGATTATTGGCGACCGTCAGACTGGCAAGACCGCCGTTGCGATTGATGCCATCATCAACCAAAAAGGTCAAAACATGACCTGCGTCTACGTGGCGATTGGCCAGAAAGCCTCGTCTATCAAAAACGTCGTGCGCGCCTTGGAAAAAGCCGGCGCTATGGACTACACGATTGTGGTCGCCGCATCCGCTTCTGAATCGGCCGCTATGCAGTATGTTTCGGCCTACTCGGGCTGCACCATGGGTGAGTACTTCCGCGACCGCGGTGAAGACGCTTTGATTGTGTACGACGACCTGTCCAAGCAGGCCGTGGCTTACCGCCAAGTGTCATTGCTGTTGCGTCGCCCACCTGGCCGTGAAGCCTATCCCGGAGACGTGTTTTATCTCCATAGCCGTTTGCTCGAACGCGCTGCCCGGGTCAACGCCGACTATGTGGAAGCCTTCACCAAAGGCGCCGTTAAAGGTAAAACCGGCTCACTGACCGCGCTGCCGATTATTGAAACCCAAGCCGGTGACGTGTCTGCCTTCGTGCCGACCAATGTGATTTCGATTACTGACGGCCAGATCTTCTTGGAAACCTCGCTGTTTAACGCAGGTATCCGTCCTGCGATTAATGCCGGCATCTCGGTGTCCCGCGTCGGTGGTGCAGCACAAACTAAATTAGTCAAGAACTTGTCTGGCGGTATCCGTACCGACTTGGCGCAGTACCGCGAATTGGCTGCCTTTGCGCAGTTCGCGTCCGACTTGGACGAATCCACCCGCAAGCAACTGGACCGCGGTGCCCGCGTTACCGAGTTGTTGAAGCAAGCGCAGTACAGCCCCATGACCATCAGCTCGATGGCGGCCACCTTGTTTGCAGTCAACAAAGGCTTCATGGACAATATCGAGATCAAGCAGGTCTTAGCGTTCGAGCGCGAAATGCACTCCTACCTCAAGGACAAGCACGCCAGTTTGCTGGCTAACTTGGAAGCCAACAAAGCCATGGACAAGGATGCCGAGGCAGAACTGACCGCTGGCCTGACCGCTTTCAAGAAGTCTTTTGCTTGATAGCCGCTGACCCACACAGGAGCAACTGATGGCAGCAGGCAAGGAAATACGCGGCAAGATCAAATCGGTGGAAAACACCAAGAAGATCACCAAGGCCATGGAAATGGTGGCGGCGTCCAAAATGCGCAAAGCGCAGGAGCGCATGCGCGCGGCGCGCCCTTACAGCGAGAAGATCGGAAACATCGCGGCCAACCTCAGCCTGGCCAACCCGGAATACGTGCATCCGTTTATGCAGGTCAACCAGGCCAATGGTGCGGGCTATATTGTGGTCACCACCGACAAAGGCTTGTGCGGTGGCCTCAACACCAATGTTCTGCGCAGCATGCACCACAAGATGCGCGAACTACAGGGCCAGGGCCTGCAGCCGCAAGCGGTGGCAATCGGAAACAAAGGCTTGGGCTTTTTGAATCGCTCTGGTACTAAAGTGCTGGCCCAAGCGGTCCACCTCGGCGATACACCGCATTTGGAAAAACTGATCGGCCCCGTCAAAGTCTTGCTGAACGCCTATGTGGCGGGCGAAGTTCGGGTGATTTATTTGTGCTTTACCCGCTTTATCAACACCATGAAGCAAGAGCCCGTCGTTCAGCAACTGCTGCCGCTGTCCGCTGAATCGCTGAACAAGCATGCCAGCGGTGCAAGCTGGGATTACATCTATGAGCCTGAGGCCCATGTGGTGATCGACGATTTACTTTTGCGTTACGTTGAAGCCTTGGTGTACCAGGCCGTGGCCGAAAGCATGGCTTCCGAGCAGTCGGCGCGCATGGTGGCGATGAAGTCTGCGACTGATAACGCAGGTAGCGTTATCAACGAACTCAAACTGGTTTACAACAAGACGCGTCAAGCTGCGATCACCAAGGAATTGTCCGAGATCGTTGCGGGCGCGGCTGCTGTCTGATTTTTAATTTTGGAGCAAAACAACATGGCTCAAGCAAGCACGGGCGCAGGCGTCCAGGGAAAGATTGTTCAATGTATTGGTGCCGTGGTGGACGTAGAGTTTTCTCGCGACCATATGCCCAAGATCTATGATGCATTGAAGCTTGAAGGCACTGCGCTGACATTGGAAGTCCAGCAACAACTCGGCGACGGTATTGTCCGTACCATTGCGCTCGGCAGCTCCGACGGACTGCGTCGTGGCCTGATGGTGGTGAACACTGGCGCGGCGATCACCGTACCGGTTGGCAAGGGTACGCTGGGACGCATCATGGACGTGTTGGGTAACCCCATCGACGAACGCGGCCCTGTGGACCAAACACTCACCGCCTCTATTCACCGTAAAGCGCCGGCCTATGACGAGCTGTCGCCATCGCAGGAACTGCTAGAAACCGGTATCAAGGTGATTGACCTGGTTTGCCCGTTTGCAAAAGGCGGCAAGGTCGGTCTGTTCGGCGGCGCCGGTGTGGGCAAGACGGTGAACATGATGGAACTGATCAATAACATTGCCAAAGCGCACAGCGGTTTGTCGGTGTTTGCCGGTGTGGGCGAGCGTACCCGCGAAGGCAATGACTTCTACCACGAGATGGCTGATTCCGGCGTTGTGAATCTCGAGAAGCTCGAAGACTCCAAGGTGGCCATGGTCTATGGTCAGATGAATGAGCCTCCAGGCAACCGGCTGCGTGTCGCTTTAACCGGCCTGACGATTGCCGAATCCTTCCGCGATGAAGGCAAAGACGTGTTGTTCTTCGTGGACAACATCTACCGCTACACGCTGGCCGGTACCGAAGTGTCCGCGCTCTTGGGCCGTATGCCTTCTGCCGTGGGTTACCAGCCTACGCTCGCCGAAGAAATGGGCCGTTTGCAAGAGCGTATTACCTCCACCAAAGTGGGCTCTATCACCTCTATCCAAGCCGTTTACGTGCCGGCGGATGACTTGACCGACCCCTCACCCGCTACCACCTTCGCCCACTTGGACTCCACCGTGGTGTTATCGCGTGATATCGCTTCGCTGGGCATCTACCCTGCGGTCGATCCGCTGGACTCAACCAGCCGCCAGCTCGATCCCTTGGTGGTCGGTGAAGAGCACTACGCAACTGCCCGTGCGGTCCAAGGTACTTTGCAGCGCTACAAAGAATTGCGCGACATTATTGCGATTTTGGGCATGGACGAATTGGCGCCTGAAGACAAGCTGACCGTGGCACGTGCCCGTAAGATTCAGCGATTCCTGTCACAGCCCTTCCACGTCGCTGAAGTGTTTACCGGTTCACCTGGCAAATACGTCACGCTGGCCGAGACGATCCGCGGCTTCAAGATGATTGTTGCCGGCGAATGCGATCACCTGCCGGAACAGGCCTTCTACATGGTCGGCAACATCGATGAAGCCTTCGAAAAAGCCAAAAAGGTCTAAGCCATGAACACCATCCAGGTTGATGTGGTCAGCGCGGAGGAGTTGATCTTTTCCGGCGTCGCACGCTTCGTAGCGCTGCCTGGCGAAGCCGGTGAAATCGGTGTGTATCCGCGTCATACGCCGTTAATCACCCGCGTGAAGCCTGGCTCGGTGCGCATTGAATTGGCTGACGGTGGGGAAGAGTTTGTTTTTGTTGCCGGCGGCATTATTGAAGTGCAGCCCGACAGCGTGACCGTGCTGTCGGACACCGCCATCCGTGGCAGTGACCTCGATGAAGAGCGTGCCAATGCTGCCAAGGCCTTGGCCGAAGAAGCCTTACGCAATGCCAAGTCCGATGTAGACCTGGCGGTAGCGCAGTCTGAATTGCACACCTTGGTAGCGCAAATCGCCGCCTTGCGCCGCTTCCAAAACAAGCGCTGATGCCTCATCAAGTCGATTTGCAAACCGCCTTCGGGCGGTTTTTGCATGGTGGCCCGGCATGAACTACCGCGCGCCCATCTGGCTGCCTGGCGGGCACCTGCAAACCATTGTCGCGGCCAAACTGGCGCGGTCTTATGCCGGCGCGCGCCCTGTATTTTTGCGGGAGCGCTGGGACATGCCTGACGGCGACTTTATCGATGTCGATTGGCTAGCGCCCAAACCTATGGCCGGCGCACCACTGTGGGTCATGTTCCACGGTCTGGAAGGATCGTCGTCCAGCCATTACGCGCTGGCCTGTGCAGACTATGCGCGTAGGCAAGGCATCGGATTTGCCGTAGCCCACTTTCGCGGTTGCAGCGGCGAGCTTAACCGGGCGCCACGCGCCTACCATTCAGGGGACTATGAAGAAATTGGCTGGCTATTGCAGCGCTTTGCTAGCTTGCATAGCGGCCCTCTCTGTGCCATTGGTATTTCACTGGGCGGCAACGCACTGATGCGCTGGGCCGAGGAGGCCGGTCACAGCGCATGCGCCACCGTACGCGCGATTGCGGCCGTTTGTGCGCCATTGGACTTGGCAGCCAGCGGTGCAGCTATGGGACGAGGATTCAACCGCCAAGTTTACACCCGCATGTTCTTGCGTAGTATGAAGCCCAAAGCCTTGGCAAAATTGAAGCAACATCCTGGTCTCTTTGACGCGCAGGCCTTGATGGCAGCGCAAGACTTGTATGCCTTTGACAATATCTTCACCGCACCCCTGCATGGTTTCAGAGACACCGAAGACTATTGGAAGCGCGCCTCAGCCAAACCGCATCTGGCAGCGGTGCGTGTGCCAGCGCTGGCGATCAATGCGCGCAATGACCCCTTTATCCCCGTTGATTCATTGCCTGCCCTGCATGAAGTTGGACAATACGTGGATCTGCAGCAATTCGACCATGGCGGCCACGTCGGCTTTGCCGCAGGTATGCCGTTCGGCCATTTAGGTACCCTGCCGCAGGCCCTGGCACGGTGGTTCGATCAACACGCACGCTAAAGCATTACAGGCATGGACGATATAGTTAAACAGGCGATGGCCAAATGGCCCAATGTGCCGCATTGCTACAGCTGGCTCGGCCTGGACGCGCGCGGCAACTGGTATATGCGTGATGACCGGACCCAGGCCATCGGCAGCTTTGCCAGCGGCCTGGCTGGCGCCAAGGGCTCCATGCTTAAGCATGAAAAGCTGATCGACTTCATCGAGCGCAACTACGGCGTGGATGCCCAAGGCTGCTGGTATTTTCAAAATGGCCCGCAGCGGGTGTACGTCGAGTTGGAGGTTACGCCTTTCATTTGGCGCGTCGATGACAAGGGCGCGGTCACTTCTAGCGCCAAGCAAACTGCTTCGCTGGTTCAGCTGTTGATGGATGAACGCGGTTGGCCTTATTTGCAGACGTCGCTCGGTTTCGGCTTGGTGCACACCCAGGACGTTGCCAGTTTGGCGCAGGCGCTGGAAGACCAGCATTGGCCGATTGAGGAAGTGAGCGCAGCCCAACTCCCCGCGCGCTTTGGCTACCAAATGAGTCCCGCGGCACTGGAAATAAAAAAATAGAGCCATACTCAAGCCATTCACGCCGCTTGAAGGACTATTTCACAGGCGCAAAAAAAACCGGTCCCTAAACCGGTTTTTTAGCGGTACCCAAACCACTTATTTGGCGGCTTCAGGCTTGGTTGGCTCAGGGAATTTGGCACCGCCTGCATTGACCAAATAGACCACGGCGCGAGCAATTTCAAAATCTTCATAATCACCACCGCCTTGGGCGCCCATGGCGTTTTTGCCTTTGAGTGCCGAATTCCAAAGGGCATCAAAACCTGTTTTGATCCGTGGCGCCCATACAGCCTTGTCGCCAAACTTAGGCGCACCAGCTAGGCCATTGGCATGGCAGGCCGCGCATTGGGCGCTGTATACCACCTCGCCGGTCTTCATTTCGCGGTTCGCGTCACGGATTTGTACAGTGCCTACTTTTTGGATGCGCTCTTCCAGCGATTTCTCGACATTGGTGGCGCCAGCGGCGGGCTTGTCATGCGAGGTCACGTAATAGACCAGTCCGATGATGATGAAAATCGGAATGACAAACGAGAAAAACACAGCCATCAAAAGTTGTCGGGGGGATTTAATCGGACCGGTGTGGTCTTCTTCGGTATGGCTGGTGTCGCTCATGGAGTCCTCTAATAGGCTGTGGCCGGGTAAAACAGCCTCCGATTATAGGCGCCCATAGGGTGAAACAACCTACAATCATTGGCTCAGGGCGCGGCTGTAGCTCAGTGGATAGAGTATTGGCCTCCGAAGCCAAGGGTCGTGGGTTCGATCCCCGCCAGCCGCACCAATCGACCGTTTTTTGACGTGTCGCAACCCCTCAAAACGCGATGGCTTTTTTGGAAGGGTTGTCACCCTGATGATGCAAGCGACTTCTGACTTGTCAGCGGTATGAAAATTTACTTTAATGCTTGCAGGTCAAATTAAAGAGTGGTTTAATTTGAACATTCAAATCAAAGCCTGCTTTCAATGACCCGAACCACCGGCACCTACGCGATTTCGACGACTCTGGGTGAGTCGGTGCGCGCGTTCGTCCCTTATCCCTTGCCGCCGGCTAACCCAGCTTTGTCGCCCTCGGTTTTCGCTCACCACAACCGCCAGGCAGAACTTGCGCTTGCACGCTTGAGTGGCGTGTCAGGATTAGTGCCATCGGTGGACTGGCTGCTGTACAGCGCCATCCGCAAGGAAGCCTTGCTCACCTCCCAGATTGAGGGCACCCAGGCCACGTTGACCGACTTGTTCGACGAAGAGGCTGGTTTCAAGGTCAGCAACACTGACGACGTCGAAGAAGTGACGAACTACCTCCGAGCCTTCCGCTGGGTTCAGGCGCAACTGCGTGACCCCAAAGGGCTGCCCATCAGCGTACGACTGCTGTGCGATGCCCATCGGCGGCTGCTTGATGGCGCGCGAGGCGCGGGGAAGCAGCCTGGTGAACTTCGCCGGTCGCAAAATTGGATCGGCGGAACACGACCTGACAAGGCCCTGTTTGTCCCGCCGCCGCCGGAGCGCGTAGCCGAATTGCTGGCCGACATGGAGCGGTTCATCCACGATGCCGCGACGGATTTACCTCCCATGGTGAAAGTGGCGCTTATCCACGCCCAGTTTGAAACCATCCACCCCTTTCTTGACGGCAACGGGCGCATCGGACGCCTGCTCATCACGGCCTTATTCGAACATTGGGGGCTGCTGTCGGAGCCCTTGCTGTATGTCAGCGCTTATCTGAAGCAGCACCAGGCTGAGTATTACCGCCGCTTGTCGGCCATTCGTACCGACGGCGACTGGGAATCCTGGGTGACCTTTTTTTTGGAGGGGGTGGCAAGCGCCGCTGGCGATGCAGAGAAAACCATCATTGAAGTCGCCAGTCTCCTTGCCGCTGACCGTAAACAGCTGTTGCAGTCCCTCAAGTCGGGTCCGACCAGTTATCGTTTGTTCGAGATGCTGCCGGTGATGCCGCGCTTCACCATTGAACACGTTCGCCAGCAATTGGGCACCAGCTTTCCCACCGCTACAGCTGCCGTGAAGGTGTTGTCGGACCTGGGCATCGCGGTGGAAATGACTGGGCAGAAAAAGAACCGCAGCTACAGCTACCAAGCCTACGTTGAACTGCTCTCCCGATGACCTGGTCAAATTACATCATGCAATTTAGCGCTTAACGGGCTGCTTTTTACGCCCCAACACCGCTTTCAAAGCCACCCCGGTGTGCGTACCCAGGCGCACCACCTCCTCCGGACTAGCGGCGGCGACAATGCGGCCGCCTGCTTTGCCGCCTTCGGGGCCCAGGTCGATAACCCAATCGGCTTCGGCGATGACGTCTAAATCGTGTTCGATAACCACTACGCTATGGCCCGCCCGCACCAGCCGGTGCAGTACCGCGATCAGCTTTTCTACATCGGCCATGTGCAGGCCTACCGTCGGTTCGTCCAGCACATACAACGTGTGTGGCGACTTCTGACCGCGCCGGGTGATGTCGTCGCGTACCTTCGAGAGTTCGGTCACCAGCTTGATGCGTTGCGCTTCGCCACCGCTTAAGGTGGGTGAGGGTTGGCCCAGCGTGAGGTAACCAAGGCCCACGTCTTTAAGCAATTGCAAGGGGTGCGCAATGACGGGCATGGCTGCGAAGAATTCAACCGCCTCGTCCACTTCCATGTGCAGCACTTCGCCGATGTTTTTACCGCGCCAGCTCACCGCCTGGGTTTCCGGGTTGAAGCGCGCGCCTTTGCAGGTTTCGCACAGCACTTTTACATCGGGCAAAAAGCTCATGCCAATGGTACGTATGCCCTGGCCTTCGCAGCCGGGGCAGCGGCCTTCGCCGGTATTAAAGCTAAAGCGGTTGGCGGCATAGCCGCGCGCCTTGGCCTCCAGCGTGTCGGCAAACAATTTGCGAATCGTGTCCCAAAAACCAATGTAGGTGGCAGGGCAGGAGCGCGGTGTTTTGCCAATCGGTGTCTGGTCGACTTCCAGCACGCGGTCTACACTTTCATAGCCGCTGATGGCTTCGCAGCCGATCAAGTCCGGCGGGCGTCCAGCCGCGTGCGCATCACGCCCGGCTTTGGTGGCGCGCTGCTGTACCAGCGCCTGTACATTGGCCAGCAAGACATCGCGCGCCAGCGTGGACTTGCCAGAACCGCTGACGCCGGTGATGGCGACCAAGCGCTGCAAGGGGACGGCTGCGGTGACCGATTGCAGGTTGTGCAGCTTCGCACCGTGCACTGTGAGCCATTGCACATCGGCAGGTGCTGCTTGCACACGGCTTTCTAGCGCTGCAGCTTGAGCCTTTGCAGCCTTAGCTTTCGCGCTGGACTTGGCCGCTGGTGCACTGTTACTGCCCTTGGCCAATGGTTTCTGTACAGCGGCGCTAGTAGACGCTGCGGCGGCGGCCAGCAGCGCGGATGCGCCCGAAGTCGCCACAAAACGCCGTGGCTCCAAAGGATGCAATATGGCGTGGAGCAAATAGCGTCCGGTTTGCGATTCGGCCTGTGCTTGCACATCGGCAATACTTCCTTGCGCAACCAGACGCCCGCCGCGCTTACCGGCGCTGGGGCCAATGTCGATGATGTGGTCGGCAGCCCGTATGGTGTCTTCGTCATGTTCCACCACCACCAGGGTGTTGCCTTTGTCGCTCAGGCTTTTCAAGGCACCAAGTAAAATTTTGTTATCGCGCGCATGCAGGCCGATGGTGGGCTCGTCCAGCACATAGCACACGCCTTGCAAATTGCTGCCCAACTGCGCCGCCAAACGGATGCGCTGCGCCTCGCCGCCGCTTAAGGTGGGAGCGCCTCGGTCCAGCGTTAAGTAACCTAGCCCCACCTCTTCTAAAAACTCCAAGCGGCTGCGTATTTCAGGAATCAGGTCGCGGGCAATATCCGCCTCACGCTGGCTGAGGGCACCGCCCGCTTGCAGGCTTTGCACCCAGGCGCGCACTTCGCTCACTGACAGCGCCGCAATGTCTGCAATCCCCACGTCGCCAAAACGCACTGCGCGTGCAGTCGCGTTCAAACGCGTGCCCTGGCAGCGCGGACAGGCAGTGTCTGCCAAGTCCTCCACATCAGCCTCGGCAAAGGTATGTTCGCGCCCGCCGTTGTCTTCGCGCACGGTGTCATCAAACACCTTGCGTTGCTCTTTGGTCAGCGCCAGTCCGGTACCCACGCAATCAGGACACCAGCCATGCTTGCTGTTGTAGCTGAACAAGCGTGGGTCCAACTCGGTATAGGAGGTGGAACACACCGGGCAGGCACGCTTGGTGGAAAACACTTCCACCCGCCCGATAGCCGCCGTGCTGCTACCAGCTTGCATGGCGCGGCCTAAATCGTCTAGGCCGCTCAGCACATGCACCACGCCTTTGCCGTGCGTTAAGGCCTGCGCCAAACCAGCGCGCAGGGTAGCTTCGTCAGCGGCTTTGACGTCCAGGCTCAGCACCGGCAACTCGATATGGTGCTCTTTGAAACGGTCTATGCGGGGGAAGCCGTTGGTGGGTAAAAATTCGCCATCCACCCGCAAATGCGTATAGCCGCGCGGACGCGCCCAATCAGCCAACTCGGTGTAAACGCCTTTGCGCCCGACGACCAAGGGCGCCAGTAAACCGATGTGCTGGCCTCGGTAGGTTTTAAGCAATTGCGCGGCAATGCTGTCCGCACTTTGCGGCGCAACGGCAGCCCCATCTTTGATGCAGTGTTGCGTGCCTAGCTTGACGTACAGCAAACGCAAAAAATGCCAGACTTCGGTGGTCGTGCCCACCGTCGATTTACGCCCGCCGCGCGAGAGCCGCTGCTCAATCGCTACGGTGGGTGGAATGCCATAGACCGCATCCACCTCGGGCCGGCCCGCCGGTTGCACGATAGAGCGCGCATACGCGTTCAAGCTTTCCAAATAACGCCGCTGGCCTTCGTTAAACAAAATATCAAAGGCGAGTGTCGATTTGCCCGATCCGCTAACGCCTGTGACCACGCTGAACTGCCCGCGCGGAATATTCACCGACAGCGATTGCAAGTTGTGTTCTTTGGCGTTGACGATGCGGATATTGTTATTCGGTGCCACTCGCGCGTCTGAAGAAGCATCCGCTGGCATCAGGTATGCAGCGCTCCGCTCCGCCACCTCATGCACCACACCCATACTCGCTGCGTAGTCGCGCAAGGCCTTGCCGGTGTGGCTCGTGGGGTGCAGCAGCAAATCTTCCGGCGTGCCGCAGGCGACTATTTCACCACCGGCATCACCGCCTTCGGGGCCGAGATCGATGAGCCAGTCGCTGGAGCGGATGACGTCCAGATTGTGTTCAATCACCAGCAGCGAATGGCCGGCGTCCAGCAATTTGCGCAGGGCGCGCATCAGCTTGGCGATGTCGTCGAAATGCAAACCGGTGGTGGGCTCGTCCAGCATAAACAAAGTGCCACGGCGCGCCATAGGCTGGCGGCTATTGCTGGCCGCTTTAGCCGCCTCGGCCAAGAAACCGGCTAGCTTGAGGCGTTGCGCCTCACCGCCTGACAAAGTGGGCACCGGTTGGCCCAGCTTCACATACTCTAGGCCCACATCAACAATCGGTTGCAGCGCGCGGATCACTTCGCGGTCTTGCGCAAACACGGCTGCCGCTTCGCTCACGGTGAGGTTCAGCACATCAGCCACGTTGTAGGCCTTCAGCGCACCAGCGGGACTGCTGCGCCGTTCAATCGTCACTTCCAAAATTTCCGGCCGATAACGCTTGCCATTGCAATCGGGGCAACGCAAATACACGTCGCTCAAAAATTGCATCTCAATATGTTCAAAGCCTGAACCACCACAGGTTGGGCAGCGCCCATCCCCGCTGTTGGAGCTGAACTTGGATGCGGTGTAGCTACGCTCCTGCGACAGCGGCGCGGTGGCAAACAGTTCGCGGATCGCATCCCAGGCGCCGACATAGCTCGACGGGTTGGAGCGTGCGGTTTTGCCGATGGGCGATTGGTCCACAAACACCACTTCACTGAGCATGTCTGCGCCCAGCAAGCGGCTGTGCAGGCCTGGCGTATCCGTGGCTTTGCCAAAGTGGCGCAGGAGCGCCGGCGCCAGCACGTCCTGTACCAGCGTGGACTTGCCCGACCCGCTAACGCCCGTCACGCAGACCAGGCGCTGCAAGGGAATTTCCACATCCACATTTTTCAGGTTGTGTTCGCGCACGCCTTCCAGTACCAGGCGCGGCGTGTTGTCGCCCACCATGCGCTTAAAGCCCATGCCCACCTGCTTGCGCCCGCCCAGGTAAGCGCCGGTCAAGGTGTCGGCTGCTTTCAGAGCTTCGGTGCTGCCGTCAAACACTATTTGCCCGCCTTTTTCGCCGGGCCCAGGCCCCATGTCCAGCATCCGGTCGGCAGCTAGCATCACTGCCGGGTCGTGCTCCACCACCACCAGCGTGTTGCCCGCATCGCGCAGGCGTTGCATGGCGACGATGATGCGATGCATATCGCGCGGATGCAAGCCGATGCTGGGCTCATCAAGCACAAACAAGGTATTGACCAAGGAGGTGCCCAAAGCGGTCGTTAGATTGATGCGCTGCACTTCGCCGCCGCTCAAAGTGCGACTTTGCCGGTCCAGCGTCAAGTAGCCAATGCCCACATCGCACAGGTATTTCAGGCGGGTGCGGATTTCATCCAGCAGCAGCTTCAGGGTTTTGTTATCTGCCTCTGAATGGATACTTGGGCTGGCCAGCTCTGGCGCACTCATAGCGGGCATTCCCGGCCCCCGGGCTTCCAGGCCCCAGTGCAAGCGGTCGAAAAACGCGCGCACACGGTCCAGCGGTAGCAGCATCAAATCATGCAGGCACAAACCGGGCAGGGCCTGCAGCTGCGCCGCGGTCCATTGCACCCCCTGGGGTAGAAAGCGCTTGGCCGGCGCTAACACTGCGTCCGCATCGTCTTTGCTACCCACGCGCCACAGCAGGCTTTCGGTTTTCAGCCGGGCGCCTGCACACACACCGCAGGGCGTGTAGCTGCGGTACTTGGACAGCAGCACCCGGATATGCATTTTGTAGGCCTTGCTTTCCAGGTATTCAAAAAACCGGTCCACACCAAACCAGTGCTGGTTCCATTTGCCATTCCAGTGCGGCGAGCCTTTGAGCACCCATTGCTGCTGCGCGGCGCTCAGTTTGTACCAAGGTGTGTCACGTGGGATGCCCTCGGCCTCCGCATGGCGCATCAAATCATCCTGACATTCCTGCCAAGCCGGGGTTTGCATGGGTTTGACGGCGCCTGCGCGCAGGGTCAACTTGTCGTTGGGAATCACTAAGCCATAGTCCACACCCACCACCCGCCCAAAACCCCGGCAGGTCTCGCAAGCACCCACGGCCGAGTTAAAGGAGAACATGGAGGCGATGGGCTCCTGGTAGCGCACATCGCTTTGCGGGCAATGCAGCCCGGTGGAAAAAGACCATACCAAATGGGGGTCCAAATGGGGGTCTGACCCCAATAGATCTGGTTTATCACTCTCCGGCGCCGGGTACACATGGACCCGCCCACTGCCGCGTTTGATAGCCAGCTCCAGGCCTTCGAGCACGCGGGCTTTGTCTGCGCTTTCGATGCGGAAGCGGTCCGCCACCACGTCCAGCACCCGACGCTCCCCCGACACGCGCTCGCCATGGACGCGGGTAAAGCCACTGGCGCTCAGCCATTGGCTTAATTCCTCGGCACTGGTAGCTAGCGGCAACTCAACTGGAAAGGTGACCACCAAGCGCGGATTACCGGCTCGCGCGGCGCGGCGCATGAGCTCGGCATAGATGGATTCGGGCGTGTCGTGTTGCACCGCTTGGGCGCTGACCCGGTCAAACAACTGCCCGGCGCGGGAAAACAGCAGTTTGAGGTGGTCGTTCAGCTCCGTCATGGTGCCCACGGTGGAGCGGCTGGAGCGTACCGGGTTGGTCTGGTCGATCGCGATGGCCGGAGGCACGCCCTCCACCTTGTCCACCGCCGGCTTGTCCATGCGGTCCAGAAACTGGCGCGCATACGCGGAAAAGGTCTCTACATAGCGGCGCTGGCCTTCGGCATATAGGGTGTCAAAGACCAGGCTGGATTTGCCCGAGCCACTGGGGCCTGTGACCACCGTCAATTCGCCGGTGCGAATATCCAGGTCCAGGTTTTTTAAATTGTGTTGCCGCGCTCCGCGAATGCGGATGGTGCCCTCGGACATAGTAAGGCGCTCCAACAAAGTAGGGGAGCGGCATTCTAGGCAGTGCGCGCCGCTTTAAGCCGGGTCGAGGCCATTCATGCGGCAGGCGCCAGCCTATTTCGCCTCGCTGGCCGTGGCGGCAGGCGCAGGCTTCTCAACTTCGGCCGCGACAGGCGCAGGCTCGCCATGCTTTTCGCCGCCCATATCAATATCGCCACCCTTACTCAAAATATACAAAGCCAGGGCTGCGAACAGAGCAAAGCCCACTACGATTTTCCACATCTTGTTTCTCCCAAAAAATAGGCCCTCTGTCTGAGGGCCCGTCCGGTGTCCCGGCACCATGCCGGAACACCCAAACCAAAAAGCAATTGACGATCAGTCGTTGGCGTAAATATCCACGTCCTTGGTTTCCTTGATGAACAAGCCACCAATGACCACGGTAGCCCCCGCGATGATGATCGGGTACCACAAGCCGTTGTACATATTGCCGGTCTGCGCCACGATGGCAAAAGCCGTGGTGGGCAGCAAGCCGCCAAACCAGCCGTTACCAATGTGATAAGGCAGGCTCATCGAGGTGTAGCGGATACGCGTGGGGAACATTTCCACCAGCATCGCTGCGATGGGGCCGTACACCATGGTCACCAAAATCACCAGATAGGTCAGGATGATGACCACCGAGACTTTGTCAAACTTGGCCATATCCGCTTTGGCGGGGTAACCAGCCGCTTTGAGGGCAGCCGACAACTTTCCAGTGAAGGTAGCGTCCTTGGCGGTTTTTTCGCTACTCAATGCCTTCACGCTGGCGGTCGCTGCAGCAATGGCTTTGGGATCTTTAGGATCTGCGGCATTGAGGGCTTCCAGTTTGGCTTGCGCCGCCGCTTTGGCCGCCGCGATGTCTTCTGGGGTCACCACGGTCGTCACTTCGGTTTCCCCCACTTTGATGACCGCAGCTTGACCGGCGGGGGCAACAATATTGTCATAGCTCACCGAAGCCGAAGCCAGCTTTTGCTTGGCAATGTCGCAAGAGGAAGTGAACTTTTTGGTACCGGTTGGGTTGAACTGGAAGGAACATTCGGCCGGATCCGCTGTCACGGTGACTTTGGCGACCGCCTGTGCGGCGGCCAGATCCGGGTTGGCGGCTTTGGTTAGCGCGGTGAATACTGGGAAGTAAGTCACTGCTGCCAAAAAGCAACCCGCCAAGATGATGGGCTTGCGGCCGATCTTGTCGGAGAGAGCGCCAAAAATGATAAAGAATGGTGTGCCGATGATCAAGGAGATGGCCACCATGATGTTGGCCGTAGGGCCGTCTACCTTCAGCGCCTGCGTCAGGAAGAACAGTGCATAGAACTGGCCGGAGTACCAGACTACCGCCTGGCCTGCGGTCAGACCCACCAAAGCCAAGATCACGATCTTGAGGTTTTTCCACTCGCCAAAGGATTCGCTCAGGGGCGCTTTGGAAGTTTTGCCCTCGGCCTTCATTTTGGCAAACGCGGGTGATTCATTCATGCTCAAACGGATGTAAACCGAAACGGCCAACAACAAAATGGACACGAGGAAAGGCACGCGCCAGCCCCAATCGGCAAAGGCTTCTTCGCCGATAGCGGTACGGGTTCCCAGAATCACCATCAAGCTCAGGAATAAGCCCAGAGTCGCGGTGGTCTGAATCCAGGAGGTGAAAGCACCCCGCTTGCCATGCGGCGCATGTTCGGCGACATAGGTGGCGGCGCCACCGTATTCACCACCCAGCGCCAGACCTTGCAGCAAGCGCAGCGCGATCAAGATGATCGGTGCTGCAGCGCCCCAGCTGGCGTAATTGGGCAGGATGCCGACCAAAAAGGTTGAAGCGCCCATGATCAGAATGGTCACCAAGAAGGTGTACTTGCGTCCGATCATGTCGCCCAGGCGGCCAAAGAAAATCGCGCCAAAGGGGCGTACGATAAATCCGGCGGCGAAAGCCAATAGCGCAAAAATAAAGGCAGAGCCTTCATCCAAGCCGCTAAAAAACTGTTTCGCAATGATGGCTGCTAAGGAGCCGTAAAGGTAAAAGTCGTACCATTCGAAAACCGTGCCCAGCGAGGAAGCGAAGATAACCTTCTTCTCTTCTGCGGACATCGGGCGTGCTTCTGCTGTAGCCATATGTATCTCCAATCATTGAAAACTCCCGCGCCGGGAGCTGTCTGTATTCTTGAAGAAGGCACTGACCCTGCTCTTACGTGAAAATAACAAGGGCTTGCGTCAAACTTACCCCATACTGACCAACTAAGGTCAAACCCTCGCGTTGACTTTCGCGATGCGGCAATTCACGCTTTGTTGCGCGTGATGCCTGAAGGCAACTGTTTTGCAGCATTCCAAGCGGCGTCGGAAATGCAGGCGGGGTCTTCTAGATAAGCGCGCAACATCGGCAAGGCATCCATGCCCCAAAACACCTTGTCATCGACTTGGTAGGAAGGCACGCCAAACACGCCTTGCGACAAGGCGTGTGCGGTATGCGCGCTCAGTATTTGCTTCACTTCATCCGAACGCGGATCGCGCGCAGGCGCCAATTGCTGCGTGAGGGCCTCCAAGCGCTGCGCATCGGCTGCGTCCGCACCGCCTTCCCAAACATGGCGGAACAGGGTTTCGCACACATAGCGGTTGGGGTAGCCATTGGCGTCAGTGGCTACAGCCAGGCGCAAAAGGCCTAGCGGGTTAAAGGGGTGGGCGGCTGGCAAGTCCAGCACCGTGCCCTGGCGCT
>CAMBFO010000008.1 GCA_945865675.1 Comamonas sp. lk
AGTCGCATGGTCTTTGAAATGCCAGTAAAAACTGCCCCGCGTTACTTGCAGCGTGTCAGCCAACGTCAGCACCCGTACGCCGTCAAAGCCGTGTTCTACGGCGGCGCGAAATGCTGCGTCCAGCCAGTCGTCACGGCCCAGGCGCGAGATCAAGGTTTTGTCGGCAGGTGCGGAGTCCGCGTTTTTGCGAAGGGTGGCGCGGCTGGCCATGTGTTTCCAAACTCAGTGAAAGAACGCGTATTGTCACCCAAGCGTAATCGGCCAGTCATGGACGATGCAAAGGTTTTGGCGGCATGGCGCCAGGGTGTGCTGTGCTTGACAGTGAAGATGCCCTCTGGATACAGGCGCGTGCTACATTGCCCGGCGGGTTTTTGTTTGCACGGTCGCCGGGCCCTGAGCGTCCATGCAATGTAATGAGGAGACTCTTGGAATGTCGCTAAATCAATGGCCGGGCTTGCGTCCCGGTTTGCTAGCCTTGCTCGGTGTTCTGGTCTTTCCAGTGGCGCTCAATGCGGCATCCGGGTCCGTGACGCCAACGCCTGGGACACCTGGCCCGGGCGCCAAACGGCCTAATTTCGTGGTGCTGGTGGCTGACGACTGGGGCTTTTCAGACCTGGGCGCTTTTGGCGGAGAAATCGATACACCCCACCTCAATGCGCTAGCCAAAGCCGGTTTGCGTTTTACCAATTTCCATGTGGCGGCCTCTTGCTCTCCCACACGCTCGATGTTGCTGACTGGCGTGGACAACCACCGCAACGGCGTTGGCAATCTGCGCGAAGCCATGCCTACCGAGCATTTGGGTAAACCGGGGTACCAGGGATCGTTGACCCGTAATGTGGTGACGGTGGCCTCGCTCTTACAGGACAGCGGCTACCGCACTTATATCGCCGGCAAATGGAATGTAGGCTCTGAGCCCTACAACCTGCCCAACCAGCGCGGCTTTGACAAATCGATTGTCCAGGGTGACACCGGTTCGGACAACTGGGAGCCCAACAAGCAATACCTGCCCCATCTGCCGGAGGTTTATTGGTTTGAAAACGGGCAACGGGCCAAGATGCCTGCAGAGTTTTATTCCTCGCAGTATTTTGTCGATCGCACCATTGAGTATCTGGACGCGGATGCGCGCAAAGACCGGCCTTTCTTGGCCTACATCGGTTTCCAGGCCAACCATGTGCCGGTGCAAGCCCCCCAAGAGCTGATTGCCAAGTATAAAGGCCGCTACCGCGAGGGCTGGACGGCTTTGCGCGAGCGGCGATTGGCTAAACAAGTTGAATTAGGCCTGGTGCCACCCGGTACGCGCATGAGCACCATGTCCACCACCGGCGACTGGAAAGCTTTGTCCGAAAAAGAGCGTTTGCACATGGAGCGCCAGATGGAGGTCTATGCGGCTATGGCCGAGTCCATGGATATGCATATCGGGCGTTTGGTGGACCATTTGAAGAAAACTGGCCAATACGACAACACCGTGTTTTTGTTTTTGTCGGACAACGGCCCGGAAGGTTCGGACTACCACGAGGCACAACCCTGGTTGATTTTTAACTACAAGCAAGATACCGACACCCTGGGCGCTAAAGGTACCTACGGCATACCCGGCCCCGGCTGGGCCAGTGCCTCGGCCAGCCCGCTTTACACCTATAAATTCTGGGCCGGCGAGGGCGGCATCCGCGCGCCTATGCTCATGGCCGGGCCGCCGGTGCGCCGCGCCAACCAAATTGAAAATGCCTTAACCCATGTGACCGACATCACGCCCACGCTGCTGGAGATTGCGCAAGTGCCGCGGCATGCCGGTCAGTACCAAGGCACGCAAGTAGAAGCTTTGACCGGCATGAGTTTGCTGCCACTTTTGCAAGGCACTGCGACGGCGGTTCGTCAGCCCGAGCAAACCCTGGGCTATGAGTTGTCGGGTAATTCCGCCCTGTTTAAAGGTAATCTGAAATTGCTGCGTAATATGCCGCCGCTCGGCGATGGTCTGTGGCATTTGTACGACCTGAGCACAGACCCCGGCGAAACCCAAGACCTGAGCGCCCAACTGCCTCAGGAATTTGCCGCTATGCAAGAAGACTTTGCCGCCTGGGCCAAGGCCAACCAGGTGCTAGACATGCCGGCGGACTACAGCCCGCAAAAGCAAGTCATGATCAATGGCTTTTGGCGCTACTGGCTGCCAGTGCACGGCAAAACCATGGCCTTGATTTTGGCCGCATTGGTGCTGCTACCGGTGTGGCTGCTGCTGCGCAAACGCAAGCGCCGCCTATGAGCGCTGGCTATTACGCCAGCCCTTGGCCCGCTGAGGACGCGGGCCCGGCCCGCTTGCAAACAGCTAGCCCAGGCAGCGGGCTCCATCTGCGCCCGGGCCAGCGTTTGCACAGCACCCACCGCAACACCACACTATCGACCATGACGGTGCTGGGCGACCCCGGACAGGTGTACTTGCTGACCCACTCGGCTTTGCGCGCCAACTTCGGTTTGCCCACCACGTCTTGCGTGGAGCGCATAGACCCGATCACGCTCAAGACGCTGGAAAGCTCGGGCCGCTTGCCCGGGGGGCCGATGTGGCCCGGGGGCATGGCGATGCACCGCAATGGCGATTTGTATGTGGTCTATGGCCGCTATGCACATCGGCTGGACCGGCATTGCGTCCTCAAGCAAACCCGCAGGTTGCCGGTCGATCAGCCTTACAACTCCTTTGTGATTTTGGACAACGGCCTGATCGTCACCAAAAATTTGTCGGACCGGCAGTCAGCGCAGCTTGCGGTGCTGGACCCCGAAGGCTTGCAATCGGTGTGCGCCGATGTGCTCTGCCCTGAGCCGTCGATTGCGCGCTTGAGTGCCGTAGGCAATACGGTTTATGTCGTGGGCGTGCGTTCCATTTTCCGGCTGCACTGGGACGAGGCCACGCAGAGTTTGCGCTTAGACCCGCACTGGCGTTGGGATTACATCGGTCAAAGCGGGCAAAGCTATGGTTGGGATGTCGTCATCGACGGGCAAAGTGCCTGGTTTATGGACAACGGCCAGCACCGCTACCGTATCAATATGCAGGGCGCCGGCGTCAGCCGCACGGCCAATCGCTTGTTGCGCGTGTCCTTGCAAGACTGCAGCCAGCACGCGGCCTGGGAGCTTAGCGGCCTGCCTGGCGGCAGCATTACCAACCCGCCCTTGGTGGACGTGCAGCGGCGCATTGTGCTGGGCTATGACTCGGCAAACCGTTTTTTGCGCGCCTGGCGCTTTGATGATGCGATGCAGGATGTACAGCCCCTGTGGCACAAGGCGGACTTCGGCGTGGCCAGCCACATGGTTTTGTTTCCTGAGCGTGGTCAGGTCTTGGTCAACGACTACCGGCGTTGGGGCGAGGAGGTAGTTTTGCTGGACATAGCCACTGGCGCGGAACAAGGCAGGGTACGCGTGGGCGGCATTACCCAAGGGGTTGTCTTTCCCAGTACCGGTTGGAACGAGGATGTTTACTGGTGTTCCATGGGCCGTTTCTCGCGGGTGTTTGCGGCATGAGTATCGAACAGGTCGATACGCTGATTGTGGGTGCGGGCCTATCTGGCATCGGCAGTGCCGTGCATCTGCGCCAAGGGCTGCCGCAGCAATCGGTATTGATAGTGGAAGCACGTGAGCGATTGGGCGGCACCTGGGACGTATTCCGCTACCCCGGCATCCGCTCGGATTCGGATATGCACACGCTGGGCTACTCCTTCAAACCTTGGACTGGGGCCAAGGCCATTGCCGACGGCCCGTCTATCCTGCAGTATGTGCAAGAGACAGCGCAAGAGTTTGGCGTGCTGCCACTCATTCGCTTCGGGCACAAAGTGCTATCTGCCGATTGGGACAGCGCTGCTGCGCGTTGGCGTGTAGCGGTACAGCGATTGGCCGATGACTCGGTGCTGCAAGTGCAATGCCGTTTCTTGCTGATGTGTAGCGGCTACTACAACTACGAACATGGCTACACACCGGCCTTGCCTGGCATGGACAGCTTCAAAGGCCAACGGGTGCACCCCCAACATTGGCCGCAGGACCTGGACTACCGTGGCCAGCAGGTGGTGGTCATCGGCAGTGGCGCCACCGCTATGACCTTGGTGCCTGAGATGGCCAAATTAGCGGCCCATGTGACCTTGTTGCAGCGCTCGCCCACCTATGTGGTGGCCCGTCCTAGCCGCGACGCGATTGCCGATGGGCTGCGCCGCTTCTTGCCTGCAAAAATAGCCTACGCGCTGACGCGCTGGAAAAACGTCTTGACCGGGTTGTTTTATTTCACGCTGGCGCGGCGCAAGCCGGGGCTTGCCAAGACCCGCATCCTGCAAGGCGTGGCCCAGGCCTTGCCAGCAGGCTACCCGGTTAATCCGCATTTCACGCCCAGTTATCAACCCTGGGACCAGCGTATTTGCCTGTTGCCCGATGGGGACCTGTTTGAGGCCATCAGCCAGGCCCGCGCGCGCATGGTGACCGATACGATTGAAATGATTGAACCCCAGGGCATACGGCTGCGCAGTGGTGAGTTCCTGCAAGCCGATGTCATCGTCACAGCCACGGGGCTCGACTTGCTCGGTTTTGGCGGTATGCAGATTGCCGTCGATGGTGTGCCGCTCAGAGTGGCCGAATCTTTGAGCTACAAAGGCATGATGCTCAATGGCGTACCCAATTTCGCCTATGTGTTTGGCTACACCAATGCCTCCTGGACCCTCAAAAGCGACTTGACCGGGCAGTATGTGTTGCGCCTTTTGCGCCACATGCGTAGTCATAGGTTTGATAGCGTGGTGCCACAGCTCAATGACTCCACGGTACAGCCCGAGCCCTGGGTGGACTTTAGCTCCGGCTATTTCCAGCGAGCCATGGACCGTTTCCCCAAGCAGGGCAGCAAAAAGCCCTGGCGCCTGTACCAAAACTATGTGCGCGACCTGCTGGCCTTGCGCTACAGCGCCTTGGAGGACGGGGTATTGCAGTTTGGCAAAGCGCCGCCTTCGGCGCAATAGTTGACGCGCTTTGGGTAAGCGCCGCAGGTGTTCCCAAGGCGGCTACTATAATAAAAAAGCACGATCGTTCTTTTTTGCCAATGGGGCTGGAGTTGCCCGCATGTGAGCGGTGCGAATCAGGGCGGCGCATAGAATCTTGGGTTGCCCCGCAGTTTGGGCGCAAACCTTAGTGGCTTGTTCATTTATTTACCTCGGGAGTGGTGTGTATGAAAGTGTTGGTTCCGGTCAAGCGCGTGGTGGACTACAACGTCAAAGTCCGCGTTAAATCTGACGGCAGCGGCGTGGACATCGCCAACGTCAAAATGAGCATGAATCCCTTTGACGAAATCGCCATCGAAGAGGCGGTCCGGCTCAAGGAAAAAGGCGTGGCCACCGAGGTGATCGCGGTCTCTTGCGGCGTCAGCCAATGCACCGAAACCCTACGCACGGCCATGGCCATTGGCGCCGACCGGGCTATTCTTGTCGAAACTGCCGAAGAGCTGCAACCCCTGGCCGTTGCCAAAATCCTCAAAGCCTTGATGGACAAGGAGCAGCCCGGCCTGGTCATTCTGGGTAAGCAGGCGATTGACGACGATTGCAACCAAACCGGCCAAATGCTCGCCGCCCTGTGCGACCGACCGCAAGCCACATTTGCCAGCAAACTGGAAGTGGTTGACGGCAAAGCCACAGTCACGCGCGAAGTCGATGGCGGCTCCGAAACCCTGAGCTTGTCGCTGCCGGCCATCATCACCCCCGATTTGCGCCTGAACGAGCCGCGCTACGTAACCTTGCCCAACATCATGAAGGCCAAGAAAAAGCAGCTCGATACCTTTAGCCCCACCGACCTGGGCGTTGACGTGACCCCGCGCATCAAGACCCTTAAAGTGGTAGAACCCGCTGCCCGCAGCGCCGGTATCAAAGTGGCTGACGTAGCCACCTTGGTCGAGAAGCTGCGCAATGACGCCAAGGTCATCTAAGACCATCGCATACGCAAACTGATTCAATTAATTTGTCACCAGGATTTACCATGACTTCTCTTGTCGTTGCTGAACACGATAACGCGGGCATCAAGCCCTCAACCCTCAATACCATCACGGCTGCAATCCAATGCGGTGGCGATGTGCATGTGCTGATCGCCGGACATAACGCCGGCGCTGCGGCTGCCGCTGCAGCGACTGTGGCCGGCGTAACCAAAGTCATCCATGCGGACAGCGCTGCGTTTGCCAACGGCCTGGCCGAAAACGTGACGGCCCAGGTGGTGTCCATGGCCGGCGCCTACAGCCACATTCTTTTCCCCGCTACTGCAGTGGGCAAAAACATCGCCCCGCGGGTGGCGGCGAAACTGGATGTGGCGCAAATTTCTGACATCACCAAGGTGGAAAGCCCAGACACCTTCGAGCGGCCGATTTATGCGGGTAACGCCATTGCCACGGTACAAAGCGGCGACGCTATCAAGGTCATCACTGTGCGCACCACCGGCTTTGATGCCGCAGCCAGCGACGGCGGCAGCGCAGCCGTTGAAACGCCTGCAGCCCAGGCCGCCAGCGCGGATGTGAGCTTTGTGCGTTCAGAAATCGCTCGCAACGACCGCCCCGAATTGACAGCCGCCAAGGTCATCGTCTCTGGTGGCCGGGCCTTGGGCTCGAATGAAAAATTCATGGAAATCATGACCCCGCTGGCCGACAAACTGGGTGCGGCGATGGGTGCCAGCCGCGCTGCCGTCGATGCGGGCTATGCCCCCAACGACTGGCAAGTGGGCCAGACTGGCAAAATCGTCGCGCCCCAGCTCTACATCGCCTGCGGCATCAGCGGCGCGATACAGCACCTGGCGGGCATGAAAGACAGCAAGGTGATTGTGGCGATCAACAAAGACGCGGAGGCACCGATCTTCAGCGTGGCCGATTACGGTCTGGAGGCCGACCTCTTTGTGGCAGTGCCTGAGTTAGTCGCAGCGCTGTAAACCAGCGCTTCCCAAGGCAGCTAAGGGCTGCCTTTTTTTTGCTTTTGTTTTGTGAGCTATGCCATGACTTATTCCGCCCCCCTCAAAGACATGCTGTTCAATATCGAACACTTGGCGCGCATCGACCAGATCGCCCAATTGCCCGGTTTTGAGGACGCGGATCTGGGTACGGCGCAAGCGGTGCTGGAAGAGGCGGCCAAGTTCAATCAAGATGTGCTGGCACCGCTGAACTGGGAGGGCGACAAAAACCCGAGCGCCTGGAAGAACGGCGTGGTCACCGCCACCCCCGGCTTCAAAGAGGCCTACCAGCAGTTTGCCCAAGCGGGTTGGCAGGGTTTGCAGCACCCAGTGGAGTTTGGCGGCCAGGGCCTGCCCAAGACCATTGGCGCGGTTTGCGGCGAAATGCAGAACTCGGCCAATATGAGTTTTGCGCTGTGCCCGCTGCTTAGCGATGGTGCCATCGAGGCTTTGCTGACCGCAGGCTCGGACGATCTCAAAGCGATTTACCTGGAAAAAATTGTCAGCGGCCAGTGGACCGGCACCATGAACCTGACCGAGCCGCAAGCCGGTAGCGATCTGGCCTTGGTCCGCACGCGCGCTGAGCCGCAGCCTGACGGCGCCTACCGCATCTTTGGCACCAAGATCTACATTACCTGGGGCGAACACGACATGGCCGAAAACATCGTCCATCTGGTGCTGGCCCGGGTGCAGGGCGCGCCCGAAGGCGTCAAAGGTATTAGCCTGTTTGTGGTGCCTAAGTTTGTCGTCGATGCCCAGGGCAATCCTGCCGCGCGCAACGATGTGCAATGCGTCAGCATCGAACACAAAATGGGTATCAAAGCCAGTCCCACGGCGGTACTGCAATTTGGCGATGGCCTGGCCGGTTCACTCGCCGATAGCGCAGGGCCGGGGGCCGTGGGCTTTTTGGTGGGTCAAGAAAACCGCGGCCTGGAGTACATGTTCATCATGATGAACGCCGCCCGTTATGGCGTGGGCGTGCAAGGCATTGCCGTGGCCGAGCGGGCCTACCAAAAGGCGGCGCAATTCGCACGCGATAGGGTGCAAAGCCGCCCGGTCGATGGCTCGATGAACACCAGCGCACCCATCATCCACCACCCGGATGTGCGCCGCATGCTCATGACCATGCGCGCCTATGTGCAAGGCTGTCGCGCGTTGGCCTCGGTAGCGGCTGCTGCATTTGATGTGGCCCACCACCACCCGGATGCACAAGCGCGCAAAGAGCACCAGACCTTTTACGAGTTTATGGTGCCCTTGGTCAAAGGCTTTAGCACCGAGATGAGCCTGGAGGTCACCTCCATGGCGATACAAGTGCATGGCGGCATGGGCTTTATCGAAGAAACCGGTGTGGCGCAGTACTACCGCGACGCGAAAATTTTGACGATTTACGAAGGCACGACTGCCATTCAGGCCAATGATCTCGTGGGTCGCAAAACCGCGCGGGATGGCGGCCAGGCTGCCAAGGCGATTGCCGCTCAGGTGGCTGCGACGGTAGCTGACTTGCAAGCCCAAGGCGGCGCCGATGCGCTGGCCATGGCCAAACGTCTGGACGCCGCGCGCGCCGCCTTTGTGGAGGTGGTGGACTTCGTGGCAGGACATTCCAAAGCCAGTCCCAACGCGGTTTATGCCGGTAGCGTGCCTTATCTGATGCTGGCCGGTAATCTGATGGCCGGCTGGCAAATGGGCCGTTCGCTGCTCGTGGCGCAAGCGCAGATGGCTGCAGGTGTCGACAAAGATTTCATGCAAGCCAAAATCAGCACTGCGCGCTTTTATGCCGACCACATCCTGACCAAAGTGCCGGGCCTGCGCGATAGCATCGTGGACGGCGCCGACGCGGTGACGGCGCTGGCATTGGAAGCGTTTTGACACTGGGCGTATTGTCGACCTGCATGCTAGTTAAGCGTTGTGATCCGGCACCCAGATGGGATGCTTGTGCATGATGGCGGCGAACCCATCAGAGCCCTCAAATTTGCTTAGCCAACGCACTAAACGCGGCCAGGGCTGCGCCGCAAACCACGCCTTGTCGGTGTGCGCAAACTGCCGGACAAAAGGTGCTAGCGCGGCGTCGCATAAGCCCTGTTGTTGCCCGGCTAGCTGCGGCTGGGTTAACAACACTGCCTCTAATCGCAGGAGAAACTCGGCGCCTGCGTCACGCCAGGCTGCGCCATCTTCCAAGCCGAATCGGCGCGGGTATTTGTAGCGGTCCAAGGCGTACTTAAACGGCCCGTCGTTATCTTTGATTAAAGCTATGGCCGCTGTAAAACGAAGCGGATCATTGGGCCACCAGTGCAGCGGATCCTGCGCTTGCAAAGCCCAGCGCATGATGTCCAGACTTTCGTCGATTACCTGGCCGTCGGGCAGTACCAAAACCGGCACCGTGCCTTTAGGTGAGGCCGCCAGCATGCAGACCGGCTTGTTTTTGAGTTCGATTTCGCGCTGTTCCACCGCGATGCCACTGGCATACAACGCCAGGCGCGCACGCATGGCATAGGGGCAGCGGCGAAAGGAGTACAGGATGGGCAGCACGCGTTCAGCCATGGCCGGTTAGCACAGCTTGGCCCTCAGGTGGGCTTAGGCCATCTTTAGCGGCTTGCAAAGCAGCTTTCGCCTTGGCGCGCTCCCACTGTCTTTGCCGCTCCCGCGCGCTTTTTTTCTGCGTTTCGCTGGTCTTGCTAAAGCATCGCGGGCAGCTGACACCTAGCTCAAACTCGCTGGACTGCATAGCACCTGGCGGCAAGGGCTGGCGGCAGCAGCGGCACAGTTGGTGGCTGCCCGTCTGCACGCCATGGGCCACTGATACCCGCTCGTCAAACACAAAGCATTCGCCTTGCCAGCGGCTGGCATCGGGGGCCACGGTTTCCAAGTATTTCAGGATGCCGCCTTCCAGGTGATAGACCTCCTGCAAACCATGGGCGCGCAAGAGGGCGGTGGACTTTTCACAGCGGATGCCTCCAGTGCAAAACATCGCCACCTTGCGCGGTTTGTCCGGATCGAGCAGGCCTTGGGCCTGCAGCCAGTCAGGCAATTGCGCGAAGCTTTGGATGCCGGGGTTGATCGCGCGCTCAAAAGTTCCCAACTCCACTTCGTAGTCGTTGCGGGTATCGACCAACAGCACATCTGGGTCTGCGATCAAGGCATTCCAGTCCTGGGCGCTGACATAGTGTCCCGCCTGGCTGGTCGGGCGCAAGCCGGGCACGCCCATGGTCACAATTTCATTCTTGATGCGCACCCGCATGCGGCGAAACGGCGCTTTGTCCGACCAGGATTCTTTGTGCTGCAACGGGGTAAATGGGGCCTGCTTGCGCAGCCAGGCGAGCACCGCGTGCACGCCCTGCGCCGGGCCGGCAATCGTGCTGTTAATGCCCTCGGGGGCCAGCAAAACAAGGCCATTTACCTGCTCGGCATCACACAAGGCTTGCAGCGGTGCTTTGAATTGTGCGCAATCGGGCAGATCGACAAAAAGGTAAAAGGCCGCTGTCAGGTAGCGTGGTGGCGGTGCGGTAGTGGTGGGCCCGGCCATGCGCTACAGGCTCTTGCTCAGCTGAAAAAGCTTTTCAAGCGATCGGTCCAGCTGTCGCCCGAAGGCGAATGCTTGCTGCCGCCTTTGCGGAAAGAGTCGTCAAGTTCACGCAGCAGTTTGCGTTGGTGCTCGGTGAGTTTGACCGGCGTCTCGACGGTGATGTGGCAGTACAAATCGCCAGGGTAGCTGGAACGCACGCCTTTGACGCCTTTGCCGCGCAAACGAAATTGCTTGCCGGTTTGCGTACCTTCTGGCAGGTCGATGGCGGCTTTGCCTTGCAAGGTGGGCACTTCAATTTCGCCACCCAAGGAAGCTTCGACAATACTGATGGGCACGGTGCAGTGCAAGTCGTCGCCGTCGCGCTCGAAAATATCGTGTTTCTTGAGCCGGATCTCGATGTACAAGTCACCCGGCGGTCCGCCATTGGTGCCCGCTTCACCATTGCCAGCGCTGCGGATGCGCATACCTGCGTCGATGCCGGCAGGAATTTTGACTTCCAGGGTTTTTTGCTTTTTCAGTTTGCCTTGGCCGGCGCAGGCGATGCAAGGTTCTGCGATGATTTTTCCTGCGCCACGGCAGGTGGGACAGGTTTGTTGCACGCTGAAAAAGCCCTGGCGCATTTGCACCACACCCGCGCCGCCGCAGGTACCGCAATTCTTGATCTGGCTACCCGGCTTGGCACCGGCACCGGCACAGACATCGCAGTTTTCCTGGGTGGGGATGCGGATTTGCGCGTCTTTGCCATTGGCCGCCTCTTCCAGCGTCATCTCCATCGCATAGCTCAGGTCGCCTCCGCGAAACACCTGGCGTCCGCCGCGCCCGCCGCGCTGTTGACCGAACATCTCGCCAAAAATATCCCCAAAGGCCTCGGCAAAACCGCCCATACCTTCCCCGCCGGGGCCGCGCATATTCGGGTCCACACCGGCGTGGCCGTGCTGGTCATAAGCGGCACGCTTTTGCGGGTCGGACAGCATCTCATAGGCCTCTTTGGCCTCTTTGAATTTGACTTCCGCTTCTTTGGCTGCTTCCCCCTGGTTGCGGTCCGGGTGGAACTTCATCGCCAGCTTGCGGTAGGACTTTTTAATTTCCTCGTCCGAAGCGGTCTTGGGCAAGCCCAGAATCTCGTAAAAATCGCGTTTGGCCATGGCTATTGCGGGCTCCGTAACAACAGAAAAGCCGCGTTGAACTCCAAAGCGGGTTCAGCGCGGCGGGTTTCCAAGCAGCATGCGCTGCTGAGGGCTTATCCCTTTTTAACTTCCTTGACTTCCGCGTCCACCACATTGTCGTCGGCGGGCTTGGCAGCTTGCTCAGCGCCTGGGCCAGCGGCCTCAGCGGCTTGCTTGGCCTGCATATCAGCATAGACTTTTTCGCCTAGCTTCTGGCTGGCCGCCATGAGGGCCGCACTTTTGGAAGTGATGCCATCCTTATCGTCACTCTTGATCACGCCTTCGAGGTCCTTGATCGCTGCTTCGATTTTTTCTTTTTCGCTGGCGTCTAGCTTTTCGCCATGCTCACCCAGGCTCTTCTTGACGCTGTGCATATTGGCTTCAGCTTCGTTACGCGCCTGGATGATTTCGAGTTTTTTCCTGTCATCGGCCGCGTTGAGTTCGGCGTCTTTCACCATTTGCTGAATTTCTGCTTCGCTCAGGCCCGAGTTGGCTTTGATGGTTATTTTGTTTTCCTTGCCCGTGCCTTTGTCTTTGGCACCTACATGCAAGATCCCGTTGGCGTCGATGTCAAAAGACACCTCGATTTGCGGCGCGCCACGTGGCGAGGGTGGGATGCCCTCCAGATTGAACTCGCCCAGCGATTTATTGGCCGCAGCCATCTCGCGTTCGCCCTGGAACACTTTGATGGTGACCGCCGGCTGGTTGTCGTCGGCGGTGGAGAAGGTTTGCGCAAACTTGGTCGGGATGGTGGTGTTCTTCGTGATCATCTTGGTCATCACACCGCCCAGGGTTTCGATGCCCAGCGACAAGGGTGTCACGTCCAGCAGCAAGACGTCTTTGCGGTCACCCGAAAGCACCTGGCCTTGGATGGCAGCGCCTACGGCCACCGCTTCGTCGGGGTTGACGTCCTTGCGCGGCTCTTTGCCAAACAGTTCTTTTACCTTGTCCTGCACCTTGGGCATGCGCGTCATGCCGCCTACCAAGATCACGTCATGGATGTCGGCCACGCTGACGCCAGCGTCTTTAATGGCCATGCGGCAAGGCGCAATCGTGCGTTCGATCAGCTCTTCCACCAGGGCTTCGAGCTTGGCGCGGGTGAGCTTGATGTTCAAGTGTTTCGGGCCGCTCGCGTCCGCCGTGATGTAGGGCAGGTTGATGTCGGTTTGCGAGCTGCTGGAGAGCTCGATCTTGGCTTTTTCTGCCGATTCTTTCAGGCGCTGCAGGGCCAGCACATCCCGGCTGAGGTCCACGCCTTGGTCTTTCTTGAACTCGGCGATGATGAAATCGATGATGCGTTGGTCAAAGTCCTCGCCACCCAAGAAGGTGTCGCCGTTGGTGGACAGCACTTCAAACTGTTTCTCGCCATCGACGTCGGCGATTTCGATGATGGAGACGTCAAAGGTGCCGCCGCCCAGGTCATACACCGCAATCTTGCGGTCGCCTTTTTCGTTTTTGTCCATGCCAAAGGCCAGGGCCGCGGCAGTGGGTTCATTGATGATGCGTTTGACATCAAGTCCCGCAATGCGACCGGCGTCTTTGGTGGCCTGGCGCTGTGCGTCATTGAAATATGCCGGCACGGTGATCACCGCTTCGGTCACCTCTTCGCCCAGGTAGTCCTCGGCAGTTTTCTTCATTTTGCGCAAAATGTCGGCGCTGACCTGCTGCGGCGCCATGCGGTTGCCACGCACTTCGACCCAAGCGTCGCCATTGTCGGCAGCGGCGATTTTGTAAGGCATTAGGTCGATGTCTTTTTGTACTTCCTTTTCGGTGAACTTGCGCCCGATCAGGCGTTTGACCGCATACAGCGTGTTTTTTGGGTTGGTCACCGACTGGCGCTTGGCCGAGGCGCCCACCAGCACTTCGCCGTCTTCCTGGTAGGCAATGATGGACGGCGTAGTACGTGCGCCCTCGGCGTTTTCGATGACCTTGGGCGTGTTGCCCTCCATGATGGCGACACAGCTGTTGGTGGTGCCGAGGTCAATTCCGATAATTCTTCCCATGATGAAACTCCTGCTAATGCAATAAAACTGATATTTACAAGTTCGGGGCAGCGCCCCGTTTTTCAAGTCGCACGGCGCGCTAATTGCTTAAATGGCCGCTACGCGATGAATACTCAGCTGTGAATTGGCGCTGCCTATTTCGGCGCTGCCACCGTCACCAGCGCCGGACGCAGCACGCGCTCGGCAATTAAATAGCCTTTTTGCAGCACCGTCACCACGGTGTTGGCTTCCTGCTCGGCAGGCACTACGCTAATGGCTTGGTGGTGGTGTGGGTCAAATTTGGCACCCGCTTCGGGGTTGATAGCGATGACCTTGTTGCGCTCTAGGGCTGCAATCAGCTGGCGTAAGGTAGCTTGCGCGCCTTCGTTGATCTGCTCGGCGGTGGCATCCTGGATGGCCAAACCGGCTTCCAGGCTGTCGGCCACCGGCAGCAGACTTTCGGCAAAGCTTTCCACCGCGAACTTGCGCGCTTTGGTGATTTCGTCTTCGGCGCGGCGCCGTGCGTTCTCGGCATCGGCTTTGGCGCGCAGGTATTGGTCTGCCAATTCGGCGCTTTTGGCCTGCAAAACGGCCAATTGCGCTTGCGCGACGCTCAGCGGATCGGCATCAAAGGCAGCTTCGGCGCCCGCGCCTTGCGCGTTGGCGTCGGGCTGGGCTTCGTTGGATGGGATGGGGGAGGCGTTATCGGACATGTGCTTACCAAAAATTCCGTTAAAAAAGCGGCGTGCAAAAGACATGGGGTGCCGTTGGCCTATTTCAAGGCCGACCAGCGGTTTTTTCTAAGCCGAAGGCGGCAGGCCATGGCGTGTCCTCAGACGGACAGCAGTTCGACCTCGAACTTCAGGGTGGCATTGGGCGGTATCACTCCGCCGGCGCCGCGTTTGCCATAGCCCAGCTCGGGCGGGATGATCAGGGTGCGGCAACCGCCTACTTGCATACCGACCACGCCTTCGTCCCAACCCTGGATCACCATGCCCGCGCCCAGTCGGAAGCTAAAGGGGTCGCCCCGGTCCTTGCTGGAGTCAAACTGTTCACCTTGCTTGCCGTCCTCAAACAGCCAGCCGGTGTAGTGCACGCGCACATGTTGGCCGGCAGCGGCTGTATCGCCGTCGCCAAGCACGGTGTCTTCATATTGAAGTCCGGAGGGGCTGGTATGCATGAAATTTCCTTGGTGTAGATGCTTAAAAATGTGCAGCTTTCAAGCTGCACCTCGAAAAAACGGTTTTACAAACTGGTACGTACCATGTGCAAAAGGGTTTCAGAAATAGCGGGCACAGGGCCAAACCAGGCGGCAAATGCCGGGCGGGCTTGGTGCAAGAGCATGCCCAGACCCTCGACCACCGGGTTGCCACGGGCCTGCGCAGCAGCCAGCAGTGGCGTGATGCGTGGCACATACACAATGTCGGAGACGACAGCCTGGCCAGGCAGCGCTTCTAAGCGGATGTCCAGCGCGTCCTGCCCCTGCATGCCCAGGCTGGTGGTATTGACCAGCAATTGAGCGCCTTGCAGCGCACCATGCCGCTCAGACCAGGGCAAGGCCTGTACCCCCGCGCCGAACTCCTGCGCCAAGGCCTGCGCTTTGCCGCCATCGCGGTTGCACAGCCGAATCAGTGGCACGCCCGCATCAATCAGCGCGCACAGCACCGCACGCGCTGCGCCACCGGCGCCTAGGACGACTGCCGGGCCCCGGTCGGCCACCCAGGCAGGCTGGGCCTGGCGCAGGCTTTCGATGTAGCCGAAGGCGTCGGTATTGGTGCCACGCAAACTGCCGTCGGCCTGCACTACCACGGTGTTCACTGCGCCAATGCGCCGGGCAATCGGGTCGATCTGGTCGAGGACGGATAGCGCTTGCACCTTGTGCGGAATAGTGAGGTTGCAACCGGCAAAGCCCAGCACCGGCAGGGCACGTAATGCTTGCTCCAGTTGACCCGCTTGCACTGCCAAGGGCACATAAGCGCCGCGCAGACCGTGGTGGGCGATCCAGTGGCCATGGATGAGCGGCGAGCGCGAATGCGCCACCGGCCAGCCCATGACGCCGGCCAGCACAAAAGGCTGGGCATGTGCACTCACCGGCTTACAAAGTGTCGGTGAAGCTGCGCAGTTTGTCGCTGCGACTGGGGTGCTTGAGCTTGCGCAACGCCTTAGCTTCAATCTGGCGGATGCGCTCGCGCGTCACGTCAAATTGCTTGCCCACTTCTTCTAGCGTGTGGTCGCTGGCCATTTCGATACCAAAGCGCATCCGCAGCACTTTGGCTTCGCGTGGTGTGAGGCTGTCCAAAATGTCTTTCACCACATCGCGCAAACCGGCTTGCATGGCCGCTTCCATCGGTGCGGTGTTGGCACCGTCTTCGATGAAATCGCCCAGGTGGCTGTCGTCATCGTCGCCAATCGGCGTTTCCATGGAAATCGGCTCTTTGGCGATCTTCATGATCTTGCGGATCTTGTCTTCCGGTATCTCCATGCGCTCGGCCAGCACCGATGCGTCGGGCTCAAAGCCAAACTCTTGCAAATGCTGGCGGCTGATGCGGTTCATCTTGTTGATGGTCTCGATCATGTGCACCGGTATGCGGATGGTGCGCGCCTGGTCCGCAATCGAGCGGGTGATGGCCTGGCGGATCCACCAGGTTGCATAGGTAGAGAACTTGTAGCCGCGGCGGTATTCAAATTTGTCCACCGCCTTCATCAAGCCGATGTTGCCTTCCTGAATCAAGTCCAGGAACTGCAGGCCACGGTTGGTGTATTTTTTGGCGATCGAAATCACCAGGCGCAAATTGGCCTCGATCATTTCACGCTTGGCCGAGCGGCTCGATGCCTCACCCTGGTTCATACGCTTATTGATGTCCTTGAGCTGGTCCAGCGGTACCACCACCCGGTCTTGCAAGTCCTTCAAACGTTGCTGAATTTCCTGCACTGGCGGAATATTGCGCGCCATAACCGCGCTCCAGGCTTTACCGGCAGCGGCTTGTTTTTCAATCCACTTCACATTGAGCAAATTACTCTCGACTCTGTTGCCGTTTTTATCGCGGCCGCTGAATTCAGCGATGAAATGGTCTTGGCTATAGCCGCATTTATCCACCAGGATGCGGCGCAATTCACGCTCTTTCTTGCGTATTTCATCCACCTGACCACGCACCATATCGCACAACTTTTCAATCGCTTTGGCGGTGAAGCGGATCGTCATCAACTCTTCGCTCAGCTGCTTTTGTGCCTTGGTGTAGGCGGCCGTGCCGTAGCCTTCTTTCATCAAATGCTTGCGCATGACCGCATCGAGCTCACGCAGACGGTCAAACCGAATCAAGGCTTCGCGCTTGAGTTCTTCGAGCTTCTTGGTCAGCGCCTTGGAGCCACCCTTGCCGTCGTCGTCATCGTCGGCATCGAATTCATCAAAGTCCTCTTCGGCCACATAGTCATCGGCTTCATTCGGGTTGGAAAATCCATCCACGATGGTGGTGATCACCACTTTGTCTTCGCGGATCTCTTCGCCTAGGCGCAATATCTCTTCGATGGACGCAGGTGAGCCGGAGATCGCCTCCATCATCGCCATCAGACCGCCTTCAATGCGCTTGGCGATTTCAATTTCGCCTTCGCGGGTCAGCAACTCGACAGTACCCATTTCGCGCATATACATACGCACCGGATCGGTGGTACGCCCAAACTCACTGTCCACGGTGGACAGTGCAGCTTCGGCTTCTTCTTCGGCCTCGGCCTCGGTGGCCGCTGTGGCGACATTGTTGTTGAGCAAGAGCGTTTCGGTATCCGGGGTTTGCTCGTACACGGCAACACCCATGTCATTGAGCATGGAGATCACGACTTCCAGCGTCTCGGTTTCCACCAATTTGCCGGGTAAATGGTCTGAAATTTCGCCATGCGTCAGGTAACCGCGCGTACGGCCTAGCTTGACCATTTCGATAAAAGCCAGGCGGTGCTTGACCTTTTCTTCTTCGGAAAGAATGGTTTGTTCTAAGCCGAATTCCTTCATCAGCGCCCGGGCCTTGGCCTGGCTGATCTTCATGCGCAGCGGTTTGACTTTTTCCGTGCTATCGGCTGCCACCGGCTCCACTTCTAACTCCGCCTCGATGTCGGACAAATCGGTGTCGTCGCCATCTCCCAAGGCGCGCTTGCCCTTGGCACTTACTTTGGACTTGGGAGCAGGTTTGGCTGCAGGTTTGGCAACTGGTTTAGCAGGCGTTTTCGCTGCCGCGGTGAGCGCTTTGGCCGGTGCGGCGGCGGTGGGCTTTTTCGGCTCGACTTTGGGCGCAGCCGCCTTCACCGGAGCCGCGGTTTTTGCGACTTCCTTGCGGGGTTTGGCCGCGGGTGCAGCGCTGGATTTCTTGGATGTGGTGACAGGCACAGTGGAACTAACTTTAGGCATGGATTGCTTGGGTGCCGCCTTGGTTACCGCTGGGGGCGTCGCTTTGGCTTTGGCTTGAATGGGTTTTTTAAGTGGCGCAGCGCTTTTCGCTTTGGCCGGGACTATCGGTTTGGAAGCTTTCGAGGTTTTGCTGTTGGCCTTTACGGGTGATGGATTGCTTACGTTTTTGCTGATTTTTGCACTATTTTTTGCAATCGATTTGACAAGCACGGGTTTTTTGGCAGGTGCTACTTGTTTTTTCGCTGCCACCACTTTTTTCGTAATGGTTTTGGCGCTGGCTTTTGCTTGGCTTAGCGATGCTTTTGCTTTGCTAGTAAGAGCCACTTTTTTTACTGGCGCGGCAGCTTTGGTCTTGGCGGCGCTTTTTGCGACGACTTTCGCGAGCGGTTTTGCTATGGTTTTAACGGGCTTGGCCACCACTTGCTTCGCTGCCAAGGGCTTGGCCTTGGGGGCAGGCGTCTTTTTCACCGGGAGCGCTTTTTTTGCCACAGGCTTTTTGGCAGCAGGCTTGGATGCTTTTGTGTTTTTTGGTGTTGGCATGGTTCAACCTTCAGTGATGAAGAGGATCGGGTGGCGGCATCAACAAAGCCATGCGCTCAGAGGCAAGCGCAGGCGAATAAACGACGGGACGGGAACGTGGGGGCAAGCTGTGCGGGCGAACATTTGGATTGCAGCCCTTGCGGTCGGGTGGCCTAGGTGATCGGTGTCACTGCGTGGCCGGTGCCGGAGGTACTGCTGTCGCTCTTGCCAAAAAAAACGGATTATACCAATTTTTCCGATTCCAATTCTTCAATTAACGCTTTTTTTCGCGTTTCCAGCGTTCGGTAGCGCTGGCGCGCCTCGGGATCGGCTACTTGGGCGGCAATGCCCGTCATCTCTGCGGTCAGGCGGTCAATACACAAGCGCTTGAGGACATCGTGCAAATCCAGTGCCGCCTCCTCGCTGTGCTCTGAGGGCGCGGTAGCCCCACCCATCAGGCGCAGGGCCAGGTCCTCAAAGTCCTGGCCGGCCATTTCGCCGCGCAGTGCAGTCCAGTTCAAAGGCCCGTGCTCATGCAATTGGCTCTCCAGCCATACAAAGAGCTGCGCCAGCGGCGCCGGCTGCTCGCACAGCATGGCCTGGTCTTCATTGGACAGGCCTGCCCACAAATGGCTTTGCGCCAGCAATATGCGCGCTGCGTGTTCGGCGCGGCTGGCCGGTTGTGTGCGCAAGCCCGCACGCGCGGGCACACGGCCGCGCGCGCCGGAGGGGCTCCAGGCGCGGGTACCCGGCGCTGCATCGTCCCAGTTGCCGCGGGGTTTGGTACTTTTTTCCGCCTTGCGTGCCGCGCCCCCCGCAGCGCCTTGGCCAGGAAGCCATAGCTGGGAGAGTTCGCGCGCGTTCAGCTGTACCAGGTCGGCTATTTCGCCGAGCAGTTGCAGCTTGAGCGCGCCTTGCGGAAGGGCGCTCCACAAAGGTTTGGCGTTGCTGGACAGATGGGCCCGGCCTTCGGCGCTGTGCAAGTCGCAGCCTTCGCTGGCCGCCTCCACCAAAAATCTGCTGAGCGGCGTGGCCGTGGCCACCGCCTGGGCAAAGGCCTCGCTGCCATGGGCACGGATAAAGCTGTCCGGATCGTGTTCCTCGGGCAAAAACAAAAACTTAATGCTGCGCACATCGCTGGCATAGGACAGGGCGCCGTCCAGGGCTTTGCGCGCTGCGCGCCGGCCTGCGCCGTCGCCGTCAAAGCTGAACACCACTGCGTCGGTAAAGCGGAAAAGCTTTTGCACATGGTCTGGCGTGCAGGCGGTACCCAGGGTCGCTACCGCATTGGGAAATCCCAGTTGCGCCAAGGCCACCACGTCCATATAGCCCTCGGTTACCAGCACATAGCCTTTTTCTCTCAAATAGGCCCGCGCTTCAAACAGGCCGTAAAGCTCGCGCCCTTTGCTGAACACCGGGGTTTCTGGTGAGTTGAGGTATTTGGGTTTTTCATCACCCAGCACGCGGCCGCCAAAGCCGATGCACTCGCCCTTGATATTGCGTATGGGGAACATGACCCGGTCGCGAAAGCGGTCGTAGCGCTTTTCTTCGCTGCCTTCTTCGGCATTGCTAATGACCAGGCCACTTTCCACCAGCAGCGGATCGTCGTACTGTGGGAAGACGCTGGCCAGGCTGCGCCAGCCCTCGGGCGCATAGCCCAGACCAAAGCGCTTGGCCACTTCACCCGAGAGGCCGCGCCCTTTGAGGTAGGCCACCGCGCGCGGCGCATCTTTGAGCTGGCGCCGGTAGGCGTCCCCGGCTTTTTCCAGCACGCTGGTGAGGGTGTGCTGTTTTTCTTTTTGCTCCTGCGCCCGGGCGCGGTCCTGTGGCGAGGCCTCCTCCTGCGGCACTTGCATGCCAAATTGCTGCGCCAGATCCTGCACTGCCTCGACGAAACTCATGCCCGCGTGGTCCATCAAAAAGCCAATGGCATTGCCGTTTTTGCCGCAGCCAAAGCAGTGGAAAAACTGCTTGCTGGGGCTGACCGAGAAGGAAGGGGATTTTTCGCCATGAAAAGGGCACAAGCCCATGAAGTTGGCCCCGCCTTTTTTTAGCTGCACATAGCGCCCGACGATGTCCACAATGTCGGCGCGGGCCAACAATTCCTGGATAAAGGTCTGGGGGATCGCCATCGCAAGATTGTAGGAGTGAGCCCGGACTCAGTCGCCTAGCACCACGCCTTCGCGCCGGCCGTCCGCACCGCCGGCCCAGCCGCCGGGCGCGCGCGCTAGCACTTGCAAGCCGCTGGTCAGGGGAATTTCGAGCAGCTGGTGCCCGCGTGCTTGCAAGGCCGCCGCAGTGGCCGGGGCAAAGCGGCCTTTTTCCAAAAAGGTAGTGCCCTCCATGCTGGCGAAATTGGGCAGGTCAATAGCCGCTTGCGGGCTCAGGCCCCAGCGCAGTACGCCGTACAGCGTCTTGGCGGTGAAGTGGATGATGAAGGCGCCGCCCGGGCTGCCGCCGCTCAATTGCAGCGCGCCGCTGTCCGCGTCAAACACCAAAGTCGGCGCCATGGACGAGCGCGGCCGCTTGCCTGGCTGCACCCGGTTGGCCACCGGTTTGCCGTCGGGGCCCTCAGGGCTGAAGCTGAAGTCGGTGAGCTGGTTGTTCAGTAAAAAACCACCTGCCAGGCCCCGACCCCGGTTCACCATGAGGCGCGCGCCAAAGGCATCTTCAATGGTGGTGGTCATGGCCAGTGCATGGCCCCAGCGATCGAGCACCGAGATGTGCGAGGTGCCATGCTCGGTTTGTTCGGCCATGGGTGCCCAGGCCAAAGGCTCTTGCGGTGCGCCAGGCCTGCCTGCTTGCACTTGCGGCATTACCGGGCCATGGGGCGCGATAGCCGCGGCGCGCGCTTGCAGGTAAGCCGGTTGCACCAGGCTGAGCCAATCGCCTGCAGGAGCGGGTGTAAATGCCGGGTCGGCCACATAGGCGGCGCGATCGGCAAAGGCCAGGCGCGCGGCTTCGCTGTACAGATGCAGCCAGTCGGCGCCGGGCTGGCCGCTGCCTAAGGGCAGGCTTGCTGCCGCCGTGAAGTCCAGGGTGCCCAGGATGGAGGCGATGGTCAGCATGCCCGAACTCGGCGGGGGCATGCTGCACAGGCGGTAGGTCTTTGGCGCCACGGTGTAGGCAGTACAAAGTGCTTCGCGCAGCAGCGGGCGGTAGCTGGCCAGGTCGCTCAACTGCAGCAGGCCAGGGTTGCTCGGGTGCTGGCGCACCGCCTGGACCATGGCTTGCGCTACTTCGCCTGTCATCAATGCATCCGGGCCCTGGATGGCTATTCGCTGCAAAACCGCGGCTAATTCTGGGTTGCGCAGCAGATGGCCGGCGGGCCAGGAGCGGCCTTGGGGGTCATAAAAATAGGCCGCCGCCACCGGGTCTTTTTGCAAAGCAGTCTCTCCAGCCAGTAATGCGGCCAGGCGGGGGCTGACCACAAAGCCATCGCGGGCCAGGCGTATGGCGGGCGCGAACAAAAAAGCCCAGGGCAGTTTGCCGTGCGCGGCATGGGCCATGGCCAGCATACGCAATGCGCCGGGCACGCCCACCGCGCGCCCACCGACGATGGCTTGTTTCATAGCCAAGGGTGTGCCGTCCGTAGCCAGGAACAAGTCCGGCCCGGCTTGCCCGGGGGCGGTCTCGCGTCCGTCATAGGCATGTACATTTTTGCCGTCAAAGTGCATTAAAAATGCGCCGCCGCCAATGCCGCTGCTTTGGGGCTCGACCAGGGTCAGCACCATTTGCACCGCGATGGCGGCATCGACCGCGCTGCCGCCTGCTGCCAGCATGGCGTAACCCGCTTCGGTGGCCAAGGGGTTGGCCGCGGCGACGGCCTGCTTTTGAAAATGCCAGCCAGGGTTTTGGACGATTTTGCTAGCGCCTTCGGGTTGCGCGCTGGCCGCAGGCGCGGTGGTTTGTGCCTGCACGCAAGCGCACAGGGACAGGCCCATAAGCAGGCCGATGAGCGCTGAAAGCCGTACTGCCTGCTCGGGCTGATCGGGCATATCGCTTCTTATTTTTGCCGGGGCAGGCGCCCCAGGGTGTAGAACTCCGGGTTGGGCATCATGCCACTCACATTGGCGACCCGGTTGGACAGTCCGAAAAAGGCGGTAATGCCGGCGATGTCCCAGATGTCCTCATCGTCAAAACCATGCGCGTGCAATGCGTCAAAGTTGGCGTCGCCCACCGTGTGGCTGGCTTGGCAGACTTGCATCGCAAAGTCCAGCATGGCGCGCTGGCGCGGGCTGATGTCGGCCTTACGGTAATTGGTCGCCACCTGGTCGGCCAGCAATGGCTTTTTCTCGTAGATGCGTAAGAGCGCGCCGTGCGCCACCACGCAGTACAGGCACTGGTTGGACGCGCTGGTGGCCGTAATAATCATTTCGCGATCGCCTTTGCTGAGGCTGGAGCCTTCGCGCAGCATCAGCGCATCGTGGTAGGCGAAAAACGCCCGCCATTCCGCCGGACGGCGCGCCAGCGCCAGAAAGACATTCGGGATAAAGCCGGATTTTTCCTGTACTTCCAAAATTTTTTCTTGGATATCGGCAGGCAAGCTGTTCAGGTCGGGCAGGGGGTAGCGGGGCATGGGCGGGTCCTGGGGTGTAGAAACAATGGGGCGTGTCGGCGAATTATGGGGCGACGCTGGCGGCACGGCAGGGTGTTTTCAAAGCCGGGGCTTCAGTAATGCGGTGGCAGTTCATCGCGCAGGTTGCCCGGGGTGTTGCCTTGTGCGCTGCCGATTTGCTGGCGCAAATGCAGTACCTCGCTAATCAGCGCGTCAATTTGGGTTTGCTGGCGAATCACCGTCTGGTCCAACTTGTCTAAAAGGTCTTCGGCAAAGCTGGCTTTGATTTCCAAGGCGGTCAGGCGTGCGTCGCTGAGCGATTCGGGCGTTTCGGTAGGTGTAGTTTGCGCGGTCATCCAGCCATTGTGCCTTTTGCGCCTTTGCCGGCATGTTGCAGCTGCCTACTGCCTTTGCTTGGCACATTGCCAATCCCAGCGCAAGGTGTAGGTCAGGTCGATCGGTCAAAATGCGCTCCGAGCGTCATCGAGATGCGTTTTGCATGGCGCGAACGCCCATTCGAGGTGCTTGGTAGTCTCGGTCCTTTAGTTTCCATGGAGAAGTTGTGTGAACAAAATTTATCCCAGTGCCCAAGCGGCGCTTGATGGCGTTGTGCAGGATGGCCAACTCATTGCAGTGGGTGGTTTCGGCTTGTGTGGCATTCCCGAGGCCTTGATTGAGGCGCTGCGCGACAGTGGCAAGCAAAACCTGACCGCGATTTCCAACAACGCCGGCGTCGATGGCTTCGGTTTGGGCAAGCTGCTGGAAACCCGCCAGATCAAAAAAATGATTTCCAGCTACGTGGGCGAGAACAAAGAGTTTGAGCGCCAGTACCTGGCCGGTGAACTGGCCCTGGAATTCACGCCTCAGGGCACGCTGGCTGAAAAGCTGCGTGCAGGAGGCGCCGGCATACCTGCCTTTTTCACCAAAACCGGCGTCGGCACCCTGGTCGCCGAGGGCAAAGAATTGCGTGAGTTTGATGGGGAAACCTATGTCATGGAACGCGCTTTGGTGCCCGATGTTTCGCTGGTCAAAGCGCACCGGGCCGATAAGTCGGGCAATTTGCAGTTTCGCCTGACGGCGCGCAACTTCAACCCGGCAGTGGCCATGGCCGGAAAAATTACGGTGGTGGAGGTGGAAGAAATCGTCGAGACCGGCGCTATCGCCCCGGACGATGTGCACTTGGCCGGTATTTACGTACACCGCTTAGTGCTTAACGCCAAGCCGGAAAAGCGTATCGAAAAACGTACCATCACCGAAACACCGCGCGAGCACGCGGTACAAACCGAAAAAGCAGGAGCCTGAACATGCGCTGGACCCAAGACCAAATGGCTGCGCGCGCGGCGCAGGAACTCGAAGACGGTTTTTATGTCAATCTGGGCATTGGCATCCCCACGCTGGTGGCCAACTTTGTACCCAGCGACAAAGAAGTCTGGCTGCAAAGCGAAAACGGCATGCTGGGCATCGGGCCCTTCCCCACGGAAGATGCGGTGGATGCAGACCTGATCAACGCAGGCAAGCAAACGGTGACCACCATCAAGGGCTCCAGTATTTTTGGCAGCCACGAGAGCTTTGCCATGATCCGTGGCGGCAAGATTAACTTGAGCATCCTGGGCGCCATGCAAGTGAGCGAACACGGCGACCTGGCCAACTGGATGATTCCGGGCAAGATGGTCAAAGGTATGGGCGGCGCCATGGATTTGGTCGCAGGCGTTAAGCGCGTCATTGTGCTCATGGAGCATGTGGCCAAAAAGAAAGACGGCACCGAGGACCTGAAAATTTTGCCCCAATGCACTTTGCCTCTGACGGGGGTGGGTGTGGTGGACCGCATCATTACCGACCTGGCGGTCATGGACGTGACGCCGCAGGGTCTGAAGGTAGTGGAGTTGGCGCCCGGTGTGACACGCGAATTTGTCCAGTCCAAAACCGGTGTGCCATTGCACTAAGCACTTTTTTCTTCACAATACCTTGATGTATCGCGATACGCCGCGCGCAGCTACTGCCTAGACTGGGAGCCCAAGGAGCTCTTGGGTGAGAGGCGCAGTGAAAGCCCGTTTTTGTCCATGTCTGTAAGCCCCTCCGCTGCGCCCCCGAGCCCCCCACCATCCCGCCTGGCCAGCGGTTTGACACTGGCGGTGCTGGGTGCGGTGGCCTTTAGCGGCAAGGCCATCATCGTCAAATTGGCTTACCGCCATGGTGTCGATGCCGTCACGCTCTTGATGCTGCGCATGGCCTTGGCCTTGCCGTTTTTTCTCCTGATGGCTTGGTGGGCGGGGCGCGAGCGCAATGGCCTTAGGCCCGCTGCGCTGCACTGGCGCGATGGCCTAGGCATTGTTTGGTTGGGATTCACCGGCTATTACCTGGCCAGCTTTTTGGACTTTGCCGGCCTGGCCTATATCAGCGCCTCGTTTGAACGTCTGATTCTGTACCTCAATCCCACGCTGGTCGTCTTGCTCGGGGCCCTGCTGTACCGGCGCAGGATCAGCCGGTACCAGTGGCTGGGTCTGGCCATTAGCTATGGCGGTGTGTTGCTAGTCTTTGGCCATGAAGCACATTTGTCCGGCGAGGGCGTGTGGCTGGGCTCGGCGCTGGTGTTTGGTAGCGCAGTGAGTTATGCCTTGTATCTTTCCTATAGCGGCGAATTGGTGCGCCGCCTGGGCGCTTTACGTCTGGTGGGCTGGGCCAGCGCCGTGGCCTGTGTTTTGTGTATTGCGCAGTTTCTGGTCCTGCGGCCCCTTGCCGGTTTAGGGGATCTGGCGCCGCAGGTATGGACCCTGTCGCTTATCAATGCGTCGGTCTGCACGGTGGTGCCAGTGGTTTTGGTGATGATGGGCATTGAACGTTTAGGCGCCGGTCTGGCAGCGCAGGTGGGTATGGTTGGCCCCATGTCGACCTTGATGATGGCTGCCGTGTTTTTGGACGAGCCCTTGACCGCCTGGGTGCTAGGCGGCACGGTGCTGGTGGTGGCCGGTGTGTTTGTTTGTACGCGCAGCCCGCTGGCGGCGCCTGCGCAATAAGCGCTTAGCATCCGGCAATGCCGACCCGGCTAGCAGGCGGCTCGGGCGACACTATATTTTTGAACTCTGGAGTAAGGCATGGACTTAGGAATAAAGGGCCGTTGGGCTTTGGTCTGCGGCGCCAGCCGCGGTTTGGGTTTTGGCTGCGCGCAAGCGCTGGTGCGTGAGGGCGTGCATGTGCTGATGGTGGCGCGCAGGCCCGATGTGCTGGCCGCTGCCGCCGCACAACTGGTCGCTGAGGATGCCGCTGCCAGTGGCGCGCAAGTACTTCATTGCGCGGCAGATATCACCACAGCGCAAGGGCGTGCTGCCGTATTTGCTATCCGCAGCGACTTTGATATGGTGGTCACCAACGCCGGTGGTCCGCCACCGGGCACCTTTCGCGACTGGGACCGTGAGGCCTGGCTGCGCGCGCTGGACGCCAATATGCTTACGCCCATCGAACTGATCAAAGCGACGGTCGATGGTATGGCCGCACGTGGTTTTGGCCGCATCATCAACATCACCTCGGGTGCGGTGAAGGCACCTATCGACATGCTGGGCTTGTCCAACGGCGCGCGCAGTGGCCTGACGGGTTTTGTCGCTGGGCTGGCGCGCTCCGGCATCGCCGCCCAGGGCGTAACGATCAACAACCTGTTGCCCGGACCGTTTGACACCGACCGCTTGCAAGGCCTGTTTGCCAGTGCGGCACAAAAAACCGGACAAAGTGCGCAAGCCCTGGCCGACACACGCCGCAAAGGTATACCGGTCCAGCGCTTTGGCACGCCAGAAGAATTCGGTGCTGCCTGCGCGTTTTTATGCAGCCCACTGGCCGGTTTTATCACCGGCCAAAACCTGTTGCTCGATGGTGGAGCTTTTGGCGGTACGTTTTAGCTGCATGTGGTGGCCGGCGCCAAATTGCTTTGCTGGTTATTGGAAACCGGGCCGACCCACAATGCGCGAATCTAGGCCTCCGTTTTGGCCGGCGCCGTCTTGCGCGCCGACAAGACAATGCCCGCGGCAATCAGCGCAAAGGCTGCCGCGTGGAATAGTTGCGGTGATTCCCCTAGAAAAATCGTCGACAGCAGTGCGGCAAACAAGGGGATGAGGTTCATAAAGAACCCGGCCACCGAGGGTCCGACCAGGGCCACCCCGGCACCCCAGGCGCGGTAAGACAAGACCGCAGGCCCGAGCCCAATAAACGCCAGCGCAGCGGCCAATGGCCAGCCCGGCTCCAGCCGGGCATCGGTTAGCGTCCATTCCATCGAGGCACAGCCCAGGGCGCCGACCAGACCGAATACGGTTTGCGCCAGTAAAAAAGCTGCCCAGTCAGCGCGAATCGGTGCCGACTCGGCGCTGGGATGGGCCAGCATCCAGCTGTAAAACGCCCATCCGATGGCGGCGATCAGCATGTACACATCTCCGGCCACCAAATGAAAGCCCACCAGAATGTCCCACTGGCCGCGGCACATCACCAGCACCACGCCGGCAATAGACAAAACCGCGCCCAGCAATTGCCGCGCAGACACCGGCGTGCCAAAGAAAAAACGTCCGATGAGTAGCATCCACACCGGCGTGCTGGCGCCCACCAGCGTTACGTTCATGGCCGTAGAGGTGGTCAGCGCCAGGTACAACATGGCGTTGTAGCTGGCGATGCTCAGCGCGCCGAGCAAGGCGAAGCGCCGCCATTGCGCCCACAGCGGGCTGTCTTTGCGAAGTACCCAGCCTGCCATGGGCAGCAGCACGCAAAACGCGATCAGCCAGCGAAACAAATTGAGCGTCATTGGTGAGATCAGGTCTTGCACCATGCGGCCAATGACAGCATTACCGGCCCACAGGATGGTGGCTAGTGTCAGTAACAGCGCCGCTTTGCCGCTCGTGTGCAGGGGGGAGGGTGTGCGCATGCTTGCACTGTAACCAGTCTATGCGCTCGGGCAATAGCGACTGGCCCGCCCACTTTGGTCGATGGCGGGATAATCGTCTGCTTTATTCAATCACACTTCGCTGGAGCCTACCCATGTCCTCACCCTTGTCCCGTTCCATCCAAATTGACCAGCACGGTGGCCCCGAGCAAATGCATCTGGTGCAAATCGCTGTCGGTGAGCCCGGCGCCGGCGAAGTGCGTATCCGTCACCATGCGATTGGCCTCAACTACCTGGATGTGTACCAGCGCAGCGGTTTGTATCCCATGAATTTGCCGGTGCAACTGGGCATGGAGGCCGCTGGCGTGATCGAAGCCGTGGGCGAGGGCGTAACCCACCTGAAAGTAGGCGACCGCGCTGCCTACGCCAGCCAGCCGCCCGGCGCCTATTGCGAGCGTCGTGTGATGCCTGCCAAGTGCGTATGCAAATTGCGCGATGACATCAGCTTTGAAACCGGCGCTGCCATGATGCTCAAGGGCTTGACGGTGCAATACCTGCTCAAGCGCACCCAGCCGCAAGGCGGTTTGGCCGCCGGTGACTTCATTTTGTTCCATGCCGCTGCCGGTGGTGTGGGTTTGATTGCTTGCCAATGGGCCAAAGTCCTGGGCTTGCAACTCATTGGTACGGCAGGCTCGGACGACAAATGCGCACTGGCCAAGGCCAATGGCGCAGCCCATGTCATCAACTATGCCAAGGAAGATTTTCTGGCGCGGGTCAAGGAAATTACTGGCGGCAAGGGCGTGAAAGTGGTCTATGACTCGGTGGGCAAAGACACCTGGGATAAGTCGCTCGATTGCTTGTCGCCCTTTGGCCTGATGGCCAGCTTTGGCAATGCTTCGGGACCGGTAGCGCCATTTTCGCCCGGTATTCTCGGGCCCAAGGGCTCAATTTACGTAACCCGCCAGACGCTTTTTAGTCATATTTCCACACGCGAACGCACCCAGGAAATGGCCGACGATTTGATGGATGTGGTCGCCAGCGGCAAGGTCCAGATCCACATCGGCCAACGCTATGCACTGCAAGACGTGCAGCAAGCGCACCGCGACCTGGAAGCGCGCAAGACAAGCGGTTGCACCATCCTGACCCTGTGACCGGTAGCCCCGCCATCAGCCCTGGCCTGGCCCGGGTGCTTTGGGCGCTGATGGCGCTCACGCTAGGGGTCAACGCGGCCAGCATGCTCACGCCCATCATCAACGAGGGGGACTCGGTGCTGTACGCAGCACTGGCCCAGCAGATGCTCCAAAGTGGCGACTACCTGTCGCTGGTGTTGGATGGCAAAGACTGGCTGGACAAGCCGCATTTCCCGTTTTGGCTGGGCGCGCTGTTTTTCAAGCTGTTTGGCATCAGCGCTGGCAGCTACATACTGCCGGGCTTTGTGTTCCATGTGCTGGGAGGCTATTACACCTACCGCCTGGCGCGCACGCTGTATGGCCGCGATGCCGCCTTGCTGGCCTTGTTGGTGTATCTGTCAACTTACCATGTGATGTACACCACCAGTGCCTTGAAGGCCGAGGCCTTTTTGAACGGCAGCGTCATGGGGGCCTGTTATTACTGCCTGCGTCTGGATGCGACGGGTCGGGCCAAGCATATGTTGCTGGCGGCCTTGTTTAGTGCCTGTGCACTGATGACCAAAGGCGTCTTTACGCTGGTCACTATCGGTAGCGGACTGTTTTTTTTGTGGGCTTACCAAGGGCGTTTAACGCAATTGCTGCGCCTGCGTTGGTGGTTGATGCTTGGCCTGACTTTGTTGTTTACCGCACCAGAGTTAGTTGCTTTGTATTGGCAGTTTGATTTGCACCCGGAGAAAACTGTATTCGGCGGTCAGGGCGTCTCGGGCGTCCGTTTTTTCTTTTGGGACAGCCAGTTTGGCCGCTTTTTCAATTCAGGTCCCATCACGAACGATGGCGGTAATCCCTGGTACTTTGTGCATGTATTTCTATGGGCTTTTTTGCCCTGGGTCGCCTCTTTTGGCGCTGCGCTCTGGTCGGGCCTAAGGTCCTTTGCGGGCTCGGCCAGCGGCCAGCGGGATGCCTTCGTGTATCTGTGCGCCAGCTTTTTCGTAAGCTTTGCGATGTTCAGCGCCACCGCATTTCAGTTGGACTATTACACCGTCATCGTGTACCCCTTTGCCGCGATCTTGTGCGGCCGGTTTTTACTGCGCTGTCTAGATGCAGGGCAGGGCAAGGCAGTTTGGATAGGGCAGTGGGTTTGCACGGTGTTGGCGCTGGGTTTGGGTCTGGGCGTTGCGGTGCAAGTCGGAGATGCGGGCTTGCTTACCTTTTTGCTGGGCGCTTGCCTGCTGGCGGCACTGGCCGTCTGGCGCTGGAGACTTTGGCAAAGAGCCGGTGTCTTGCTGGCCTTGCCGGTACTTTCGGTCAATATTTTGTACGCCTCGCTTGAGGGTATGACCTATATCGCTCAAACACGCTACAGCGTGCCTTACAACGTTTTGCCGGTACTGGCCAGTAGCCCGGGCACTGCGGTGCTAGTCCATGGCATGGACCCCACAGTTGCTTGGGAAATCGGTCTGTACCGCCGCAGCGCGCCCAGCCTGCGTATGGAGATGATGGATGCTTCCGTTGAAAAGCCCAAAGACTATTTTTTGCTGATTAAAAGTGAAGCGCTGCCCGCATTGAGCGCGTCCTTGGGGCCGCACCGGCTGGTGCATCAAGGCCAATGGGTGGACCACAAAACCGGCTTGTTGCCGCGCCAGATCAATCTGGCCAAAGGTACAGAGCCTTTGGAGTCGTTCAGCGTGTTGCGCGTGGGGCCTGCCAGCTAGGTAGCCGGCAGGGTCTCAGTCAGGTCGAGCGGCTGCGCCGCACGCGAAGTATCTCGTCCAGTATCAGGCAAGTAGCGCCCAGGGTGATAGCGCTGTCGGCCACGTTAAAGGCGGGGAAGTGCATGGCCATCCAATGAAAATCCAAAAAATCAACTACATAGCCGTAAAGCACGCGGTCAATAACATTACCCACTGCGCCGCCCAACACCAAGGTAATGGCAAAGCAAAACAATTTTTCACCGGTATGGCTGTTCAGCAGCCAGACCATGAACACCGCAGCCACCGAGCCTAGGCCGGTAAAAAACCAACGCTGCCAGCCCGATGCGTCGGCCAGGAAGGAAAACGCGGCCCCGCTGTTGTGCGCGCGCACGATATTGAAAAACTCGGTGACCATGCGGCTATCACCCAATTGCATGCTGCCGACGATGAGTAACTTGGTGAACTGGTCTGCCAGCACAATCAAGAGCGCAATGGCCAGCCAATGGAGTAAACGCAGGCCTCCCCGATGCCGTGCCATTACGCCACCTGCCGGCTTTCGCCGTCGCCCAATAAATTGCTGACGCAGCGCCCACAAATCGTCGGGTGGGCGGCATCACTGCCGGGCGCCATGCGGGTCTCTTCCACATAGTGCCAGCAGCGTTCGCACTTGGTCGCACTGGCAGCCCGTGCCTCCACGGCCAAGGCCTCGCCTTGCAGCAGTGTGACGGTAGAACTTATGAACACATAGCGCAAGTCGGCGCCCAGGCTGTGCAGCAAGGCCAGATCTTGCGCGTTGGCGGTGATGCGGACTGCTGCTTGCAGCGATGCGCCTACCAGCCCGGCGACACGCAGTACTTCGATTTCTTTGTTCACCGCTTCGCGGATTTCGCGGATGCGCGCCCATTTGGCGTTCAGCGCTTCGTCGGCTGCCAGCAGCGGCGTGTAGGTCGCGAAAAAGATGGATTCGCGCTGAGCCTGTGGCGCTTTGCCTTCAGCGGCCAGGGTGGCCCAGGCCTCTTCGGCGGTGAAGCTGAGAAAAGGCGCCATCCAGCGCAGCATGGCCTGGGTAATCTGCCACAAAGCGGTTTGTGCGCTGCGCCGCGCATGCGAGGCGGCAGCCGTGGTGTAGAGCCGATCTTTGAGCACGTCCAAATAAAACGCGCCCAGGTCTTCCGAGCAATACACCTGTAATTTGGAGACCACAGGATGGAATTCGTAGCGCCCGAAATGGCCGCCTTCAAACACCTGCCGGTCTGCATTCCAATGGCCCGCAATATCGGCTTGCAAGCGGGCGGCACGGCTGATAGCGTAACGATCCACTTCCAGCATCGAGCCAAAAGGCACGGTGTCCTTGCCCGGGTCAAAGTCGCTCACATTGGCCAGCAAAAACTTCAGGGTATTGCGCACGCGGCGGTAGGTGTCCACCACGCGCGCCAGAATTTTGTCGTCAATATTCAGGTCGCCCGAATAGTCGGTAGAGGCCACCCACAGACGAATGATTTCGGCGCCCAGTTTTTGCGTCACTTCTTGCGGCGCAACCGTATTGCCCAGGCTTTTGCTCATTTTGCGGCCCTGGCCGTCGGTGGCAAAACCGTGGGTCAATAGCCCCCGGTACGGCGCGCGGTCATACAAGGCGCAACCGAGCAACAAGGAACTGTGGAACCAACCTCGGTGTTGGTCGTGGCCTTCTAGATACAAGTCGGCTTCGGGTCCTGTTTCGTGAAACGGTGCTCTATCGTAGGCGTCTTTGTGGCTGCCGCGCAGCACATGTTCAAAGGTGGAGCCCGAGTCAAACCAGACTTCCAAAATATCGGTGCTCTTGCTGTACTCATCCGCCTGGGCGGTGGTGCCCTTTCCTTGGGCCAACAGCAACTGCTGCACGTCCCTCACATCTGCGCGGCTCCAGGCCTCGATGCCGCCCTGTTCCACCATGCTCGCGGCGATGTCCAAAATCTCCATGGTGTCCGGGTGCAACTCGCCGCTGTCTTTGTGCAGCAAAAATGGCACTGGTACGCCCCAGCTGCGCTGGCGCGAAATACACCAGTCGGGCCGGTTGGCAATCATGTCGCGCAAACGGGTTTTGCCGTTTTCAGGGTAGAACTGGGTTTGCTCAATCGCATCCAGCGCCAATCGGCGCAGCGTTTTGGACGCTTTGTCTTTGGTGAACACGCCTTCGCCTTGGTCCATGCGCACAAACCATTGCGCCGCCGCACGGTAAATGACCGGCGTTTTATGCCGCCAGCAATGCGGGTAGCTGTGCGTGATGCCCTGCGTCGCCATCAAGCGCCCGGCGTTTTTCAAGGTTTCCAAAATTTGCGGCACGGCTTTCCAGATGTGCTGACCACCAAACAAGGGGAAGTCGGCGGCATATGCGCCGTTGCCTTGCACCGGGTTCAGGATGGCGTCGTAGGCCAGGCCTTGGGCGACGCAGGAGTTGAAGTCTTCCACGCCGTAAGCGGGCGAGGAATGCACGATACCGGTGCCGTCATCGGCGGTGGCGTAATCGGCCAAATACACCGGAGCGGAGCGGGCGTAGCCGGGGTCGACATGGGACAAGGGGTGGTGAAAGGCGATATGGTCCAGCGCTTTGCCTTCCACAGCGGCCAGTACCGTGCCTTGCAATTGCCAGCGCTCCAGGCATTTGTCCACCAGCGACTGCGCGCACAACATCAGGCCGCGCGAGGTGTCCACCAGCGCGTAGACCAAAGCCGGATTGAGGTTGAGAGCCTGGTTGGCCGGAATCGTCCACGCAGTAGTGGTCCAAATGACGGCAAAAGCTTCTTTGTCCAGCTTGGGCAGCCCAAAAGCCTTGGCCAACTTGTCCGGCTCGGCACATAAAAACGCCACATCCAGCGTGTCGCTTTTTTTATCGGCATATTCAATTTCAAACTCGGCCAAGGACGAGCCGCAATCAAAACACCAATACACCGGCTTCAAACCCCGGTACACAAAGCCGCGTTCGATCACGCGTTTGAAGGCACGGATTTCACCGGCCTCATTGGCCGGGTCCATGGTGCGGTAAGGGCGCTCCCAATCGCCCAATACGCCCAGGCGCTGAAAGTCTTCGCGTTGTTGGTCGATTTGCTCGGTGGCAAAGGCGCGGCTTTTGGCCTGCATATCGTCGCGGCTGAGCTTGCGCCCGTGCAGCTTTTCGATGGCGTTTTCAATCGGCAAACCATGGCAGTCCCAGCCGGGGATGTATTGCGCGTCAAAGCCAGCCAATTGGCGGCTTTTCACAATCATGTCTTTGAGCACTTTGTTCAGCGCATGGCCGATGTGCAATTTGCCGTTGGCATAGGGCGGGCCGTCGTGCAACACAAACAAGGGTTGGCCCTGGCGCGCCACGCGCAGGCGCTTGTACAGGCCCGCCTCGCTCCAGGTCTTGGCCCAGGCGGGCTCGCGCTTGGGCAGGTCGCCGCGCATGGGAAAGGGCGTGTCGGGCAGGTTCAGGGTGCTGCGGTAGTCGGGGGCTTCGGTCATACAAGTCTCAGGTACTGGCTTTGGGGGCCGTTATCGGGTGGGGTGGGCTGCGCGGCTAGGGGCGTCAGCTTGCGCTGTAGGGGAGCGCTTGGCGCGGGGCAAGGTGCGCCGGTCTGCCCTGTCAAATTCGGGCGGCGAGCCAGGCGCGGGCATCGTCGCAGTCGCGCTGTATACCTTGGGTCAGGGCGTCCAGGCCATCGTATTTGCGTTCGTCGTGTAGTTTGTGCAGCAGTTCCACGCTGGCAATTTTACCGTAGCCCCCGTCTTGGCCCAGGCTAGCAGGCCAGTCTAGGCAGTGGGTTTCCAGCAGCACGCGCCCACCGTTCACATCATCGGGATCTAGCGAAGGGCGCACGCCCAGATTGGCCACTCCGGCGATGGGCTTGTCCGTCAGGCCGTGTACCAGCACCACGAAGATGCCGCTGGTAGCGGGCTTCCAGCGCGGAAAACGCAGGTTTAAGGTGCGAAAACCCAGTGTACGCCCGAGCTTGCGGCCATGCACGATGTGGCCGGAAATCCGGTAAGGGCGGCCCAGCAGGCGCGCTGCCTGCGCCATGTTTCCGTCGGCCAGGGCGGAGCGCACGGCGGAGCTGGAGACCCGTAGGCCATGAACCTCGTAGCTGTTCATGCGTGCCACATCAAAGCCATGGGCCTCGCCGGCGGCATCCAACATGGCGTAATCTCCGCTGCGTCCGGCACCAAAGCGAAAGTCGTCGCCCACCAGCACATAGCGTGCGCCCAGGCCTTGCAGTAGCACGTTTTGCACAAAATCCTGCGGGCTTTGGCCGGCCAGCGCTGCGTTAAAGGGTAGCACCACGGTCTGGTCCACGCCGCATTGGGCCAGTTCCTGCAATTTGTCGCGCAAGGTGCCCACCCGGCTGGGGGCCAGCTCGGGGCGTTGCAGTTGCAGGGCGAAGTAGTCGCGTGGATGTGGCTCGAAAGTTAGCACGCAACTGGGCACGCCGCGCTGCTGCGCCTCGCTGCGCAAGAGCGCCAGCATGGCCTGGTGGCCGCGGTGTACGCCGTCGAAATTACCAATGGTCAGTGCGCATGCCGGGGCGAGGCCCGGATGCTGGTAGCCGCGGAAAAATTGCATGGCTTTGAAATTTGATACTGGGGCTGGCCCCGGGTGGCCAGGGGCTGGGTCGGGATGTCACCGAAACAGGGTATATTGTGACGCAGCCCCTCTCCAGCCTTCAGGGCCACCAGCGGGGCCGCCCAGTGTGACGTGGTTTTCCCTGTGTCTTTGCTGATCTGGAGGAATTGTTTGAAAGTACTGAAGCTGTCGGCCCAAGGGCTTCCCCAGTCCTGGATTTCTCTCGAGCAAGCGGTCATCAATTACGCATCCGGCGAGGTGCGTTGGGAGTCCGGCGGCGAGATCGCCGTCTTTCGCGGCGGCCACAATGCCGTCACCGGTCTGCAGTCGGTGATTCGCGTCAACAGCATCATCGGCACCCGTGGGGTACCCAACATCAACCCTTTCAATCTGCGTCCAGGCCTGACCAACAGCAAACTGTTCGTGCGCGACCGCAACGTATGCGCCTATTGCGGCGGCCATTTTCACGAGTCGGACTTAACGCGCGAACACATCATCCCCTTTGCCCAAAACGGCGTGGACAACTGGATGAATGTGGTTACCGCCTGCCGCCCCTGCAACCACCGCAAAAGCCACCGCACCCCCGAGCAAGCCCACATGCCTTTGCTCTACGCGCCCTATGTGCCCAGCCTGTGGGAAGACTTCATCCTGCGCAACCGGCGCATCCTGGCCGACCAGATGGAGTTTTTGAAGTCCCATGTGCCGCGCTCCTCGCGGCTGTTGATTTAGCACCACGGCAGTATTACTTACGAAATTGGGTACAGTTAGCCCCAGGCCACCCTACAGGTGGCACAGCAGGGGGGAAACATGAATAACCACTACCGGACAGATGTCCAAGTGCGCACTGCTGCGCATAGCTTTCGAATCAATGCGATAGCTCTGGCGCTCGCTGGCACCCTGGCGTTCTGGCCGGGGCCTGGGCGGGCTGCAAAGCGAAGCGAGTCCGAGCCAGCGCCCCCATCCAGCGAGACCGCGCCGCAAAATACGCCAAGCAGTCCGGAAATGGCGTCCGCCCAAGGCGCGCACCTGGCCCAATGGGCTACGCCCTGGGATAAGCGACTGGATGCACGCGCTTATGCGCTCAGTGAAAAGCTGGACGGCGTGCGCGCCCTGTGGGACGGCAAAAGCCTGCGTTTTCGCAGCGGGCGCACGATTGCCGCACCCGCATGGTTTTTGGCTGCTTTGCCCGCGCAAGCGCTGGACGGTGAGCTCTGGATGGGCCGGGGCAGTTTTGACCGCCTGTCGGCCATAGTGCGCAAGGCCCAGCCAATGGACGAGGAGTGGCGTGCAGTGCGCTATATGGTGTTTGACGCGCCGGCCACCGGTAAGACTTTCCGCCAGCGTTACCAAAGTGCGCAGGAATTGGTCGCCGCCGCGCATACGCCTTGGCTTGTGCTGGTGGCCCAGGACAGCGTGGGCGCAGCGCAGGAGTTGCCCGAGCGCCTGCAAAGTGTGGTCGATCAAGGTGGCGAAGGCATAGTCTTGCACCACTGGGATGCCCTGTGGCAGCCGGGCCGCAGCAACGCGGTGCGTAAGCTCAAACCGCATGCAGATGAAGAGGGGCGGGTGCTGGCGCTGATTGCCGGTAAAGGCCAGTTCGAGGGACAGATGGGCGCACTCTTGCTGGAGACGCCCGACAAAAAGCGATTTGTTCTGGGTAGCGGCTTTAGCCAGGCCGAGCGGCGGGCGCCCCCGCCGGTGGGTAGCTGGGTAACCTACCGCTACCGCGACCGCACGCCCCAAGGCATTCCGCGCTTTGCCAGCTTTTTGCGGGTGCGGGGGGAGGAGTAGGAACGGGGGCGACAGGTGCATCACGGGATACCGCTTGCCACCCACTTTTTACTGTTAGCATAAATACAAGGGGAGCTGTAGATTTCCATTCAGCGATAAGGCACAAAGACCACGGTATGCCAGTCCAGCAGTTCGCGTCCAGTGCGCCGCGCATAGCCACCGCCGTTTTGTCCATTGCCGCTACTTTGTTGCTTGGCGCTTGCGACAGCGTGCAAAACAACCCCCACCCTGCGGGTTCAGAAGCAAGTAATACCTTGTTTTTGCCCTTTACCGGCCGCTCGCCCAAGTACCTGGACCCGGCCAGCTCGTACTCCAATGACGAGACGCCTTATACCTACCAGGTCTATGAGCCGCCGTATGGCTACCACTACCTCAAGCGTCCTTATGAGTTGACCGGGCGTGCGGCCAGCGAAGTGGCGCCGCCGCAATACCTGGACAAAGCCGGTAAACCGCTGCCTCAGACTGCTCCGGGCGAGTTGGTGGCGCAAACGGTGTACGAGATCCGAATCCGCCCCGGCATCCGATTTGCTCCGCATCCGGCCTTTGCCAAAGATGCAGAGGGGCGCTTTGTGTACCACGATCTCAAGGCTTCGGATGTGGCAGACAAGCACCAAATTACCGATTTCGCGCATACCGGCACGCGTGAGTTAACGGCCGACGATTATGTGTATGCCATCCGCCGCCTGGCCACGCCGCGGGTGGTCTCACCCTCGTTTTCTACCATGGCCGATTACATTGTCGGCCTCAAGGAATACGGCGCGGCCGTGGCTGCCAAAGACAAAGCCTTGCGCAAGGGCATGGCGCCTACGGACCGGAATCTGCCTTTTTTGGATTTCCGCGAGCTCGGCTTTGAAGGCGTGAGCGCTCCAGACAAATACACCTTGCGCATTCGCCTGATGGGCAAGTACCCGCAGTTCAAATACTGGCTGGCCATGGTGTTCTTTGCACCCGTGCCTTGGGAGGCGGAAAAGTTTTACGCCCAGCCCGGCATGAAGGCCAATAACCTTTCGCTCAACTATTGGCCCGTAGGCACCGGGCCGTATATGCTGACCGAGTTTCGGGAAAACCGGCGCCATGTGCTGCAACGCAACCCCAATTTCCACGGCGAAGCCTATCCCTGCGAAGGCGCTGCGGGCGATAAAGAAAAAGGCTTGCTGCAGGATTGCGGCAAGCCCATTCCCTTCGTGGACAAGGTGGTTTTTGATATCGAAAAAGAAGCCGTTCCCCTGCAGTCCAAATTTATCCAAGGCTTTTATGACTCGCCGGCGATTGAGCGCCTGGACATAGGCACTGGATTTATTGTGGCCATGGGGGACGATAAGAAAAAAGAAGCCCTGTACAAAGAAAAAGGCATTCGCCTGCCCACCACGGTGGAAGCCAATACCTGGTACTTTGCTTTTAACTGGCTGGACCCGGTAGTGGGTAAGGGGGCGACGCCAGCCCAGGAGGAGCGCAACCGCAAGCTACGCCAGGCTTTATCTATCGCGATTGAATGGGAAGAGCATATTGCGATTTTTGAAAGAGGCCAAGGCCTTGCCGGACAAGGGCCTGTACCGCCATCGCTCTTCGGTTACCGCGAGGACGGGCCTGCAGGCTTCAACCCCGTGGTCTATCGCAAGGGACCGGATGGAAAACCAGTAAGACGCAGCTTAGACGAGGCCAAGCAACTTCTGGCCGAGGCCGGCTACCCAGAGGGGCGCGATGCCAAGACGGGAAAGCCTTTGGTGCTCAGTTTTGACTATATGAATACCAGCAGTGGCTCTAAACCTTTGCTCGATTGGTATGCCCGGCAATTTAGCAAGCTAGGCGTGCAAATGGAGGTGCGGGCCACGGACTTCAATCGCTTTCAGGACAAGCTAAAAAATGGCTCGGTGCAAATGTTTCTTGGCGGTTGGCTGGCCGATTACCCGGATGCAGAAAACTTTTTGTTTATGCTCTATGGACCCAATTCCAAAGCTAAAACCGATGGCAATGGCGAAAACAATGCCAACTACCAAAGCCCACAGTTCGACCAACTTTTTGACCGCATGAAAGTGCTGGACGACGGACCGCAAAAACAGCAGCTGATTGATGAGATGGTGCAGATCGTGCAAAAAGACGCGGTCTGGAGTTTCGGCTATTGGCCCACCTCGGCAGCGGCCTACCACCAGTGGATTTATAACGGTAAGCCAACGCAAATTGTGCGCAACCATATTTCTTATTTGCGCTTGGATGCCGATTTGCGCGCCACCAAAATTAGGGAGTGGAACCATCCTGTTTGGTGGCCCTTGCCGCTATTGGGCGCAGCGCTCCTTTTGGCGCTTTGGCCAGCCTGGCGTATTTGGCGCCGGCGCGAGCGCGAAACCGCCGCCCGTACTTGGGCAGTGGAGTAAGCACACATGGTCAATTACATCATCCGCCGCGTCTTGTACGGACTGCTGATCCTTATTGGCGTCAATCTACTAACTTTCATTCTTTTTTTCGCCATCAACACACCGGACGATATGGCACGGATCAACATCGGCGGCAAGCGGGTGAGCGCCGATGCCATTGCCAAATGGAAGACCCAGCGCGGCTACGATAAGCCTTTGCTCTTCAATGACCAAGCCCAAGGCGTGGAGAAGCTGAGCAAGACACTCTTTGTGGAGCGATCGCTGCCTTTGTTTGCATTGCAATTTGGCGCCTCGGACACGGGTCGGGACATTGGCTATGAATTGCGCCAGCGCGCGCTACCTTCGCTGGCGCTGGCGCTACCCACATTTTTGCTGGGTGTTTTTGTCGTCGTAGTGGTCTCGCTCATCATGGTGTTTTTCCGCAATACCTACGTCGAATTTTGGAGCGTGGCCTTTGCAGTGTTTCTGCTCTCGGTTTCCGGTTTGTTTTATATCATTGCGGGGCAGTTTTTGTTCAGCACGGTACTCAAGCTGGTGCCCGCCTCCGGCTTTGCGGGGGGTATGGACATGGTGGCGTTTTTGCTGCTTCCCGTAGTCATCGGCATTGTCTCGCGCATGGGGGGCGAAGCTTTGTTTTACCGGACCATGTTTTTAGAAGAAATCGGCAAAGACTATGTCCGTACTGCGCGTTCCAAAGGCTTGTCCGAAAGCGTTGTTTTGTTTCGCCATGTACTGGGCAATGCCTTGCTGCCCATTCTGACCAGCACCGTCGCCGTGCTGCCGCTGTTGTTTATGGGCGCCCTGATCATGGAGTCTTTTTTCGGTATCCCTGGCCTTGGCAGTTTCACCATCGACGCAATCAACGGGCAGGATTTCGCCGTAGTGCGCGCCATGGTGTTTTTGGGCTCGGCCTTGTATATCTTGGGCCTGGTGTTGACCGATATTTCCTACACGCTGGCCGATCCGCGTGTACGCCTGGCTTAAGGACGTCTGCGCTATGCCCAAATTCGTCCTGCTAGCTACTGATGTGGCCTTGTACTTTCAGTTGCTGGTGCTGCTGTTCTATGCGCGCCATGCGCTGCGCTCGCCGCTGCTGCGCCAGTCCTGGCGTTATGTGCAGCGCGATGGTGCTGCCATGTCCTCAGCGGTGGTGCTGTCAGTGTTTTTGCTTGTTGCTTTGCTCGATTCGGTGCATTTCCGTCCCCGTCTGCCGACGTCCCCGGATGCGGCACCCGGCGCCGAAATCGCCTATTCCACGCGCACCTTGTCGGTGCTGGATGTGTTGCTCAGCGGCCCGCGTGAATCGCGTGAAAAAACCTATTCGGTACCCCTGGCAACCCACCAGTTTTCCAAAGAATCTATGCAGCGCGATGGCGCCACGGTGCGCGACTTCCCGCGCCTGCAGTACGGCGGGCGGCACCTCGACCAGCCGCAGGACCAATGGGGCGGCGATGTCATGCGTCGCTCGGTCAATGGCCTGGGCAGTGGCCTGCTGGTCGCCGTGCTGTGTGCCGGCTTGCTGGTACGCAGGCAGTCGCGGCGTACTGCCCAGAGTTTTATGGCATCGGCCTGCGACCTTTGGCAGGGCCGCTCCGTGCTGCCTTGGCGTGCCATGGGCGGCACCTTGACTTTGCTGCTACTACTTGGTGCTTGGGTGGCCGCATTGTGGCCCTACTACCATGTCATGGGTACGGACCAGACTGGCAATGACGTGTTGTTTGTGTGCTTGAAGTCGGTGCGCACGGCAGTGGTTATCGGCTCGCTCGCCACCATTGCCACCATTCCGCTGGCTTTGTTGTTCGGCATATTGGCCGGCTACTTCAAGGGCTGGGTGGATGATGGTATTCAGTACTCCTACACCGTGCTCTCGTCGATCCCCTCCGTGCTCCTCATCTCAGCCTTTGTGCTGATGATTCAGGTGTTTATCGACAAACACCCGCAGTGGTTTGAAACCGGCCTGGAGCGTGCGGACATCCGTTTGTTTTTGCTCTCCGCCATTTTGGGGCTGACTGGCTGGGCGCAGCTCGCTAGGCTCTTGCGCGCCGAAACACTCAAGCTCGGCGAGTTGGACTATGTGCAAGCTGCGCGTGCCTTTGGCGTGTCACACGCGGGCATCATGCGCCGCCACCTATTGCCCAATGTGACGCACATCATTGTGATCGTGGCGGTGCTTGATTTTTCGGGGCTGGTCTTGTACGAAGCGGTCTTGTCCTACGTGGGTGTGGGTGTGGACCCCAATACCCAAAGCTTTGGCACCATGATCAATAGCGCGCGCAATGAGATGTCGCGCGATCCGGTTATCTGGTGGACCCTGAGCACCGCATTTGCATTTATGGTGTCACTGGTCTTGTCGATGACCTTGTTCGCCAGCGCGGTGCGCGAAGCCTTCGATCCGCGCGCACGGGCTTACCGGGTACGTCCCGCAGCTGCTTCACCACTGCCAGCCCGGGAGGCCGCATGATCACCATTAGCCAACTCAGCACCGAGTTGCAATCGGAGGCCGGCTTGGTGCGCGCCGTCGATACCTTATCGCTCACCATTGCGCGCGGTGAAACTTTTGCTTTAGTGGGTGAGTCAGGCTGTGGCAAGTCCATGACCGCCCTGTCCATTTTGCGCCTGCTGCCCGACAGCGGGCGCGTGGTGTCGGGCCGAGTCACTATGGGGGGTGTGGACCTCATGGCTCTGCCCGAGCAACAAATGCGCGATGTGCGCGGTAGCAAGATCAGCATTATTTTTCAAGAACCCTCTACCAGCCTGAACCCGGTGATGACGGTAGGGCAGCAAATTGTGGAAGTCATAGAGCGGCACACCGCGCTGCGCGGTGATGCGGCGCGCAGCAAAGCGCTGCAGTGGCTGGAGCGCGTCGGAATACCCGAAGCCGCACGCCGCGTGGATAGCTACCCCTTTCAAATGTCAGGCGGACAAAAGCAGCGCGTCATGATTGCCATTGCGCTGGCAGCCGAGCCCGATCTGGTGATTGCCGACGAACCCACCACCGCCCTGGACGTGACCATCCAGGCGCAGATTTTGGACTTACTCAAGGAACTGCAACAAAGCCAAAAAATGGCCATGCTGCTCATTACCCATGATCTGGCTGTCGTGTCCCAAATGGCGCACCAGGTCGCTTTGATGTATGCCGGGCAGATTGTGGAAGTAGCCAGCGCGGCCGCGTTTTTTGCCACGCCACGGCATCCCTATGCGGTCAACCTGTTGGACGCGTTACCGGACGCGCAGCAACGCGGCCGGCGCCTGGCCGCCATTGCTGGCAGCGTGCCGGCGCTGAACCAGCGCTTTAGCGCCTGCCGCTTCGCCGACCGGTGTTCCGATGTCAGCGCGCTATGCCTTAGCGCTGAACCGGCTTTGCACACCCTGCCCGGTGGCCATGCGGTACGCTGCGTGTTGTACCGCGACCCCGACGCACCGGGCGTCGCTACCAGGCATAGTGACTTGGCGCATGAGCCCCAACACGTTGCGCAGGCGAAGGATGCACAGCCAGCGCGTGCGCTGCTGCAGGTGCAGGATTACCGCGTTTGGTTTCCGATTCGCAAAGGCTTGTTGCAGCGTACCGTCGGCTATGTCAAAGCCGTCGATGGCGTCAGCTTCCGACTCCATAGCGGGCGCACCCTGGCGCTGGTGGGTGAATCGGGCAGTGGCAAAACCACGGTGGGCAAAGCCTTATTGCAGCTACTGCGTGGCACGGCCAGCATCACCGGCCAAGCGCATTTGGACGGCATGGCCTTGGACAGCTTGCAAGGCCCGCGCTTGATGGAGGCCCGCCGCGCCATACAAATCATTTTTCAAGACCCGTTTGCCTCGCTCAACCCGCGCATGCGCGTGAGCGAACTTTTGCAAGAAGGCGTAGCCGCTTTGCAGCCGCACATAAGCGCAGCAGACCGCTTGGCGCGTGTCGAAGGCCTGCTGGACAAGGTGGGCTTGCCGCGCAGCAGCCTGACGCGCTACCCGCATGAATTTTCAGGTGGCCAGCGCCAGCGCCTGGCCATCGCCCGAGCCTTGGCGGTGGAGCCGCGCCTGATCGTGGCCGATGAACCGACCTCGGCCCTGGACGTGTCGGTGCAGGCACAGATACTTAATTTGCTCAGTGATTTGCAAAGAGAACTGGGTGTGGCCTATTTGTTCATCACCCATAACTTTGGCGTGGTGGAGTATTTGGCGCACGACATTGCTGTTATGAAAGACGGCAAGCTGGTCGAGTATGGCGCTGCCGAACAGGTGCTGACCCATCCGCAGCACAGCTACACCCAGGCGCTGCTTCGGGCCGTGCCCCGCTTAGCCCGGCGGGCCTGAGCCTATCGGTCAGCGAAAAATGCCGCTGCCCTGAGGCCAGCGTACCGATGGGCCTCAAACGCCTGCGTGTATGTTCAGCGTCTTCCTGCGGCATTCATATCTTGGCGCTACAGTGCGCCCATGAAAATATTCATAACGTTGGTACAGACGCCGCGGCTATCGACCGGCATTCTTTGTTTTTGCGTCTGCCTGTCTGCAGCGCAGGCCCAGGAGGCCGGGGCCAACCCCGACTCGGGCCCGGCACCCGGCGCCAAGCTCGATCGCGTGGAAATCAGCGCGCGCCAAACGGATACCGAGCTACGCCGACGCGCCAGCACCGCCAAGCAAATCTATGGCCGCGAAGAACTCGATAAGTTTGGCGATACCAATGTGGCCGATGTCTTGCAGCGTCTGCCTGGCGTCACCCTGCAGGGCAATGCACCGCGCTTGCGCGGCATGAGCGTCGGCTATACCCTGATCTTGATCAACGGCGATCCGGCACCTGCGGGTTTTGCGCTAGACCAACTGGACCCGGCGCTGGTCGAGCGTATTGAGGTCAGCAAAGGCCCTACCGCCACCCAAAGCGCGCAAGCCGTTGCTGGCACCATCAACATTATTTTGAAGGACGCGCCCAAACGCTCGCAGCGTGACTTGCGTTTAAGCGCCGCTTATCGTTTTGAAAAGCCGACCGTGTCCGGCAACTTCACTCTGGGCGAAAAATGGGGCGATGTATCGCTGATCTTGCCCATCTCTTCTTTCCAGTGGCGCGGCCAGATTGATAGCGAAATCCACCGCCAAAGCCTTGCTGCAAACGGCAGCACCGTGGACGCGATACAAAAAGGGGATAACCGCTTCCAAGGCCAGGGCATCAACCTGGGGCCGGTACTGACTTGGCGCATCAGCGACGACGCAACCCTGAGCTTGCAGTCTTTTGTGCAAAGCGGCGCTTGGAACAACACGACGCGCTACTCCAACCAGGTGCTGGCAGGTAGCCCCGCCCTGGATGGCGATAGCAGCAATGAAGGCGGCTGGGAACTTGCGCGCAGCCGCTTGCAATGGGTGAACAATTTTTCTGCCGATGAGCGCATCGAAGTCAAAGCCGGTATCCAGGCTTCACGTGGCCGCTTTGACAACCAAAGCCAGGGCGCCCTGCAGCAACGCACCCTGGGCGATAACCGCGAGACCTCGCTCACCCAGGCCGGTAATTACACGCGGCTGATCAATGAAGCGCACAGCCTGGCGCTGGGTTGGGACCTGGAGTTGCGCCAGCGCGAAGAAAAGCGCGATGCCAGTTTGCAAGGCGTAGCTTTGATAAGTAGCCTGCAAGGCCAGGCGTTTTCTGCGCAAGTGCAAAAAACCGCGCTCTTTGTACAAGATGAGTGGCAAATATCGCCGCAATGGTCGGCGACGCTGGGCCTTCGTCATGAGAATATTGCTACGCAAAGCACTGGCATAGACCTAGAGCTGCGCAATACCAGCGCCGTGCTCACGCCCATGCTGCACCTGTCCTATAAATTGAACCCAAGCGGCAAGGATCTGATACGTGCTAGCCTGACCCGCAGTTACAAAGCGCCAGACATCAATGCTTTACTGGCCCGGCCTACGCCCAATGGCTTGTATGCCGACCTTAGTCAAAGCAATACCGTGCTGGCACCGGACAGCGTGGGCAACCCCGCATTGCGGCCCGAACTGGCCACTGGCCTAGATATGGCGTATGAAAAATACCTGGCCAGTGGCGGCTTGTTGAGCGTGGGCATTTTTTACCGCGAGATCAGTGATTTGGTGCGCGGTGTCAC
>CAMBFO010000009.1 GCA_945865675.1 Comamonas sp. lk
GCCGACGAAGTTTTCGCTAAGGCGCGAAGTATTGCCCGGTGATCAAGCCGCGTTTTCTACCAGCCGCTGCGTCCGAGCTATTGAAGGAAGTTGCCTACCACTCTAAGGTCCGTGATGGATTGGGTATCAGGTTTGAACATGCTGTCGAAAGTGCGGTAAAAAATGCGGTCTCCAATCCAACCGGTGGGGCTCCCTCGCCCAAAGGCACCCGCAGCCGACTGGTGAAAGGTTTTCCCTTTAGCGTTGTGTATCGGGCGAGCGACACAGAAATCCTCGTCGTAGCTCTTATGCACCATAGAAGAGAACCTGGATATTGGGCAGATCGCATAGCGTGACGGCCAACCCTACAGTCCAGGGGACGCGCCGCGAAAAAGCCGCGGCACGCATGGGTACACCAAAGAGTTCAATCTCGCGCTAGTTCACTTAAGTCAGCTTCAGCGGCAAGCTGCGCAAGCGTTTGCCGTTAAGGGCAAAAACTGCATTGGCCACGGCAGGCGCCAAAGGCGGAACACCGGGCTCGCCCACACCGGCGGGTGTGCGCTCGCTGGACACGATGTAGGTGTGCACCTGCGGCGCATGCGCCATGCCCACCACGTAGTGCTGGTGAAAATTGCGCTGCTGCACTTCGCCTTGCACGATATCCACTTCGCCCCAAAGCGCTGCGGACAGGGCAAACACTACCGAGCCTTCCATTTGCTGGGCCACGATGGCCGGGTTCACCACGGTGCCGCAATCGATTGCGCAAAACACCTCGTGTACGCGCAAAGCGCCGCCTTCCAGCGACACGCGCGCCACCTGCGCCACGATGGAGCCAAAGCTCTCGTGCAGCGCGATGCCTTGGGCCTGCCCTTCGGGCAGCGTCTTGCCCCATTGGGCTTTTTCGGCAGCCAGATTCAGCACCGCCAGATGGCGCGGCGCGTCTTGCAGCCATTGCTGCCGAAAGGCCAGTGGGTTGGTGCCAGCCTTGGCGGCCAGTTCGTCGATAAAGCTTTCCGAGAAAAACGCGTTGTGCGAATGGCCCACCGAGCGCCAAAAGCCTACCGGTATGCCCACTTTGGTGGCCACATGTGCCATTTTTTGGTGGGCAAAGCCGTAGGGCAGATCAAACAAGCCTTCGGAGTCGGTTTTGTCGGGCGCGTCGAATGGGCCGGCAAACGCAGGTAGCGCCCGCTCCATCCAGCGCGGGCTGATGGAGTCACCAGCGGATTTGATTTGCAGGCTTTGCACTTGGCCCAGCCCGTCGTGGCTGGCTTGCAGTTGGGCCACATGCATGGGTCGGAAAAAGTCGTGCGTGCTGTCCTCTTCACGCGACCAGCTGAGCTGCACCGGCTGGCCGGGCAGGGCCATGGCCACTTGCGCGGCGAGCACCACATAGTCCACCTCCAAGCGCCGACCAAAACCGCCGCCCAGCAGGGTGATGTGAATCTCTACTTTCGCCAGCGGTAGCCCGGCTGCCTTGGCCGCCGCTTCGCGCGCGGCCTCGGGCACTTGGGTGGGCGCCCAAAGGCTGAGTTTGCCGTCTTGCAGCCAGGCGGTGCAGTTCATGGGCTCCATCGTCATGTGGCCCAGGTAGGGCGCGCTGTACGTGGCGCTGAGCGTGTCGCCGCTTGCGGGCGGCGTGCCACGCTCGTGGAAGGTGTAGCCCTCTTCCTTGGCCAGTTGGTCTTGCAATTGCTCTGCGGCCTGCTTGGTGTCCAGTGCGCCTTGCGGGCGCTGCGCCCATTGCACTTGCAGCGCCTCTGCGCCTTGGCGGGCGTGCCAGGTGGTTTTGCCCACCACCGCCAGGCCATCGTTGGCGCCGTGGCTGGGCTTGAGCGGGATGACTTTCAGCACGCCGGGCAGAGCCAGCGCCGCAGCGCTGTCCACCGACTGCACGCTGCCGCCGATCATCGGGCACAGGCGCACGGCGGCAAACACCATATTGGGCAAGCGCACGTCCAGACCGGAAGTGGCACTGCCGCTGCTCTTGGCCCACAAGTCTGTGCGCGGCGCGGGGCTGCCAATGAGCTTCCAGTCCTTGCGCGCCTTGGGGCTTACCGCGCCGGGGTTGAGCTTGGCCGCTGCTGCGGCAAATTGCCCGAAGTGACCTTCTTTGCCCGACGTGTGGCTGATTTTTCCTTGCTTAAACACAAGCTCGCCTACCGGCACTTGCCATTGCGCGGCTGCCGCTTGGGCCAGGCCAGAGCGCGCGCTGGCAGCGGCCAGGCGCACCGGCTCCCAGGCATCGGCCACGCTAGACGAGCCGCCGGTCATGATCAAGCCCAACTCGCGCCCGACTTTGGCAGTCAGCCACTGCGCGGTTTTGACCGTCGCGCTGCGTTTGCCCTCTTCAGTTTGCTGCGGGTGGAATGGCAAAAAGGCCAGCACGGCGGCCACGTTGCCGTATAGGGCATCGGGCCCGGCTTGCTCTAAGCGCACTTTGTCCAAAGCAATGTCCAGCTCTTCGGCGGCCAGCATGGCCAGCGCGGTGTGCACCCCCTGGCCCATTTCGCTGCGCGGCATGGCCAGCGCCACCGAGCCGTCCTCGCCAATCTTGATCCAGCTGTTCAGCCCCACGCTGCCTTGCGTGGGCAACATGCTGTCTGCGCTGCCCAAGCGGCTGCGCGGCGGCGCCACACCCCAGCCCACCAGCAATGCGCTGCCTGCGCCCAGGGCGCTTAGCAAAATCGTGCGCCGCTTCATGCTGCGCTCCCTGTGGCTTGGGGGGCTGCGCCACTACTTGCGCTTTTAGTCGCGCTAGTGCTCGGGCTAGGCATTGGGCTATTGGCAGCGCGATGAATCGCGGCGCGTACCCGTTGGTAGGTGCCGCAGCGGCAGATATTGCTCATGGCCGCGTCGATGTCGGCATCGGTGGGGTGGGGCGTACGCGCAAGCAGCGCGGCGGCGGCCATCAGCATGCCGCTTTGGCAATAGCCGCACTGGGGCACTTGCTCGGCGATCCAGGCTTGTTGCAGCGCATGGGGATGCTCGGCGCTGCCCAGCGATTCGATGGTGCGGATGTCCTTCCCCTGCATCGCAGACACCGGCGTAACGCAAGAGCGCACCGCCTGGCCGTCCACATGCACCGTGCACGCGCCGCAGGCGGCAATGCCGCAGCCAAATTTGGTGCCGGTCAGGTTGAGTTGGTCGCGCAGCACCCACAACAAGGGCGTGGCAGGGTCGGCGTCGGCGTGGGTGCGCTGGCCGTTGATTTGGAGTTGCATACGAAGTCTTCCCGCTGGGGATAGTTGTTTTTAGCGGGGAGTATGGTAACGGGAGGGGAAAGACCTTTGGGTGTTTCGGGCAGAGACTCTGTTGCAAAGGCCAGGCGCTTAACTTGAAAAACAAAAAATATTGATAATGATTTTTAATTTTCAATTTATAGTAATAACAAGGAAACTGCTCGCTAACCAGATTTAACAGGCGAGCAGGCCGCACCTTAGGAGGCACTGACCCATGTCCCCATTCGAAGCCAAAGAAATCATTGAGGCTCTTGCAAATGGAATCAATCCAGAAACTGGCGAGATTCTGCCGGCGCAAAGCAACTTCAATAGTCCGCAGGTAATTCGCGCTCTTTTTGCAGCCACAAAGGCTCTCGAAAGCGCTGTAAAGCTCGCAGAGCGAAACGATTCGCTGCCTGGCAACGCAGGACGTTCTTGGTCGGAAATAGAAGACAAAGAGCTTATTGCTAGCTTTGACGCAGGAGCGCCCGTCAAAAAAATCGCCACTAAGCATGGTCGAACTCTTGGGGCTATTGCCTCTCGTCTAGTTCGCCTCGGAAGGATCAAAGACCGCGCCGATCCACGTCTCGGTGCCCAACCCACCAATGCACCGGACCTGTCGCGGCAAGACGTGCCAGTACGATGAATTGAGACCTCGAATTTCATTTTGCAGCACTTTATTTTGTAGATACAATTAAATATGCTCACATGGGACGAACCAAAGCGCAAGTTGAACATCAAGAATCACGGGCTTGACTTCGTTGGATGCGATGCAATCTGGGACCACTTCACAGTGACCCGCGAGGACAAGCGGCAAGGCTATGGCGAAGTGCGCCTGGTCTGTTTCGGTCTTCTGGGGGGCGATGTGCTTGTGATGGTTTACACCGAGCGCCCGAGAGGGCCTCATGTAATATCGCTGCGAAAGGCAGAAAAACATGAAACTCGCTACTACCGCCAAGTTGCCAAAGAAAACCTCGGCTAAGGTCAACGACCCAGACAACCCAGCGTGGACAGAGGACATGCTGGGTGCGCCAGTCCTGAAGCGTGGACGTGGGCCGCAAGCCACCCCTACGAAGGTGCTCACATCGGTCCGATTGGATGCGGACATCCTGGAGTTCTTCAAGTCTAAAGGGGCTGGCTATCAATCGCGTATCAATGCTGCACTTCGTATGGAGGTGGAGCGAAATTTGACGGCTCGTCCAAGCCCGACAACGCGTAAGCACGTAGCGGCTTGACTTTGCCCTTAGGCATTAGGCGAACTCTGCAATCAACCAAGCTTGCAACAGCGTTCGTCGCCAGCCGTTTAGCTCAAGCGGCAGATTCCAAAGAATCCTTCGCAGATACATCAGTTTTAGACCGCCTGAGGCCCCATCGCATCTCACATTGCCCGGATCTGACCTCGTGCCAACACCGCCTCTTGCGTGTGCCCCAAGCCAGCCAATCCCTGCAACACATCCCCAATCAGCAAAACACAAGGGCTAGCCATCCGCTGTTCATTCAGCGTTTGGTGCAAGCAATCCAAGGTGCATAAAGCCTGCCGCTGCGAGGGCAAGGTAGCGTCTTGCACGATAGCCACCGGCGTATTGGCGGGCAGGCCGTGTAGCAGTTCATCTTGAATCCGCTGCGCGGCGGCAACGCCCATGTAGACCACCAGGGTGAGTTTGGCCTGGCGGGCGGTGTGGGCCAGCGCACGCCAGTCGGTGCCGGGGTCGCCGAGTTTGGCGTGGCCGGTCACCATCAGCACGCCATGGGCATGGTCGCGGTGGGTTAGGGCGGTGTTCAGCGAGGCCAGTGCGCCCAAGGCGGCGGTGATGCCGTTGACCACTTGCACCCGGATGCCCGCTTGTTGCAGGGCCTCGATTTCTTCGCCGCTGCGGCCAAATACCAAGGGGTCGCCGCCCTTCAGGCGCACCACGTTTTCGCCCTTCTGTGCTTCGCTGACCATCAACTTTTCAATAAAGGCCTGCGGCGTGGACGCGCAGCCGCCGCGCTTGCCGACATAGACGATGCGGGCCTTGGGGCTGGCGTGGGCCAGCACGGCTTCGTTCACCAGGTCGTCCACCAAAATGACGGTGGCCGCGGCAATGGTTTTGACAGCTTTGAGCGTCAGCAAATCCGGGTCGCCCGGCCCGGCGCCCACCAGACTGACTTGGCCTGCGGGTTTAGGGATAGCCGTCAAAAGAACGTCATCGCGAGGAGCGGAGCGACGCGGCGATCCATGAGCCGCTGATGTATCAAGAATGCTGGATTGCTTCGCTTCGCTCGCAATGACGGAGTTGCGGGCTAGCAGCGGTTTCTTGGAACTTGGCCCAGGTGTTTTTGTAGTCATTCAGCACTTTCCATGCGGGAAATAAGTCGGGAAATTTCAATCACTTGTTGGGCTATCGGCGCGGGCACAGGCTGCCCGCCGTCCATCACGGCACGGATGTAGTCAGCGGTACCGGGGGCGTCAATGCCGGCTGGCAACGCGGGCAGGTTGCCCAAACTGCCACTTTGCGCTTCCTGAGAAAACACGTTTTCACCCGCGATAAAGCCTTGCATTTTTGGCAGGCGGCGCGCATCGGCCACGGCTTCGCCCTCGGTGCCGCGCAAGAGCAGGGCGTTGGCCTTCATCAGTTGCAAAGTGGCAGCCATAGAGTGCGCGTATTCCGGGTGGGTGTAGTTGGTCACCAGCAGGCTGGGGCCAGCGCAAGGGTTCATCAGCTTGACCAGGCTGTGGGCCGAATTGCGCAAGTGAACTACTCGGCGCACTTCCAGCAGCCTTTGCAGGCCAGTGCTTAAAGCGGCGGTGAGATAAAAGGCCACTTCGCCAGCGACCAGTGGCGCAAAGCTGCTGCGCGCATGGATGCCCAGTTGGGCAAGCACTTCGGCGGTAAACACGCGGCTGTTTTCGGTAGGCGTGCCGTGGATCATGACGGGGTGGCCTTCGCGCGCCAGCAACAAGGCCAGCAAGGGCGTGAGTACCGGAATTTTGCGGGCCCCGTTGTAGCTGGGGATGACCACGACGGCTTTGTCGCCGGCTGGGACGGTGTGCAGGCGCGGTTCCGTGGCGTCCAGAAAACCGGCCATTTCTTCGGGCGTTTCGCCCTTGACGCGCATGGCCAGGCAAAAGGCACCCACTTCCAGGTCGCTCACCTCGCCATCGAGCAACTGGCTCCACAAATCGGTGGCTTGGGCGCGGCTCAGCCCGCGCGCACCATCTTTGCCGCGACCAATTTCCCGCAAGTACATGCCAATAGCCATGGGGCGATTGTCCGCGAGCGGTGCGAACCGGCGGCTATGAGCTTATGCAGAACCCTTGCGCGGCAAAAGTCAGACCGGCGCTTTCCAGTAGTGGTACGTCCAGGCGGTGGCAAAGCCGAAGCGGCGGTACAAGGACAGTGCCGGGGCGTTATCCGCTTCCACCTGTAAAAAAGCGCGGCTAATGCCGCGCTGGCGTGCAAAGCCGACAAAGGCTGTGAGCAGGGATGTGCCCAGGCCTTGGCCCTGCGCGTTGGGCAGGGTCCGCATGCCGTGCACGCTGAGCCAATCTCGGCTGACACACGCCGTACCCGCCGCTAGCGAAGCACCCGCGCTTTGCACATAGGCGTAGCGGGCAAAGCGGCTGCGGCTGAGCAATTGCACCCGCAAGGCGCCATCGGCTACGTCAAAGCCTAGGGCGGTATAGACGCTGGCCCAGGCGTGGGCGGGGGCATCTAGCAGGTTGACTTTGGGGCGCTCCCTTTCGCTGCGGGGCAGACGGCGTCCAGCGTGGCGCGTTCCAGGCTTTCAATGTCGTGCAATGCGAGGGTGGTTTCGGGCATGGCGGCATTGTGGCGCAGGGCTCGCCTACACTGTTGCCCGCTATGAACCGAGCCGATGCCGCACCACATTCTGACCAAAGCCAGGACCAGGCGTTGTCGTCGGTGACGATAGCGGCCAAGGTGCCTAGCAAGCTTTCCGACGAGCCTTCCACCCAGGAAGCACGGCCCCTGCTGGTGCTGGGCTTTGAGTCTTCCTGCGACGAAACCGGCGTGGCCTTGGTAGAGATGCAGGGGCAAGCCGTGCCGCGATTGCTATCCCATGCTTTGTACAGCCAGGTGGAGATGCACCAAGCCTTTGGCGGCGTGGTGCCCGAGTTGGCCAGCCGCGACCATATCCGGCGCGTGCTGCCCTTAACTACCGAGGTCATGGTCAGCGCCGGACGCAGCTTGAACGAAGTAGCTGTGGTCGCCTACACGCGCGGCCCCGGCTTGGCGGGCGCCTTGCTGGTGGGCGCGGGGCTGGCTTGTGCGCTGGCGGCGGCCTTAGACAAACCCGTACTTGGCGTCCACCATTTGGAAGGGCATTTGCTCTCGCCATTTTTGAGCGCCGACCCACCGCAGTTCCCCTTTGTAGCGCTGCTGGTATCGGGCGGACACACGCAACTGATGCGCGTCGATGGCGTGGGCCGCTACGAGATGCTGGGCGAAACGATTGATGACGCGGCGGGCGAGGCTTTTGACAAGTCGGCCAAGCTGATGGGCCTGGGCTACCCCGGTGGTCCGGCCTTGGCGGCTTTGGCAGCGCAGGGTGACCCTAAGGCCTATGCCTTGCCCCGCCCTTTGCTGCACAGCGGCGATTTGGATTTTTCATTTGCGGGGCTTAAGACGGCCGTGCTGGTGCAGTCGCAAAAAATGGTCTCCTCGCATGGCGCGCCGATTGCGCCTTCCGAATACACCTTGGCCTCCGGCGCCACGCCCGGTTTTGGCGCTTTGCCGGTCCAAACGCAGGCCGATCTGGCTGCTTCTACGCAAGCGGCGATTGCCGATGTGCTGGTAAAAAAATCGATGACTGCGCTTAAGACGACCGGCTTGCAACGACTTGTCGTTGCCGGAGGCGTTGGCGCGAACCGGTACTTGCGCGAGCAGCTCAATGCCCAATGCGCAGCTCGCGGCGTGCGGGTGCATTACCCTGAGCTGCACTTATGCACCGACAACGGCGCCATGATCGCCCTGGCCGCCGCGATGCGATTGCAAAGCGGCATGCAAGAAGCCAAGCGCGACTACAGTTTTCACGTGCAGCCGCGCTGGCCTTTGCAGTCGCTTTGATACTGCGACGCTTAGGAAATGCTCAGTTCAGCGGCTTTGCTCACTGGCAATTTTTTCGTCAGGCTTAAGTGCAGCACCCCGTGCTCCATACGCGCTTGGCTCGATGCGCTGTCGATTTCCTGCGCAAATTCATAAACCGCGCGGTAGCTGCGCGGCGCGCCTTCTTGCGTTTCCACACGCAGCACGGTGTCCTCAATCTGGATGCGCAGATGCTCTTTGCCCACGCCGGGCAAATCTAGGCTAAAGCTGTAGGCCTTGTCGTCCTCTTGCAGTGCGCTGCCCGAAACTTTAGGCGTTGGCGCCACGGCGCTAGCGCTCAGGTCGCGTACCAAGCGGCCTACTTGCGCGTGGGCTTTGCTGCGGGTGAGCACATCGGCGGCGGAAAGGGAATGCAACGCCCAGGGGGACGTAGTAGCTGTCAAAAACATAAGGTGGCTCCGTTTAGACTTCGCGGCCCTCGAACTGAGGTCCGCATGCCTTCGAGGTGCGCGCGTTTATGGTGATTTCAAGGTGTTTTCCCCTATGTTTATTCTTCGCATCAAGGCCTTGAAAAGACCTTGGTTGGCGCTATGTGTGAGCGCTTTTTTCATGTTCTCGCTAGTACCTTTGCCGGCGCAAGCGCAAACGCCGCAAGCGTCGGTCAAGCTGGCTTTGATCGAGGGCTTGAGCGGGCCCAATGCCAGTGGTGGTGAAGCGGTGTACCGCAATCTGGTCTGGGCTATAGAGCGCGTCAATGCGCGCGGCGGCGTGCTTTGGGGCAAAGCTTCGGTGCCGCTGGTGCTGGAGCGCTTTGATAGCCAGGGGCAAACGCAAGAGGCGCTATCGGCCTTGCGTCTGGCCATTGACGGCGGAGCGCGAATTATTTTGCAAGGCAACTCTTCGGCGGTGGCGGCAGCCTTGATCGACGCTGTCAACAAACACAACGCCCGCGACACGGCCCGGCGCGTGCTGTTTCTGAACTACTCGGCCGTGGACCCCGCGCTGACCAATGAAAAATGCAGTTTTTGGCATTTTCGATTTGATGCCCATGCCGACATGCGCATGGCGGCGCTGATGGAATTGGTGAGGGAGGACGCCGCCCTGAAGTCGGTCTACCTGCTGGGCCAGGATTACAGCTTCGGGCAAAGCGTGTTGCGCGAGGCGCGGCGCCAGTTGGCCGCGCAAAGGCCCGATGTACGTATCGCTGGGGACGAGTTGCACCCGCTTCTACGTATCAAAGATTTCGCGCCTTATGTGGCCAAAATCAAGGCCAGCGGCGCGCAAGCCGTAGTAACCGGTAATTTCGGGCCCGACTTGACGCTCCTGGTCAAAGCGGCACGCGAGTCGGGCTTTGAAGGCACTTTTTATACTTTTTACGGCAATGCGCTGGGTGCGCCCGCAGCCATGGGCGAGGCCGGTGTCGGCAAGGTCATCGCCGTGGCCGATTGGCTGCCCAATGTGCAGTCGGCGCAGGCTGAAGGGTTTTACCGGGCTTTTCGGGCGCGCTTTCCCAAGCCGGACGACGACTATGTGCACATGCGCATGCAGTTGATGGTGGAGGCGCTGGCCCAGGCCATTGGGGAGGTCGGCAAGCGGGCGAATCCCGATTTGACAGGGCCAGAAGCAGCGGGCATTGCCCGCGCCCTGGAGGGGATCAGCGTCAGCCTGGCCGGCCAAAACGGCAGCATGCGCGCCAGTGACCACCAGTTCCAGCAGCCGCTAGTGGTTGGCGTGATGGAGCGCCAAGGCGCGCCGGGGGTGAAATTTGACGTGGAAGGCTCGGGTTACGGATTTAAAGTCATTAAAACCCTGAGCGCCGCCCAGGCCCGCATGCCCGAAAGCTGCGTGATGCAGCGCCCGGCTTCCTAGACGCCAGCTGGGGGCATTGCCAGGAATGGTTACAATCATCAGGCTTTGCAGTTCGCGAAGCGCACGTTTGCAGCAGTTCCAGCCGCACTCGCAAGTCCTTATAGCTATTTACGGAAACACACATGATCGCATCTGAAATCAAAGCGGCTGTCGTTAAAGACAACGCCCGCCAAGCCGGTGATACCGGTAGCCCCGAAGTCCAAGTCGCGCTGCTGACGGCCCGGATCAACGAGCTGACCCCCCACTTCAAGACCCACGCCAAAGACCACCACGGTCGCCGCGGTCTGTTGCGCATGGTCAGCCGCCGCCGCAAATTGCTTGATTACCTCAAGTTCAAAGACGCTGACCGTTACACCGCACTGATCGCCAAATTGGGTCTGCGTAAGTAATTTCGGGAATATGAACGCGAAGCGCCTGAGTTAGGACACTAGCTCAGGCGTTTTTTACTTCGGAGACAAGGAAAGCGGCACGAAGCTGTGTCATTCCAGAGCAATTTGGCCCCAGGGGCTCTGGAATGGCATCGTGGGCTGTGACTTTGAATCCGGGCTTTGGTGAGGTGGCCTGCACCTCCCACCTGTTGAGAAAGTAATGGAGATACCCCATGACCATGTTTAAAAAAGTTAGTAAAACCTTCCAGTGGGGCCAGCACACGGTCACCATGGAAACCGGCGAAATCGCACGCCAGTCCACTGGCGCAGTGCTGCTGGATATGGACGGTACCGTAGTACTTGCCACCGTCGTGGCGCGTACCGAAGGCAAAGCCGGCCAGGATTTCTTTCCCCTGACAGTGGATTACCTAGAAAAAAGCTATGCCGCGGGCAAGATCCCCGGCAGCTTTTTCAAGCGCGAAGGCCGTCCCAGCGAGTTTGAGACGCTGACCAGCCGCCTCATCGACCGCCCCATCCGCCCCTTGTTCCCCGAAGGCTTCTTCAATGAAGTCCACGTGGTGGTGCATACCGTGTCGCTCAACCCCGAAGTGGACGCAGACATTGCCGCCATGATTGCCGTCAGCGCCGCTTTGTCGGTCAGCGGTGTGCCATTTAGCGGCCCCATCGGTGCGGCCCGCGTGGGTTATGTCAACGGCCAATACGTCCTCAATCCCGGTCAGACCGCCCGCAAAGATTCGGTGATGGACCTGGTCGTTGCCGGTACCGAAGCGGCTGTGTTGATGGTCGAGTCCGAAGCCGAGCAGTTGCCCGAAGACATCATGCTTGGCGCTGTGGTTTTCGGCCACGAGCAAGGCAATATCGCCATCAACGCCATCCACGAATTGGTGCGCGATGCCGGTAAACCCGTGTGGGACTGGAAAGCCCCGGCGAAAGACGAAGTCATGATCGCCAAGATCGACGGCCTGGCCAAAGACAAACTGGTTGCCGCCTACCAAATCCGCAACAAACAAGCGCGTACCCAGGCCTGCCGCGTTGCTTATGCCGAGGTGATGGCTGCGCTCAAAGCAGAGGGCGCCGCTTTTGACAGCGTGGCTGTCGAAGGTCTGCTGTTCGAAATCGAAGCCAAGATCGTGCGCAGCCAGATTTTGGCCGGTGAGCCTCGCATCGATGGGCGCGATACCCGCACTGTGCGCGCTATCGAAATCCGCAATGGCGTGCTGCCCCGCACCCATGGCTCGGCCTTGTTCACACGCGGCGAAACCCAGGCCCTGGTGGTCACCACCCTGGGTACGGAGCGCGATGCCCAGCGCATTGACGCGCTGAGCGGCGACTATGAAGACCGCTTCATGCTGCACTACAACATGCCTCCCTTTGCCACTGGCGAAACCGGCCGCGTGGGCACGCCCAAGCGCCGCGAAATCGGACATGGCCGTCTGGCCAAGCGCGCCTTGGCAGCCTGCTTGCCCAGCAAGGAAGATTTCCCCTACACCATGCGTGTGGTGTCTGAAATTACCGAGTCCAATGGTTCCTCCTCCATGGCTTCGGTCTGCGGCGGTTGCCTGTCTTTGATGGACGCTGGCGTTCCCATGAAAGCGCACGTGGCCGGTATCGCTATGGGCCTGATCAAAGAAGACAACCGCTTTGCGGTGCTGACCGACATCCTGGGCGATGAAGACCACCTCGGCGATATGGACTTCAAAGTGGCCGGCACCACACACGGCATTACGGCTTTGCAAATGGACATCAAAATCCAAGGCATCACCAAAGAAATCATGCAAGTGGCATTGGCTCAGGCCAAAGAAGCGCGCATGCACATTTTGGGCAAGATGCAAGAAGCCATGGCCGGTGCCAAAGCCGAAGTGTCCAACTTTGCGCCCCGCCTGTTCACCATGAAGATCAACCCCGAGAAGATCCGTGACGTGATCGGTAAAGGCGGCGCCGTGATCCGCGCGCTGACCGAAGAAACCGGCACCCAGATCAACATCGAGGAAGACGGCACCATCACCATCGCCTCCAGCGACCCGGCCAAGGCAGAAGAAGCCAAGCGCCGCATCGAAGAGATCACCGCCGAAGTCGAAATCGGCAAGGTCTATGAAGGCCCGATCACCAAGATTTTGGACTTCGGCGCATTGGTCAACTTGCTGCCCGGCAAAGACGGCTTGCTGCACATCAGCCAGATCGCGCACGAGCGTGTGGAAAAAGTCACCGACTACCTGTCCGAAGGCCAGATCGTGCGCGTCAAAGTGCTCGAGACGGACGAAAAAGGCCGTGTTAAGTTGTCGATGAAGGCCTTGCTCGATCGTCCTGTACACAACGAACAGCATTGATCAATCAGGTGCCGGTTGCCGCAAGGCGGCCGGCCTTTTGAACTACTAGCGGCCAAGGGTCTTTAGCCTATGCAAGTCATTGAGATTTCCAGTTTCGGTGCGCCAGAGGTGCTGCGCCTGGCCGAACGGGCCGCGCCCGTGGCGGCCAGCGGCGAGGTGCTGATCCGGGTTGCGGCCAGTGGCATCAACCGACCGGATGTGCTGCAGCGCCTGGGCCACTACCCCGCGCCCCCCGGCGCTTCGGATATTCCGGGGCTGGAAGTGGCCGGCGTCATTGAGTCTGGCGACGCGCAAGCCATGGCTGCGGCGGGCCTTGAGGTGGGCGACCGGGTGTGCGCTCTGGTGGCTGGTGGTGGCTATGCGCAGTGGTGCGTCGCGCCGGTGGGTCAATGCCTGCCCGTGCCCAAGGGTTGGAGCGATACCGATGCGGCCGGACTGCCAGAAACTTTTTTTACCGTGTGGAGCAATGTGTTTGACCGGGGCCGCTTGCAGGCCGGTGAAACCTTGCTGATTCAGGGTGGCTCCAGCGGCATTGGTGTCACGGCCATCCAAATGGCCAAGGCCATGGGCGCTACCGTCATCGTCACCGCTGGTAACGACGAAAAATGCAAAGCCTGCTTGGCCTTGGGCGCTGACCATGCCATCAATTACAAAACCCAAGACTTCGAGGCTGAAGTAGCCCGTATCACCAACAAACGTGGTGTGGACGTGGTGCTTGATATGGTAGCTGGTGCGTATGTGGCTAAGGAAGTCAATTGCCTGGCTGAGGATGGTCGCCTGGTGTTTATCGCAGTGCAGGGCGGAGTGAAGGCAGAGTTCAATGCCGGCCTGGTTTTGCGTAAACGCCTGACGATTACGGGCTCCACCTTGCGCATCCGTCCCGTGGCTTTCAAAGCGGCTATCGCCCAGTCTTTGCAGCGCCATATTTGGCCCTTGCTGGAAAGCGGCGCGATCCAGTCGGTGCTGCATGCGGCTTATCCGGCTTCGCAGGCGGCGCAAGCGCACGCCGAGATGGAAGCGAGCCAACACATCGGCAAAATTGTGTTGCAGTGGAGCAGCCTATGAAAAAGCTGGTCGCCGGTAATTGGAAGATGAACGGCTCGCTGGCGGCCAATGCGGCGTTGGTGCAGGCTTTGCTGGCTGACCGCGCGCAAGCCTGGGGCTGCGATGTGGCCGTGTGCGTTCCTGCTCCTTATCTGGCGCAATTGCAATCACTCACGCAAGGCAGTGCACTGGCATTAGGTGCCCAGGATGTGTCCGCCCAGGAAGGCGGCGCTTTTACCGGGGAAAACTCGGCGGCCATGCTCAAAGATTTTGGAGTGCGTTACTGCTTAGTGGGCCATTCCGAGCGCCGCCAGTACCACCAGGAGAGCGACGCCTTGGTGGCGGCTAAGGCGCAGCGCGCCTTGGCCGCGGGTATCACGCCTATTGTGTGCGTGGGCGAGACTTTGGCCGAGCGTGAAGCCGGTGCTACCGAAGCCGTCATCAAGCGCCAGTTGGCAGCAGTGGTCCATGTCAACGGCCATTGCATCAGCGAAATCGTGCTGGCCTACGAGCCGGTGTGGGCGATTGGCACCGGCAAAACCGCAAGCCCCGAGCAAGCCCAAGCGGTTCACGCAGTGTTGCGCCAGCAGTTACAAGCGGCCAGTGCGAGTGCAGACCGGGTGCGTATTCTTTACGGCGGCAGCATGAATGCCGGCAATGCCGCGTCTTTGCTGGCCCAGCCTGATATTGACGGCGGCCTGATTGGCGGCGCTTCTCTCAAGGCCGCAGATTTTTTATCCATTATCCGGGCCGCGCAGTAAAGCGGAACGAGCAGTTTTTTTCCAGGAGTAGAAGATGAGTTATATGGTTACGATCATCCTGACAGTGCAGATGATTTCGGCGATTTCGATGATCGGCTTAATCCTGATCCAGCACGGCAAAGGGGCCGACATGGGTGCGGCTTTTGGCAGCGGCGGCTCGGGCAGTTTGTTTGGCGCCAGCGGCAGTGCTAACTTTTTGTCGCGTACCACGGCCGTCTTGGCGACGGTGTTTTTTACCGCCACTTTGGCCCTGGCCTACTTCGGCAATCTGCGCCCCACCAGCAGCGGCAGCGTCTTGGAAGCCTCTAGCGTAGCGGCTCCAGCAGTGCCAGCCAGTGCCGTAGCGCCTGCGCCTGCGGCTTCGGGCGCAGCCCAAATCCCGGCCAATTGAGTCCGCCTAAATAGTCGAAAGTCCCTCGGGAAGCCTTTCTAAATCAGGGTAAACTCGTAGGCTGATCAGGGCCTCCAGAGTAGCGCAGATGCTCATGGCCTTGTTGTGGAAAAAATGCCGCCGTCGTGGTGAAATTGGTAGACACGCTATCTTGAGGTGGTAGTGGCGAAAGCTGTGCGAGTTCGAGTCTCGCCGACGGCACCATAGCAAGAGAGCACTGCGTGCCTGTAAGGGTGTTGCAAACAATCAGACTTATCGTCGGACGATCCCTAAATAGCTATGAATCTGGACCAATACCTCCCTGTTTTGCTGTTCATTCTGGTCGGTGTCGCTATCGGCATCATCCCCCAGGTGCTGGGATATATCCTGGGCCCCAACCGGCCGGATCAGGCCAAAAACTCCCCTTACGAATGCGGCTTCGAAGCCTTTGAAGATGCCCGCATGAAGTTCGATGTGCGCTACTACCTGGTCGCTATCTTGTTCATTTTGTTTGACCTGGAAATCGCCTTTCTGTTTCCTTGGGCGGTGTCGCTCAAAGAAATCGGACCCCTAGGTTTCTGGGCGGTCATGGTGTTTTTGGGCATTTTGGTTGTGGGCTTTGTCTACGAATGGAAAAAAGGGGCCCTTGATTGGGAATGACACCATGATTGAAGGCGTATTCAAAGAAGGCTTTGCCACCACCAGTTACGACGCAGTGGTCAATTGGGCCAAGACTGGCTCGATATGGCCCATGACTTTCGGCTTGGCCTGTTGCGCGGTCGAGATGATGCATGCCGCCGCGGCGCGCTATGACATCAGCCGTTTTGGCTCTGAAGTGTTTCGCGCCAGCCCGCGCCAGTCGGACCTCATGATTGTGGCTGGCACGCTGTGTAACAAAATGGCTCCCGCGCTGCGCAAAGTTTATGACCAGATGTCTGAGCCGCGCTGGGTGCTGTCTATGGGCTCCTGCGCCAATGGCGGCGGCTACTACCACTACAGCTACTCAGTGGTGCGCGGCTGCGACCGCATCGTGCCGGTCGATGTCTATGTACCCGGTTGCCCGCCCACGGCCGAAGCGCTGCTCTATGGCATTTTGCAACTCCAACAAAAAATCCGCCGCACCGAAACCATCGCGCGCGCCTGACCCCATCCATGACTTCTTTTTCTGTTCGTCCTGAAGATACCCAGGCTGCGATTGCGCAGGTGCTGGGCGACAAAGTCAAACGTATTTCGGTAGATCTGGGTGAAGTCAAAGTGTTGGTGTCCGCGCAGGATTACCACGCCGCCGCGCTGTTGCTGCGCGACAGTGCGGGCTGCCAGTTTGAGCAAATGATGGACTTGTGCGCCGTGGACTACTCCACGTATGGCGATGGCCGTTACGAAGGCCCGCGCTACTGCGTGGTAGTGCATTTGTTGTCTATCAGCCTGAACCAGCGCGTGCGCCTGAAAGTCTTTGCCCCCGATGACGACATGCCGGTGCTCGACTCCATCAACGATATTTGGAACTCAGCCAACTGGTTTGAGCGCGAAGCGTTTGACCTGTTTGGCGTGGTGTTTGAAGGCCATGACGACCTGCGCCGCATCCTGACAGACTACGGCTTTATCGGCCACCCCTTCCGCAAAGACTTCCCCACCACCGGGCATGTGGAAATGCGCTACGACGCCGAGCAGAAGCGGGTGATTTACCAGCCAGTGACGATTGAGACGCGTGAAATCACCCCGCGCATCATCCGCGAAGAGAACTACGGAGGCCTGCACTAAGCAGGGCTCGCCATGGCTGAAATCAAAAACTACACCCTCAACTTCGGTCCGCAGCACCCGGCCGCGCATGGCGTGTTGCGCCTGGTGCTGGAGCTTGACGGAGAAGTCATCCAGCGCGCCGACCCGCATATCGGCTTGCTGCACCGTGCCACCGAAAAGCTGGCCGAGTCCAAGACCTATATCCAGGCCTTGCCCTATATGGACCGCCTGGACTATGTGTCCATGATGTGCAATGAGCACGCCTACTGCCTGGCGATTGAAAAGCTGCTGGGTATCGAGGTACCCATCCGTGCGCAGTACATCCGCGTGATGTATGCCGAGATCACCCGCTTGCTCAACCACCTCATGTGGCTGGGCTCGCACGGTAATGACTGCGGCAGCTCGACTATTCTGATCTACACCTTCCGTGAGCGCGAAGATTTGTTTGACATGTACGAAGCGGCCAGTGGTGCGCGTATGCACGCTGCCTATTTCCGGCCTGGCGGCGTGTACCGCGACCTGCCCGACACCATGCCGCAGTTCAAGGCCAACAAAATCCGCAACGCCAAAGGTATTGCCGAGCTCAATTCCAATCGCCAGGGTTCGCTGCTCGACTTTATTGAAGACTTTACCCAGCGCTTTCCGCAATGCCTGTCGGAATACCACACCCTGCTGACCGATAACCGTATCTGGAAGCAGCGCACCGTCAACATCGGCATTGTCACGCCCGAGCGTGCGCTCAATATGGGCTTTAGCGGCCCTATGCTGCGCGGCTCTGGCATCGCCTGGGACTTGCGTAAAAAGCAGCCCTACGACGTGTATTCGCAACTGGACTTTGACATTCCCGTCGGCAAGACCGGCGACGTGTACGACCGTTACTTGGTGCGCATGGAAGAGATGAAGCAGTCCAATCGCATCATCAGCCAGTGCGTGCAATGGCTCAAGGCTAACCCCGGCCCCGTGATCACCGACAACCACAAAGTAGCTGCGCCTTCGCGTGAATCCATGAAGACCAATATGGAAGGTCTGATTCACCACTTCAAGCTGTTTACCGAAGGCTTTCATGTGCCCCAGGGCGAGGCCTATGCCGCTGTTGAGCATCCCAAAGGTGAATTTGGTATCTACATCGTCAGCGATGGCGCCAACAAGCCTTACCGCCTGAAGATTCGTCCCCCCGGTTTTGCCCACCTGGCCGCGCTCAATGAAATGGCCAAGGGCCACATGATTGCCGATGCGGTCTCCATCATCGGCACCATGGACATTGTTTTTGGAGAGATTGACCGATGATGTCGGATGCCACCCAGGCGCGCTTTGATCGCGAAGTCGCCAAATACCCGTCGGACCAGAAACAGTCGGCTGTGATGGCCTGCTTGTCCATCGTGCAACAAGAGCAAGGTTGGGTCAGCGCAGACAGCGAGCGCATGGTGGCCGACTACCTGGGCATGGCGCCTATGGCCGTGCATGAGGTCAGTACTTTTTACAACATGTACAACCTCAAGCCGGTGGGCAAATACAAGCTCAACGTCTGCACCAATTTGCCCTGCCAACTGGGTGGCGGCGCAAAAGCCATGGCCCATCTGGAAAAAACCCTGGGCATCCACGTCGGCGAAACCACCAGCGACGGCTTGTTCACCCTGCAGCCTAGCGAATGCCAGGGCGCTTGTGCCGATGCGCCGGTGCTGCTGGTCAATGACCGCCACATGTGCAGCTTCATGAGCGATGAAAAACTCGACCAATTAATAGCCAGCCTCAAGCAAGCGGAGGGCGCACCATGACGCTGCAAAACCTATTGGCACCTTTCCAGGCCACTGGCAGGGAAAGCTCTTTTCATGGTCGCCACAAAGGCCCGCAAATTTTGGCTGATTTGGATGGATCTAACTGGGGTATTGCGGCCTACCAGGCGCGCGGCGGTTACCAAGCCCTGCGCAAGATTTTGGGCCAAGACGGTGGCGAGGGCCTGACGCAAGACCAGGTGATTGCCACGGTCAAAGAATCGGGTCTGCGTGGTCGCGGCGGTGCGGGTTTCCCGACCGGGCTGAAGTGGAGTTTTATGCCACGCCAGTTTCCGGGACAAAAGTACCTGGTGTGCAACTCCGACGAGGGTGAGCCCGGTACCTGCAAAGACCGCGACATCATGCAGTTCAACCCGCACGCGGTGATCGAAGGCATGGCGATTGCCGCCTATGCTATGGGCATTACCGTGGGCTACAACTACATCCACGGCGAAATTTTCCAGACTTACGAGCGCTTTGAAGCGGCTCTGGAAGAAGCGCGTGCAGCCGGTTTTCTGGGCCAGCACATCATGGGCAGCAACTTCAGTTTCCAACTGCATGCCACCCATGGCTTTGGCGCGTATATCTGCGGCGAAGAAACCGCTTTGCTCGAATCGCTGGAAGGCAAAAAAGGCCAGCCGCGCTTTAAGCCGCCATTCCCCGCCAGCTTTGGCCTGTACGGCAAACCCACCACCATCAACAACACCGAGACCTTTGCGGCGGTGCCCTGGATCATCCGCAATGGCGGCGCGGCCTACCTGGCGTGCGGCAAGCCCAATAACGGTGGCACCAAGATTTTTTCTGTCAGTGGCGACGTGCAGCGCCCCGGCAATTACGAAGTACCCATGGGCACGCCCTTTACTGAATTGCTGGAGATGGCCGGTGGCATGCGCGCCGGTCGCACGCTCAAGGCGGTCATCCCGGGAGGTTCGTCGGCGCCGGTATTGCCGGCCAGCATCATGATGGACATCACGATGGACTATGACGCGATTGCCAAAGCCGGCTCGATGCTGGGGTCGGGCGCGGTCATCGTGATGGACGATACGCGTTGCATGGTCAAGTCTTTGCAGCGCCTGTCTTACTTTTATTCGCATGAATCCTGCGGCCAATGCACCCCCTGCCGCGAGGGCACAGGCTGGCTCTGGCGCATGGTGGACCGCATTGAAAACGGCCACGGCCGCGCTAGCGACTTAGAGACACTGGACAGCGTGGCTGGCAACATCATGGGCCGTACGATTTGCGCGCTGGGCGACGCGGCGGCCATGCCAGTGCGCGGCATGCTCAAGCACTTCCGGTCCGAATTTGAACACCATATAGAGCACAAGACCTGCGTGGTCGGTGCCTACGTTTGATCGGTGCAGCACCATGGTTGAAATAGAACTCGACGGCAAAAAAGTAGAAGTGCTTGAAGGCAGCATGGTGATGCATGCCGCTGAAAAAGCCGGTACCTACATCCCCCACTTTTGCTACCACAAGAAGTTGAGCATTGCGGCCAATTGCCGCATGTGTTTGGTCGATATTGAAAAAGCCCCCAAGCCCATGCCCGCCTGCGCCACGCCGGTGACCAATGGCATGGTGGTCCACACCAAGAGCGACAAAGCCATCAAGGCGCAGCAATCGGTGATGGAGTTTTTGCTCATCAACCATCCGCTCGATTGCCCGATTTGCGACCAGGGCGGCGAATGCCAGTTGCAAGACTTGGCCGTGGGTTACGGCGGTTCTAACTCGCGCTACGAAGAAGAAAAGCGCGTGGTGGCGATCAAAGACGTGGGCCCGCTCATCAGCATGCAAGAGATGAGCCGCTGCATCCATTGCACCCGCTGTGTGCGCTTTGGTCAGGAAGTGGCTGGCGTGATGGAACTGGGCATGTCGCACCGAGGCGAGCATGCGGAAATCGAAACCTTTGTCGGCCAGACGGTGGACTCCGAACTCTCGGGCAATATGATCGACATCTGCCCCGTGGGCGCCTTGACCAGCAAGCCTTTCCGCTACAGCGCCCGCACCTGGGAACTGTCACGCCGCAAGTCGGTCAGCCCGCATGATTCCACTGGCACCAACTTGGTCGTTCAGGTCAAAAACAACCACGTCATGCGCGTAGTGCCCATGGAAAACGATGCGGTCAACGAATGCTGGATTGCCGACCGCGACCGTTTTTCTTATGAAGCCCTGAGCAGCCCAGACCGCCTGCATACGCCCATGATCAAGCAGGGTGGCAAATGGTCTAGCGTGGATTGGCAAACCGCCCTCGAGTACGTGGCCAATGGCCTCAAGCAAATCAAGAGCAACCACGGCGCCCAGGCGCTTGGCGCTTTGGTCAGCCCGCACAGCACCCTGGAAGAACTGCACCTTGCCGCCAAGCTGGTGCGCGCTTTGGGCAGCGAAAATATAGACCACCGCTTGCGCAACCAAGATTTCACTGCCACCGATGGTGTGCGCCATTTGGGCATGCCTATGGCCGGTTTGTCGACCTTGCAGCGCGTGCTTTTGGTGGGCACGAATTTGCGCAAAGAGCATCCGCTGTTTGCCCTGCGCGTACGCCAGGCGGCGCGCAGTGGCTGCGCGGTACATGCGCTGCGCAGCGATACAGCGGACTGGGCCATATCCATCGCGCAGGATATGCAAGTCTCGTCGCAAGATTGGCTTGCGCATCTGCAATCGATTGCGGCAGCCGTGGCGCAACTGGCCGAGACCAGCTGCCCCTACAGCGCAGCAGTGAACGAGCAGGCTTTGGCTATTGCCAAGTCCTTATTGGGTGGCGAGCGCAAAGCGGTTTTGCTGGGCAATAGTGCGGCACACCACGCGCAGGCTTCGGCCTTGCAAGCCGTCGGTGCCTGGATTGCCAGCGCCACTGGCGCAAGCTTTGGCTTCCTGACCGAAGCGGCCAATACCGTGGGCGCGCAGTTCGTTCGCGCTGAGCCAGGGCAGGGCGGTTTGCACGCCGGGCAGATGCTGGGCGGTGCGCTCAAAGCCGTTTTGCTGCTCAATAACGAGCCCGAGTTTGACAGCGCTGCGGGTGCAGCGGCGCTAGGCCAGTTGGCGCAAGCCCAAATGGTGGTCAGCCTCTCGCCCTTCAAAGCCAATATGCAGTGCGCCGTCGTACTGCTGCCCATCGCGCCGTTTAGCGAAACCTCGGGCACCTTTGTCAATGCCGAAGGCCGGGTGCAAAGTTTCCATGCCGTGGTCAAACCGCAGGGCGAAGCCCGCCCCGCCTGGAAAGTCATGCGCGTGCTAGGCAATATGATGAAGCTCGAAGGCTTTGCCCAAGAGTCCTCGCAAGATGTGCTGCACGAAATCTTCGCGGGCGCTGCGCCTGCGCAGCTCAGCGCGGACCGCCTCAATAACGCCAGCAGCCAGCCCACCCACGCGGGCCCCGGCAGCGCGCCATGCACCGCGTCGATTTACCAACTTGACGGATTGGTGCGCCGAGCCAGCAGCCTGCAAATGACGGCCGATGCCCGCGCCAGCGTGGAGGTGCAAGCATGATCGACGCGATCTACAACGCAGGCCTGCAAGCCTTCGCTGCCACTTGGTGGGCCGCTGTGGTCTGGCCTGTGGTTTGGACCCTGATGAAGATTGTGGTCGTGCTTTTGCCTTTGCTGGGCGCCGTGGCCTACCTCACGCTGTGGGAACGTAAATTTTTGGGCTGGATGCAAGTGCGCGTTGGCCCCAACCGCGTCGGGCCTTTGGGTCTGTTGCAGCCGATAGCCGATGCGCTCAAGTTGCTGACGAAAGAAATTTTGGTGCCCGCAGCCGCCAACCGAGGTCTGTTTTTTATCGGCCCGATTCTCACCATCATGCCGGCGCTGGCCGCCTGGGCCGTTGTGCCCTTCGGTCCGGACGTGGCCCTGGCCAATATCAACGCCGGTTTGTTGTTTGTGATGGCGATCACCTCCATGGAAGTCTATGGCGTGGTCATCGCCGGCTGGGCGTCCAATTCCAAATACGCCTTTCTGGGCGCCTTGCGCGCTTCTGCGCAAATGGTGAGCTACGAAATCGCCATGGGCTTTTGCCTGGTCGTGGTCTTGATGGTGACCGGCAGTATGAACATGAGCGTCATCGTGACTGAGCAGGCCAAAGGCCTGTTTGCCGACCAGGGCCTGGGCTTTTTGTCCTGGAACTGGCTGCCGCTCTTACCGATTTTTGTGGTTTATGTCATCTCCGGCCTGGCCGAAACCAACCGCCATCCGTTTGATGTGGTCGAGGGCGAGGCCGAGATCGTGGCGGGCCATATGGTGGAGTACTCCGGCATGTCGTATGCCATGTTTTATCTGGCCGAGTACGCCAATATGTGGCTGGTGTCAATTTTGGCGGCGGTGATGTTTTTGGGCGGCTGGCTCTCGCCAGTGGCTGCGCTTGACTGGATTCCCGGCGGCATCTGGCTGGGCCTGAAAACCTGTGCCATTGTCAGCCTGTTCATCTGGGTGCGCGCCACTTTTCCGCGCTTTCGCTATGACCAGATCATGCGTCTGGGCTGGAAAATCTTTATCCCTGTCACCCTGGTCTGGTTGGTAGTGGTGGGCGGCTGGATGCAGACCTCATTCAATATCTGGAAGTAAGAGACAGACATGCCAAGCATTGCTTATAAGCCCGCTGCCTTTTCGCTCAAAGATTTTTTGCTCAGCTTTTTGCTGATCGAACTGTTCAAAGGCATGGCGCTGACCATGCGTTACGCCTTCCGCAAAAAATTTACGGTGCAGTTTCCGGAAGAAAAAACGCCGCTGTCGCCGCGCTTTCGCGGCCTGCACGCGCTACGCCGCTATGAAAACGGGGAAGAGCGTTGCATCGCCTGCAAACTCTGCGAAGCCGTGTGCCCGGCGATGGCGATCACCATCGAATCCGACGTGCGCGAAGACGGCTCGCGCCGCACCACGCGCTATGACATCGACCTGACCAAGTGCATTTTTTGCGGCTTTTGCGAAGAGAGCTGCCCGGTGGACTCGATAGTGGAGACGCACATACTGGAATACCACGGTGAAAAACGCGGCGACCTGTATTTCACCAAAGACATGCTGCTAGCGGTCGGGGACCGCTATGAAGCCGAGATCGCTGCAGCCAAGCAGGCGGATGCCAAGTACCGCTAAGCGCCTGCAAGAAAGATTGCCACCATGAGTGTTACCACCGGTCTGTTCTACGCCTTTTCGGCGGTCTTGCTGATTGCGGCGTTTAGGGTTATTACCGCCCGCAACCCGGTGCATGCCGCTTTGTTTTTGGTGCTCACCTTTTTCCAGGCCGCCATGATCTGGATGCTGCTCAAAGCCGAGTTCCTGTCGATTACGCTGGTGCTGGTCTATGTCGGCGCGGTGATGGTGCTGTTCCTGTTCGTGGTGATGATGATGGACATCAACGTCGAAAACCTGCGCGTAGGCTTTTGGAACCACTTCCCGCTGGCCGCTGCGGTGGGCGTGGTGATTGCGCTGGAAATGGCGGCGGTTTTGCTGGGTGGTTTTCGTGTGGTCGATGACCCGGCGGCTGCCAATAATGCAATAGGCGGCCCGTCCAACACCCAGCAGCTGGGCAAGCTGCTCTACACCGAATACATCTATCCCTTGGAAATCGCCGCTGCGATTTTGCTCGTGGCCATGATTGCCGCGATCGCGCTGACCTTGCGTGCGCGCAAAGACAGCAAATACGTCAGCCCCGGCGACCAGGTGCGTGTCAAAGCGCAAGACCGCATGACGGTGCTCAAGATGGACGCTACGCAAGATGCCCCCGCGCCTGCGCCCCCCGAGGCCGCGGCCCCACCGGAGACCAAAGCATGATGAAGACCCTGACACTGGGCCACTTTCTGTCCCTGGGCGCGATGTTGTTTGCGCTTTCGGTAGTGGGCATCTTTTTAAACCGTCGCAACCTGATTGTGTTGCTCATGGCCATCGAGCTGATGCTGCTGGCGGTGAACACCAATTTCGTCGCCTTCTCGCATTACCTCAACGATATGCATGGCCAGGTGTTCGTGTTTTTTATCCTGACGGTGGCCGCTGCCGAGTCGGCGATCGGCCTGGCGATTTTGGTGCTCTTGTTCCGGGCCAAGTCCAGCATTAGCGTGGACGAACTCAATACGCTCAAGGGCTAAGACAACGATGCAAGCAAGTCTCAACGCAGCCACGCTGCTTATCGTGCCGCTGGCCCCACTGGTCGGCGCGCTGCTGGCCGGCATTCTCGGCACCCAATTTGGCGGTAAGCGCATCGGGCGCAGGCTCACCCACAGCCTGACGATTGCCGGGGTGCTCATCTCCTTCATCATCTCGGTACTGACATTACAAGCGGTGGTCCAAAGCGGCGCGCGTCTGAACGAAACGCTGTACACCTGGATGGTGATCGGCGACTTGAAAATGGAAATCGGCTTTTTGGTCGACGGCCTGACCGCCATGATGATGTGCGTGGTGACCTTTGTGTCGCTGATGGTGCACATCTACACCATTGGCTATATGGACGAGGACGAGGGCTACAACCGCTTCTTTTCCTATATCTCCCTCTTCACCTTCTCCATGCTGATGCTGGTCATGAGCAACAACCTCTTGCAGCTTTTCTTTGGTTGGGAGGCGGTGGGCCTGGTGTCCTACTTGCTGATCGGTTTTTGGTACAACAAACCCAGCGCTATTTTTGCGAACATGAAAGCCTTTTTGGTCAACCGGGTGGGCGACTTTGGTTTCATCCTGGGCATAGGCCTCATCGCCGCATTTGCCGGCACGCTCAATTACGCCGAGATATTTGCCAAAGCTCCCGAACTGGCGGCGCTGACCCTGCCTGGCACCACTTGGATGCTGCTCACGGTGGCCTGCATTTGTTTGTTCATTGGCGCCATGGGCAAATCGGCACAGTTCCCCTTGCATGTTTGGTTGCCTGACTCCATGGAAGGCCCCACACCTATCTCCGCGCTCATCCACGCGGCCACTATGGTGACCGCGGGTATCTTTATGGTGGCGCGCATGTCGCCGCTGTTTGAGTTGTCCGATACCGCCCTTAATTTGGTATTGGTCGTGGGCGCCATCACCGCCTTGTTCATGGGCTTTTTGGGCATTATCCAAAACGACATCAAGCGGGTGGTGGCCTATTCCACGCTGTCGCAGCTAGGGTACATGACGGTGGCCTTGGGCGCCTCGGCCTACTCGGTGGCGGTATTCCATTTGATGACACACGCGTTTTTCAAGGCCTTGTTATTCCTAGGCGCAGGCTCAGTCATCATCGGCATGCACCACAACCAGGACATTCGCTGGATGGGCGGCGTGCGCAAATACATGCCGATCACCTGGATCACCTCCTTGCTCGGATCGCTGGCCCTCATTGGCACACCGTTTTTTGCCGGTTTCTACTCCAAAGACAGCATTATTGAAGCCGTAGCCGAAAGCCATTTGCCTGCCGCTGGTTTTGCGCATTTTGCGGTCTTGGCCGGTGTGTTTGTGACCGCGTTCTATTCTTTCCGCATGTACTTTTTGGTCTTCCACGGCAAAGAGCGCTACGACCAAAACCCCGATGCCCACCACGGCCACGATGACCATGGCCATGGCGCTCACCACCACAGCCCGCATGAGTCGCCCTGGGTGGTGTGGTTGCCGCTGGTGATGCTGGCGATCCCCTCGGTCGTCATTGGATTTATGACCATAGAGCCCATGCTGTTTGGCGAGTTTTTCAAAGACGCCATCCTCGTGGATAGCACACGCCACCACGCGATGCAGGGATTGGAAGAAGCTTTCCATGGCCCGGTGGCCATGGCGCTGCATGCGTTGGGCACTGCGCCATTTTGGCTGGCGCTGGCGGGTGTGGTCACGGCTTGGTATATGTATCTGATTAACCCAGCCGTACCTGCAGCCATCGGGCGCGGCCTGCGGCCCTTGGTGGTTTTGTTGGAAAACAAATACTACATGGACTGGTTCAATGAAAACGTATTGGCGCGCGGCGCGCGCATGTTGGGCGATGGCTTGTGGAAGGGCGGCGACAAGGCGATCATTGACGGGTTCTTCGTCAACGGCTCTTGGAAGCTGGTGGGCTGGGTATCCAAGCGGGTGCGCGGCTTGCAGTCTGGCTACCTGTACCACTACGCGCTGGTCATGATTTTGGGCATTTTTGTCCTCATGACCTATTTCGTCTGGCTCAACAAATAAGGAAAAAATACCCATGGGATTGTTGAGCCTTGCTATTTGGACGCCGATTGTTTTTGGCGTCGTGCTGCTGGCCCTGGGTCGGGACGACCAGGCCCGCGCGGTGCGCTGGGTAGCGCTGATCGGAGCTTTGGCAGGTTTTCTGGTGACCCTGCCACTGTATGCCGGGTTCCAACTGGGCACCGCAGAAATGCAGTTTGTTGAACACAGCGGGTGGATAGAGCGTTTCAATGTCAATTACCACCTGGGCGTGGACGGCATCTCGTTCTGGTTTGTGCTGCTGACGGCGTTTATCAATGTGGTGGTGGTCATTGCCGGGTGGGAAGTGATTACCCACAAAGTCAACCAGTACATGGCCGCATTCCTGATTTTGTCGGGCCTGATGATCGGGGTGTTTAGCGCTTTGGACGGCCTTTTGTTCTACGTGTTTTTCGAAGCTACGCTGATACCCATGTACCTCATCATCGGTATCTGGGGCGGCCCCAACAAGATTTACGCCGCGTTCAAGTTTTTCCTCTACACCTTGCTCGGCTCGCTGCTGACTTTGGTTGCGCTGATTTACCTCTACATCACGTCCAACGGCAGTTTTGATATTGCCACCTGGCATGCTTTGCCACTAGGCCAAACCGCGCAGACTGCCATCTTCTTTGCCTTCTTCGCGGCCTTTGCCGTCAAGGTGCCGATGTGGCCGGTGCATACCTGGTTGCCGGATGTCCACGTAGAAGCGCCTACCGGCGGCTCTGCGGTGTTGGCGGCCATCATGCTCAAGTTGGGCGCCTATGGTTTTCTGCGCTTTTCGCTGCCGATTGCACCGGATGCTGCGCACGAGTGGGCCGGCCTCATGATTGCCTTGTCTTTGGTGGCGGTGATTTATGTGGGCCTGGTCGCCTTGGTGCAGCAGGACATGAAAAAACTCGTGGCCTATTCCTCCGTGGCCCACATGGGTTTTGTGACCTTGGGCTTTTTCATCTTTAACGACTTGGGCATGGCCGGCGGCATTGTGCAAATGATTGCGCACGGCTTTGTCTCTGCCGCTATGTTCCTGTCCATCGGCGTTTTGTACGATCGGGTGCACTCGCGCGAAATTGCCAGCTACGGCGGCGTGGTCAATACCATGCCGCGTTTTGCCGCGTTTTCGCTGTTGTTTGCCATGGCCAATTGCGGCTTGCCTGGCACTGCAGGCTTTGTAGGCGAGTGGATGGTGATTTTGGCCGCCGTGAAGTTCAATTTCTGGATTGGCATGGCCTCGGCCAGCGCCCTGATTTTTGGCGCTGCCTATACCTTGTGGATGTTCAAGCGCGTCTACTTGGGCCCGGTCGCCAACCGCCATGTCAAGGAATTGCAAGACATCAATGCGCGTGAATTTTTCATGCTGGCCTTGCTGGCTGTTGCGGTGCTTTATATGGGCATCCACCCCAAACCCTTTACCGATGTAATGGATGCTTCGGTGGCCAGTCTGCTTCAGCACGTGGCCCAGTCCAAGCTGCATTGATGGCTGCGAATTGAGAAACACACCATGATCGATCAAATCAGCTGGATTGCTATTTTTCCCGAGGCCCTGCTTTTGGCCATGGCCTGCGCCATCGCCTTGCTGGACCTGCGCGCCCAAGGGCCGCTGCGCGGTTACACCTATACGCTCACGCTGATCACCTTGGGCTTGGTTGCGCTGATCGAAGGCTTTTTTGCCACTACCGGCCTGACGCTGTACGGCTTTGGCAATATGGTGGTGGCCGACACTATGGCCGCGTGGCTAAAGTGCTTTGCCACGCTGGCAGTGATGGTCACCCTGGTCTTTGGCCGCCCCTATGCCGCTGCACGTGACATGCTGCGTGGCGGCGAGTTGTTTACCCTGTCCATGTTTGCCTTGCTTGGCATGTTCATCATGATTTCGGGTAACAACTTCCTCGTCATTTATATGGGCCTGGAGCTGCTCACCCTGTCCAGCTACGCGCTCGTAGCACTGCGCCGTGATCATGCGCAAGCCGTCGAAGCGGCGATGAAGTATTTTGTGCTGGGCGCCATGGCCTCGGGCTTTTTGCTCTACGGCATGTCCATGCTCTACGGCGCCACCGGCTCGCTGGATATCAACGAAGTGTTCAGCGCCATCTCTACCGGCCATGTGCGCCACCAGGTGCTGGTCTTTGGCTTGGTGTTCATCGTATCGGGCCTGGCCTTTAAGCTGGGCGTGGTGCCGTTTCATATGTGGATCCCCGATGTCTATCAAGGCGCGCCCACGGCGGTCACGCTGATGATTGGCGGCGCACCTAAGCTGGCGGCCTTTGCCATCACTATGCGCTTGCTGGTGGAAGGCATGTTGCCATTGGCCATCGACTGGCAGCAAATGTTGATGCTGCTCTCAGTGGCCTCGCTGTTCATCGGCAACTTTGCCGCCATTGCGCAAACCAATGTCAAGCGCATGCTGGCTTTCTCCACCATTGCCCAAATGGGCTTTGTGCTCATCGGTATCTTCTCGGGCGTCATCAATGGCAACACCATTTCTACCGCTAACGCCTACAGCTCGGCCATGTTTTATGTAGTCAGCTATGTGCTCACCACCTTGGCAGCGTTTGGCGTCATCATGCTGCTGGCGCGCGAAGGTTTTGAAAGCGAAGAGATAGCCGACTTTGCCGGCCTGAACCAACGCAGCCCGCTCTATGCCGGGGTCATGGCCGCTTGCATGTTTTCTATGGCCGGTATCCCGCCGCTGGTGGGGTTTTACGCCAAGCTCTCGGTACTGCAAGCGCTGATCGCCTCGGGCCAGGCCATGCATATCGGCCTGGCGGTGTTTGCCGTGCTGATGTCGCTGGTGGGCGCTTTCTATTACCTGCGCTTGGTCAAGGTCATGTATTTCGATGCGCCTATTACCGCCAGCGAAGTGGTGGCGGGTGCCGATGTGCGCATTGTGCTAGCCATCAACGGCGCTTTGGTTTTGCTGCTCGGCATCTTCCCCGCTGGCCTGATGGCTTTGTCAGCCCAGTCCGTCTTGCAGATGCTGGGCACTTGAATCCCGCTTGGTTTTTGGGCGGGTAGAAGGCTGTGCGCACACCCATTTCTGTTACGGATTCTGACGCCGGCTTGCGCGAATTTCGCCAAAGCAGCGACAAAATTTTGTCCGGCCGTTTTCTCCAAGTCTTTAGTGACCAGGTGACGCTGCCCGACGGCAAAACCACTTTCCGTGAGTACATTGTCCATCCCGGCGCGGTCATGGTCATCCCCCTTTTGACCGATGGCCAGGGCCACACTCGCATCGTGCTAGAGCGCCAGTTCCGCTACCCCGTCGATCAAGTCATGATCGAGCTGCCGGCGGGTAAGCGCGACGGCCAAGAAGATTTGCTGCTATGCGCCCAGCGCGAACTGCGCGAAGAAACCGGCTACACCGCCACCCAATGGGCGCACGCTGGTGTGCTGCATCCGTGTATTTCCTATTCCACTGAGTACATCGATATTTGGTTTGCCCAAGGCCTGCAAGCGGGGCCGCGCCAGTTGGATGCGGGTGAGTTTTTAGACGTGTTCAGCGCCAGCACCGACGAATTTTTTGCCTGGTGCCGCGATGGCCGTATCACCGATGCCAAAACCTTGATCGGCGCGCTCTGGCTGCAAAACTACCTCAGCGGCGCCTGGCCGCTGCAATGGCAGGACGCGGTATGAAAGTGCTTGACTTGCAATGCGCACAGGGTCATAGCTTTGAGGGTTGGTTTGGCTCGGAAGAGGACTTTCAGTCGCAGCAGGCGCGCGCGCTGGTGCAATGCCCTTTATGTGGCGATGCCAGCATTAGCAAAAAGCTAAGCGCCCCACGCCTAAATTTGTCGCGTGCGTCCGCACCCGAGACATCTCAACGTGCTGAGCCGAGTGATAAAGCCCTGGCCGTTGCTGGCCCGCAAGATGCGGACATGGCCAAACGCTGGATGGAGATCGGCCGGCACTTGATGGCCAACACCACCGATGTGGGCCAGAACTTTGCCGAAGAGGCCCGCAAAATCCATTACGGCGAAGCCCCCGAGCGCGGCATCCGCGGCCAAACCAGCGCCCGCGAAGCGCGCGAGCTGATGGAGGAGGGCATAGGCGTATTGCCCTTTGCGCTGCCCGAAGCGCTCAAAGGGCCTTTGCAGTAGTTAAAACACTTGCAAAAGCATTCGCTCATAACTACACTGTAGTTATGAGTATGCTCGAATTTGAATGGGATCCTAAGAAGGCCGCTGCCAACCTCAAGAGGCACCGCGTTTCCTTCGAAGAAGCGCGAACCGTATTTTTGGACGAGCAGGCCAAATTGATCGATGACCCAGACCATTCGAGCGATGAGGATCGATTTGTCCTGCTTGGAATCAGCGGCTTACTCAGAGTCTTGTTGGTCTGCCATTGCTACCGACAGCAGGGGCAAACCATCCGCATCATTTCTGCCAGAAAGGCTTCCCAGGGGGAAGTCCGTCAATATAGCTAAGGTGCCTGTTATGCGAAAAGAATACGACTTCACAAATGCGCGCAAAAATCCCTATGCGGCGCAATTGAAAAAACAAATTACGATCAGGCTCGACGAAGACTCTATCGGTTATTTCAAAGGGATTTCGGCGCAGGTCGGCATTCCATACCAAAGCCTGATCAACCTGTATTTACGTGATTGCGCAGCGCAGCAGCGCACCTTGGACCTGCGCTGGAAATAAACTTTTCTAGCGGATTCGCTACACGTTAAATTGCAGCGCCGCCAGCCCGGCGTAGACGCCGCCGCGCGCTACCAGTTGCGCGTGCGTGCCTTGCTCTACCAGGCGGCCTTTGTCTAGCACCACAATCAAGTCGGCTTTTTGCACCGTGGCCAGGCGGTGCGCCACTACCAGCGTGGTTCGGTTGCGCATGGCGGACTCCAAAGCTGCTTGCACCATGCGTTCGCTTTCGGCGTCCAAGGCGCTGGTGGCTTCGTCCAGCAGCAACAAGGGAGGGTTTTTCAGCATGGCGCGTGCGATGGCAATGCGCTGGCGCTGTCCGCCCGACAGGCGCAAACCGCGTTCCCCTAAAAACGTGTCATAGCCCTGGGGCAGGGTGCTGATAAATTCATGGGCAAAAGCCGCTTCGGCCGCCTGGCGCACCTCTTCGTCCGTAGCGTCGGGTTTACCGTAGCGGATGTTTTCCAGGGCGCTATTAGAAAAAATTACCGCGTCTTGCGGCACGATGCCGATGCGCGCGCGCAAGTCGCTCAGGGCCATGTCGTGGGTGGGCACGCCATCCAAGGTGATACGGCCCGACTGCGGGTCGTAAAAGCGCAACAGCAACTGAAACACCGTGCTCTTGCCCGCACCGCTGGGGCCCACTATGGCCACGGTTTGACCGGCCTCTATATTCAGCGAAAAGCCCGACAGTGCTTCTTGCAGCGGGCGCGAAGGGTAGTGGAAATGCAAGTCCTCAAAGCGCACGGCACTACCGGCCTGCGGCAGGGGCGCGGCCACCGGAGAAATAGGTGAGGCAATAGGCGAGCGGGTGTGCAGCAACTCCATCAAGCGCTCGGTAGCACCCGCAGCACGCAGCAAGTCGCCATACACCTCGCCCAGCACCGCAAATGCGCTGGCCAGCAATATCACGTACACCACCGTCTGCCCCAAGTCACCCGCCGTAATGCGCCCGGCGACCACCGCTTGCGTGCCCTGGTACAAGCCCCAGAGCAACGCGGCCGAGGTGGCGATGATGATGAAACACACCAGTATGGAGCGCGCGCCGATGCGGCGGATGGCGGTGTCAAACGCATTGCGGGTAGACAGGCTAAAGCGGTCCGACTCGCGCCCCTCTGCGGTATAACTTTGCACCACCGGGATGGCATTGAGCACTTCGGCCGCAATCGCGCTGGAGTCGGCAATTCGGTCTTGGCTGGCGCGCGAGAGTTTGCGCACTCTGCGCCCAAACCAGAGGCTGGGCATCACGATCAAGACCAGCACCAGCGTCACCTGCAGCATCACGATGGGGTTGGTCCAGATCAGCACGCTCAAAGCGCCCAGGCCCAGCACCGCATTGCGCAAGCCCATGCTCAGCGAGGAGCCCACCACGGTTTGCACCAAGGTGGTGTCCGCCGACAGGCGAGAGAGCACTTCGCCGGTTTGCGTGGTTTCAAAAAACTCCGGGCTTTGCTCCAGCACATGGTGGTAGACGGCGTTGCGGATGTCGGCCGTCACCCGCTCGCCCAGCCAGCTCACCATATAAAAGCGCAGCGCCGAAAAAATACCTAGCGCGCTGGCCACGCCAAAGAGCAAAGCAAAGTGCTCGCGCATGGCCACCATTTGCTCGCCTTTGTCCTGGCGCACCAGGCCGCCGTCTATCAGCATACGCAGCGCTACCGGAAAGGCCAGAGTGGCCGCGGCCGCCATCACCAAAAACACCAAAGCCAAACCGATGCGCCCGCGGTAAGGTGTTAAAAATGGAATCAGACCGGTTAAAGATTTGGGGCTTTGGGATTTGGGGCGTTCGGTCGTCATGGGCTGCTAGGTGGGGCCAAAGGGCGCAGCTGCAAGCGGGCCCGAAACTCCTATTGTCGCGGCAATTACAGCCGTAGCGGCGACGCGTAGCCGGTCATCTCCAGGTAGCCGCGCCCGGCCAGGCGCTGCTGGCTGTCCAACACCTCGCACAAGCCCTCCCAGTAAATCGCGCCGGTAGAGCTGCGGCTATCCAGCTCCTGGGCCTCGAACACGGCCTTCACGGTGTAAAAGTCGGCCGGGGTGCGCACCAGCCACTGCACCGGGTAGCGCGCCTGGCTGCGCGGGCTTTGCCACCAGTGGGTGGGCTGAAACACCGCTTCGCCCTGCGTAAAGGTGTAGAGCGTGCTGCCCGCGCGAAAAGACCCGCCGTCCCACACGGCACGTCCCGCTTTGTCCCGCAGCTGAAACGCAGTCAGCGCGCTACCGTCCAACATGTTGATGCCTATCCAGTCCCAGCCCACCGCCCCCGGCGGTAGCAAGGCGTCGCTCCATTCATGGTCCAGCCAGGCCAGGCTGCCCGCACCCGCCGTGTAATTGCGGCCTTGCAGGCGGATCTGCCCCTGCACCGCTAGCTGCGGCAGGCTGTAGTAACAGCTGAAATGCTGGGGCGAGGGCCCTTTGCGCGACATGCCGCCTTGGCCTTGCAGCAGCAGCGGCTGGCTTTGGGTAAACGACAAATCCAGTGCAAAGCCCTTGGCCTGCACCTGCGCGCGCAGTCGCCCGTCGCTTTGGCGGGTGAGCGACCAGTCTTGCAGCAGCAAGCCGGTGTCGTCCGTCCGCGCCCAGGCCTGGTCGGCAGGGTTACTGCCTGCGGGCAATCCTGACCAACGGGCAATGCGCTGGTCGCTGTGCAATGCCTTGCCGGCCACATCGCTGACGGCGGCGTGGGCAAACAGCAAGTGCTTGGCGGCCAGTTTGGAGCCAGAGGCCTGCGTAGACGCTACTTTGCTGCGAAAAAACGTCACTTGAAAGCCCAAAGCGCCGGCACCATCGCCTGATGGTGCGTAACCGGTCACGTACCACCACTCGGTTTGAAAATCTGGGTGGGCGCCCAAGTCGCGCGGGAATTGCAAGGCTTTGTTTTGGAGCGATTGATTTCGAGGGTGCAACTTCGGTCCGGTTGCCAAGGGTGGTGCGTTTTGCGCCACTGAAGCGCCTGCGCCAGCGATGGCAAGAGGGCTCAGCAGTAGATGACGACGCGACATGGATTGCATAAAGGGTGGCTGACTCAATCTGACCGTTCCGACTCCGGGCGTTTTCGTGACAACTTAGCTACCACTGCCATACCTGGGTTCAACTATTTCTTTGCCTATTTTCGTAACGCGGACAACTGGCAGCGAGCATGGCCCATCAGTGTGTGCAGTATGATCAGCCACGGCGGCGGCGAACCGGATTGGACCACGTAATTGCGTGCGGTACAGCTCTTGTACCAGGCAATTTTCGTTTTCCTTGGAATTACTCTATTAGGCAACTATTGCCCTTTATTAAATTTATGAATGCAAGCATTTTGAAAGAAGACGCAGAAGACTTTTCATTATTGGATGTCTTTCTTTTCTTTGGTAGAAGTCTAAGGCTCCTTTTAGTTACCAGCGCGCTGGGCTTGGGTGTCGGGCTGGTTGCTTACTTGATGTATCCGGCATACAAGGGCTCTATCCTTTTGCCAAATATCTCCGACCCGATGTATATCAAGCGGCTTCAATTCATTATGCCCCGCATGGCAGCTTCGTTGGACGATTCCGATGCCATGAAGGAGAAGTTGATGAGAGAAAAATTCTGGACCGACAATTTCTTCGCTAACTACGTGATTAAAAAGCAAGATTTCAAAGACCTCAAAGATTTACAAGATTCCAAGAAGGATGAGACATCTTCCCCGACTTTGACTTTGTCGCTAAAGGAGCGCTCGCTCGATGACTTGCATCGCAATATGGACTATTTCGTTAACTATGTAAAAGATAAGTCAACGATTTATTATCTTGAGGATTTGTCTACTGGCATAAAGTACCAGTCCGCAATTTTCATTGCAAATTATGAAAAGACCATTTTGGAATTAAGTAATGAAAAAAAATACACACTTAAAAAGATCGCGAGTCTCGAGTCCATTGGGCAGCAATTCAAAGGTGCAAGTTTTGCGCAATCCAGTCAGCTTTTTGACTTGAAAGATGGCGGTTCCAAATTTTTGCCTGTCAATGTGCAACTGATCGCATTGAAGAAAGAGTTATCAGATATCGACCTCCAACTTGAACGCAATCAAGACGCGTTCGATGAAAATCAGGTCCGAGTTAAGCTCCAAAGTGTGATCGCAGAAAATTTGAAATCATGTGGTAACGGCCTAAAGTGTATTGAAAATATATTGGAAGGCGCCCGCAAGGAGGAGTTGTCTGCGTCAAAAACTCCAGGTACGATCATTGGCTTCAAGCGTTTCATCAGTCAACTTGAGAGCGCACGCTCTCAAAACGCTAATGGCTTTTCTCAATTGATCGCAATGAACGTAGAAAAAACTAGTTCATCACTATTTTTGCTAGGTGGGCTGATCGCGGGCCTATTGTTTGGGGTATTGGGTGCCCTCGTGTATGAGGCCATAAAAAATCGCAGTGCAACGCCAGTTCCAGTTTAGGCGCGGATGGGGTTCTTTAGTCGGTAGTCTGCCTACGGGCTGGCCTTCTAAGCAAGCAGCAAGTTCCAGCATAATCTGCCTACTCAGAGAGGACGCCATGCCTGAAAACCCAGTTTTAATCAATACGCCTGGCAAGGCTTTGTTCGTAGCCGCACTCTTGATTCTGTTACCGCATCTTCCAGTTCATTCCGCAAAAGACGAGCCGGGGCCAGCGGCTCCTTTAGGCACCACCCAATACACCTACAAACTCAGCCTGCTGATCGATTTCAAAAAGCGCGAGAAAATTCTCAAGGCCAATGGCGAAGAGCCTTCGGTGTTTGACACGGCGCTCTCCAAGTTCAGCAGCGCCATCCATGCGGCCGATGTGGTGGACACGGTGGAGCGCAAGGCCAACCAGCTCAAGCTCACCTCTGTCACCAGCCCGGTGGGCGCACTCAGCGTGTTGGTGGCGGACAAAAAGTACAAGCGCCAGTCCATCAGCGTCCCCGAAAACGGCGCCTACCGCACCACCTTTTACTACGAAGAGCGGGGCGACGGGCCACGCACCACCTCGGTGGTGGATTACAAAAAGCAAAGCGCTGTTTTTTACACCGGCAGCAAGGTAGACAGCACCGAAAAGCTGAGCGGCGATACGCAGGACATGCTAAACGTGCTGTACGAAGGCGTAGGCCGCAAGAAAGCCGTGGCGGACTTTTGGATCAACTCATCCAAGGGTTTGCAAAAAATGCAGTTCACCCCGGCTGAAATTTGGGACATACCCGTAGGCGTCCAAAAGCTAAAAGCCCGCCGCTACGCCAAGCGCGTAGACAAAAACGACACCGCCACCTTCGAGATCTGGATAGACGAAGCCAGCAAAATGCCTGTGCGCTACCAGATTGGCCTGGCCGAGAACTATGGCGCGACGATATTGGTGGAGTTGCAGGGGGTGAAGTAAATTGGGTCGGAATGTGGTCAATCTGACATACCCGAAATTAAGAAAGTGCCAGTGCGTCCAAGACGCTGCGCTCGATGAGGCGCAGGTCTTCACTGGAGAGCGAACCGATTCGTCGAAGCACACGTGTCGCTTTGTTGATGGTGGTGATTTGGTCGCACACCGCTACCGAATTGTGGCCCGCCGAAGGGACTGGAACTGCAAACACAGGAACGGGCTGGGGTGACGATGAAAGCGGCACCACCATCACGGTGCGACGGACATTGTTGATGGCATCCCGAGATATCACTACGGCAGGGCGTCGCTTCATGATTTCGGAGCCAACTTTGTACTCTTCGCCTTTGGGCGGGTCAAAGTCGATGATATAAATGTCCCCCCGTCGAATGCTGGTGCTCATGAAAGTGATTCACCGGCCACGGCATCTGCCCCATCGGATGCCGCGCGAACGTCTTCAAAGCCAGGTTCTGTCTCGACCATGTGGGCCCATTGCTCCAGCAGACGGTCCTTTTCACTTTCAAGGGCTAGGCGGTCAACCGCCTGGTCAGGCTGGGCTCCTCGCTCTGGCCAAAAAAGGCGGAACGGGTCACTTCTTTGTTCACGTGTTGCTTCGGCTGATGCGCTGCGCGCAGCCGGACCACTGGTGAGGTACAGGCGAAAGGCCTCTCGGAATAACTCCGAGCGGTTGCGCCCCTCCTGGTTGCAGACTTGTTCAATCTGCTTGGCCATGTTGTCCGGCACCGTGATAGTGAATCGTTGGTATGCAAGTTGGGTCATATATTACTTTTTGCGTATAAAGTATGATCTTAGTATACCTAAGTATTAAAATGTGTCGCTACACAACACCCTATTTCCCAGATTGAAACGGTAAATTTGGCCGCGTTGGAACTCCATGATTTGCCAGCCTTATTCGGGAATACCGTCAAGGCCGTCAGCGATGGTGCTATCCCATAGTTTTTCATCTGCAATGGCCTCTGCATTGGCTGGGTCATTCATGAAGGCGGCAGCAATCGCTTCGAGCGCTTGCTCGCGGGTCGCTAGGGCTTGCTGCATGTATACCTCTACTCCCGACTGCGCTCGCCTTCAGGCAAGTACACCAAGTCCGTGTTTCTGAACTACCGCCAATAACTTGAGCGCCATGCCACTGGGTTGTTTGCTGCCGGACTCCCACTTTTGCACAGTGGATTCGCTGGTATTGAGGTAGCGTGCAAAAACGGGTTGGCTGACATGTGCCTGTTCACGAATATTTTTGATCTGGCATGGGGCCAGAGTTGTAGGTACAGCCAGGCAGGTCTCATCAAACTGGCGCATGGTGGTTTGGTCAATGGCGCCGACCTTTTGCAACGCAGTAGCAGAGGCATGGATTGCCGCAAAGGCATCACTTTTGAATTTCTGTTTTGTCGTCATGGCAAATCTCCACAAAGTCTCCGTTAACAAGTAACTGGCCAACCTGCTGTTCTGTCAACCCCGCATAGCCTTTGGCCAGCAGGCGAAAGGCAAGTAATTCATCGTTCTCAATGTTTGGGCGGTCCTTCTTGGCAAACAGGTACTCGTAGACCCAATACTTGCTACCTTTAGCCAAAATGATTGACCGGTGCAAGTTGCTGCTGAGCCTCTTCTTGAAAACACCGCCACCCAAATCATCTACCTGCCCCAACAGAACCTGCTGTATGGCTAAACAAAGCTCAACGTCTTTGATCTTGGCCTTTTTTGCATCCTTGGAAAATCTGGCGGTCTTAAAGGCGCGGTTTGACGCATCGGCTAACATGGCTTAGTGTAGCACCAGGTGGTACTGATTGCAATATTCACACTCTGCAGGCACGATAAATTATCGGAGTATGGCCAACATTTAAATGGTCATACAAAGGCTCAGTCGAAAAGGTCCTGACCTAACGGGTTTCTTCGGTGTCCGGTAATTCAAATTTGAATGCGGGTGAATTTCAGGAGGTAGTGGCCTTTATTGATATCATGTATCATGTCTACATGAGCAATACCAAATCGACAAGCCTGTCCATGCGTCAAAGCCCTAGCGCAACGGACAATGCGCAAATGACCTTGGACACCACGTCGCCCCTTGCGCCTAAAGCCAAGGTTTTTCAGGTGCTGGTGCGGTTACCCGAGGACGTGGCAAGCCGTTTTGTACAGCTGGTAAAGCCGGGGCAGCGCAACAACTATTTCTTGGAGCTCTTGCGCCGCGATCTGGATCGCGAAAGCGATGCGCTTGTACAAGCAGCCCAAGAATTGACCGCTCTAGAGGCTAAAAATGCCGCACTTAAAACAGAAGACGCATCTTGGCTCAATGCCAGCCTCATAAACAGTGACGATGATGATTTTGACGCGGCAGAGTTTGAACGCCAATATCAAGTTGTCAAACAAGCGCAAGAAACCGCCAAGGAAACCAAGCGCACAGCTCCAAAAGCCAGGCGTGTAGCCCCACGCACGGGGCAATCATCACCCGCAGCCTGACCCTTTTGATGCCAGCCACTTCATACTTACGCGGCAGGGTGTATTGGGTTGAACTAGACCCGATTAAGGGCGCAGAGATTGCCAAAACACGCCCGTGTGTGATCCTCTCGACCAATGAAGTAAATCAACATCGAAAAACCGTCGTTGTGCTTCCATTGACCACCACCAAAACACCGGCAATAGCCCCACTTCTGATCGCGACACCATCCATGGGCGCTGATTCCAAGGCGCGTATCGAACATCTACGCGGTGTGGACAAATCCCGCATCAAGGCAGCCATTGGGGACATGGATGCCGCAGATATGGCTGCTATCGAAGACGCACTGCGGCGTGTGCTTCGGCTCAACCAAGTCTAAAAGTCGCTGGCATCATGCCGCTCGGGCAATTGGTTGTCGGCATCGCCCCAGGTGCGGTTGACTTTGCGGCCGCGTTGCACCGCCGGTCGCTTGGCGATCTGGTCGGCCCAGCGGATGACGTGGGTGTATTCCTGCACTTGTAAAAATTCGCCCGCTTCATAGAGCTGGCCTTTGGCCAGGGCGCCATACCAGGGCCAGACGGCCATGTCGGCGATGGTGTATTCCTCGCCCGCCAGATAAGGGCGTTCTGCCAGGTGTTTGTCCAGCACGTCCATTTGCCGCTTGACCTCCATGGCAAAGCGGTTGATGGGGTATTCCATCTTGCTGGGCGCATAGGCATAAAAATGGCCGAAGCCACCGCCCAAAAAGGGCGTGCTGCCCATTTGCCAGAACAGCCAAGACATGCATTCGGTCTGCAGGGCAAAGTCCTTGGGCACAAAGGCGTCAAATTTTTGTGCCAGATACCACAAAATCGCGCCCGACTCAAACACCCGCACCGGCTGGGGCCCGCTGCGGTCGAGCAGGGCGGGAATCTTGGAGTTGGGGTTGATGGCGACAAAGTCGCTGCCAAACTGCTGGCCTTCCTGGATGTTGACGAGCCAGGCATCGTATTCTGCGCCGCCGTGGCCCAGGGCGAGTAATTCTTCCAGCATCACCGTCACTTTGATGCCGTTTGGCGTACCCAGTGAATACAGTTGCAAGGGATGCTTGCCTACTGGCAGCGTCTTGTCGTGGGTGGCACCGGCGATGGGCCGGTTGATGTGCGCGAACTTGCCGCCGCTGCTCTTGTCCCAAGTCCAAATCTTTGGGGGGAGATATTGCGTGGTGTCGCTCATCTAGCATCCCTTAAATTGCGGCGGGCGTTTTTCAACAAAAGCCAACGCAGCGCCTTTGTGGTCCTGGGTTTCAAAGGTGCGAATCATATGGGGCGCTTCTAAGTCCAGCACATCACCGAGCGATCCGCGCAGCGCGGTGTTGAGGTTTTGCTTCATATACCCGACCGCCACGGTGGGCAGCGCGGCCAGTTCGCCGGTCCAGGCTTGGGCGGCTTGGGCCAGTTGGTCTGGGGCTACCACCCGGTTGACCAGGCCGATGCGCAGGGCTTCTTCGCTTTGTACGACTTGGGCCGTGAAATACATTTCGCGCGCTTTGGCAGCGCCCACCAAGTAGTTGAGAAAGTAGCTGCCGCCAAAGTCGCCAGAAAGCCCGATTTTGGAAAAAGCGGTAGTGAATTTGGCATTGCTGGAGGCAATACGCATGTCGCAGGCTAGCGCGAGTGACAGGCCAGCACCGGCCGCCGGGCCGGGGATGACGGCCAGTGTGGGCTTGGGCATTTCATGCAGCCAGCGGGCGGATTCCATGATCATGCGCAGGCCCTGGGTGCGCTCTTCAAAACTGACGGTTTCTACACCATCAGCTGCGCTTTTGGCAAAGCCTTTGACATCGCCGCCAGCGCAAAAAGCATCGCCCGTGCCTGTCAGCACCACCAGGCGCACACTGCGGTCGGCGGCCAGTCGGGCCAGGCTGCGCTCTAGGTCAATCAGCATGGGCCGCGTCATGGCGTTGCGCGCCTCGGGGCGGTTCATCGTCAAGGTGGCGATGCCGCCTTCAATGTGTTCCAGTAAATCTTGGCTCATGGGCTTCCTTGGGCTGGGTTCAGTGACAACTTTGCTGTGGCTTTTTTGCTGGCAGGCTATGCGGCGCTTAGGCCGCCAGCAAGGCGGCTTTGGCCTCTTGGTATTCGCGCTGAAAGCGCGCCACCATGTCTGCAGCCGGCATTACTTCGCGGATGGCGCCTATGCCCTGGCCACAGCCCCAGATGTCTTTCCACGCCTTTGCGGCATTGGCGCCTTCGCCGCTGGCAAAGTTCATTTTGCTGGGGTCGCTCTCAGGCAAATGGTCGGGGTCCATACCGGCGTTGCGGATGCTGCCTTTGAGGTAGTTGCCGTGGATGCCGGTGTAGAAGTTGCTATAGACAATGTCGTCCGAATTGGACTCGGTAATCATCTGCTTGTAGCCATCGACCGCGCGTGCTTCGTCGGTTGCAATAAAGGCAGAGCCGATATAGGCCAGGTCCGCACCCATGGCCTGGGCCGCCAAAATGGCGCCGCCCGAGGAAATAGCCCCGGACAATGCGACCGGGCCACCAAACCATTGGCGGATTTCAGCCACCATGGCAAACGGGCTTTTCACGCTGGCGTGGCCGCCGGCGCCCGCGGCGACGGGTATCAGGCCGTCTGCGCCTTTTTCGATGGCCTTGTGGGCAAACACGTTGTTAATCACATCATGCAGCACCACGCCGCCCCAGGCCTGCACCGCGCGGTTGACGTCCTCGCGGGCACCCAGGCTGGTAATGACGATAGGCACTTTGTATTTTTCGCAGACCTGCATATCGTGGTCCAAGCGGTCATTGCTTTTGTGCACGATCTGGTTGATGGCAAAAGGCGCTGAGGGCGACTCAGGGTGGGCCTTGTCATGGGCTGCTAGCGCCTCGGTAATTTCAGCCAACCATTCGTCTAGCTGGGCGGCAGGGCGCGCGTTGAGGGCGGGCATGGAACCCACCACACCGGCCTTGCACTGGGCGATGACCAGTTTGGGGTTGCTGATGATGAACAGCGGCGAGGCGATCACCGGGAAGCGTAATTTTTGGAGTACGGGCGGGAGGTAGCGGGCAGGGGCGGTCATGTGGGCGGGTAAAAACGTTGAGGGGTGGAGAACTGCCCGATAGCATACGACAGGCCAAGGGCGCCCGATCTCGCCAAGGTGACAGCCAGGCCTGGCTGCTTCGCCTGGACCTGTCCGCCCTTTGCGCAGCATGGCGCAGGCCGTGGTAGCCTAGGGTTTTCGTTTTGTAAACCTTGTGGACTATGCAGCTTAAAGCGTGGCGATTACGCGTGCTAGCCTTGGCTTGGGCTATGCCAATGGTTGCCAGCGCGGCGCTGGGCGGGGTGCCGTTTGTCGCTGGTGCTTCGGCTGCGGTGGATGCTAGGGTTGCGCGCTATCAGCCTGTAGCAATCGCCCAGGGCGGCTATCGGGTGTTTGCGCTAGAGCTCAACAACGCAACCGTGCTGCAAGAATTTGTAGATGCCAGCGGCCAGGTTTTCGCCCTGCGCTGGAGCGGCCCGGACGTACCGGACATGGGCATGCTTCTGGGGCCTTATTTGCCGGTATTTAAGGCCGCGGTGCAAGCGGCCAGGCAAGCGGGCAAGCGCGGCGGGCCCGTCACGGTGCAATCGGGCGGCTTAGTGCTGGTCTCTACTGGTGTCATGGGTGCGTTTCAGGGCTACGCCTATCTGACGGCACTGCTTCCGCCTGGTGTTGATGTGCAGGCGCTGTTGAAATAGTGCGGGCTTGATGAAGCGCTTTTTTTTGCATGTCGCGCTGGCATCGGCACTGGCGGCCTGTGGTGGAGGGACATCTGCGCCACAACAGGAAGCGCTGTTGGTCAACGGTGCGAACGTTGTCGACCTTGTGGTCGATGGCGGACCCGACGGCAACGGGGTGAACCGGCTGTTCACCAGCGTGACGATTTGCAAACCCGGCAGCGCAACGCTGTGCACAACCATAGACCATGTGCTGGTGGACACCGGCTCGGTGGGATTGCGGCTGCTAGCCAGTGAGGTGCCGACCCAATTGCAATTGAGCGCCGCCAAAAACACCAGTGGTAACGCGCTGCTAGGGTGCGGCAATTTTTTGGATGGCTCTTTTGCCTGGGGCCCGCTGGCGCTGGCGGATGTGAAGCTGGGCGGATTGACGGCAGCCGATACCACGGTCCAATTGGTCGGCCACTCGAACTATGACCGATTTCAAAGCCAATGCTCGGCCTCTGGTGATCCCATCATTACCCCCAGCGACCTGGGTGCCAAGGGGATATTGGGCCTGGGCCTAAGCAAACAGGACTGCGGCAGCGCCTGCGCAGTGCAAGGGCGGCGCAGCGCACAAAACGGTAAATATTTCAGCTGCACCAACGCCGCCTGTACCAGCGTCGTCGGCACCACCTTGGCGACCGACAAGCAACTACAACAGGTGGTAGCGCGTTTTCCCACGGATAACAATGGCCTTGCCATCCAAATGAACAGTGTGCCTAACGCAGGTGCCACCACCGCCACGGGGAAAATGGTTTTCGGGCTGGGCACGCGAAGCAATAACCAATTTCCCACCTTGCAGGTCTTGCCGACCACCAGTCAGGGTTATCTCTTGGGTGTCCTAAGCAGCAATAGCGCATGGGCAGGGGGCAGTTTTTCCAGTACCTTTTTGGACACCGGCTCTAACGGTATTTTTTTCGACTCCAATTTGCCTAATTGCGGATACCCCAATGACAGCGGCTTTTATTGCCCGCTTGCGGACGTGGTTTTCAGTGTGGCGCTTGGCAGCGCAGGGGCTGGGCAGGCGAGAAAGAGTTTCACCATCACCAATGCCGCAGCTTTGTTCCAAAAAGGCAATACCGCGCTGCCGACCTTGGGCGGAACCCTGAACGCCCAGGGCCTTTTAGACTTGGGCTTGCCATTTTTTTATGGCAAAACCGTGGTCATTGGCATTGACGGCATGGCCGCTACGGGTGTGGGCGCAAGCACGGCTACGGGGCCGTTTTATGCTTTTTAGCCGTATTCATCAAATTTCAAACATTAAAGTACCAAAAACAAATTAAATGGGCTGAGTCCTGTGCAATACAGAACTCAGCCCTCGGCGCCCTGCGCGCGTATGCAAGTTATCCAGAAATTTTCATTGCGCAGGCTTTGAAGCTTGCCCCATTCCCGTGCGGCTTATTGTCTGAAGAAAGTGTATCTAAGGTCCTCGATGACTACCGTAGGATAGCCCGCTGTGGTCGTATTTGGGGGTGTGAGAATTAAGGTATTCGCGTCAGATAAATAGACAATCGCCTTAAATATAGTTCCGGAATAGTATGCGGCAAAGACCTTGATATTTCCGGCAGATAAGGTGCCATTAGCATTTGGCCCCAGATTGCTTTCTGAATAAGTCACTTGTTCAACTTTCTTCCCTGATGCTAGTGTGGCGCTGGCATCATACGTAATGAGGTTTTGACCATAGTTGCTGGTAATCCCGTTTGCAACAGCAGAAAAAGAGTTGGTATTGAGCCCTGTTTTGACGACACTGCCAATCGCTGTTCCGCCGCATGTGATGTCACTGTTGGCATAGACAGTGTGCGTCTGTTCGGTGTTAACCGTGTTTGCGTTCACCTTGCTCATTTTTATCGTAGTAACCGTATTGGTTATTTTATTGTCCGCGCTTTGCAAGACGCCCTCATTAGGCAAACAACGACCTTTCCAAGTTCCTACATATTTGTCGGCGGGGTCCGAATCACTGCTGCTACTGGAACCCCCTCCGCCGCATGCGGAAAGCAGGGCTGTGGCGATGGCGACGATGGTGATTGCTTGTTTCATAATTGCCTCCTTTAAAAAAATACAACTATACATAAAAAAATAAATGTTTTGTAAATGCAATTTTTTATGAATGGTCTTTTCTTAGAGGCGGATTGAAACTGGGGAAACTATGGCAACAGGCTAGGCTGCGCTGGCTTTTATATAGAACTCAGCGCTGGGCGCCCTGCGCGCGTCTTCAAGTTATTAGGCTCCAGGCAGCAATTGCCAGCATCAATAACGAGAAACTGCGGCCAATGATCCTCAACCAGCGATTCCCGGCACGCTCAGTGGCTCGCCAAGGCAGCGTTCGGCTTTGCCAGACCATAGCTAGCACCAGGAGGCCAATGATTGCAAAAAAGGCGAGACGACCCTGAGTGCCGATCCACTCCCAGGCTACAAAGTGGTACGCAAAAATAGAGATAACCAGCATTTCCAGCAAGGCCCAAAACAATTCCGACTTACTGCGCAAGATGGCCGACTGGTGCCAGCGCAAGAATTTGCCGCGCATTCCTGAAGCAGGCAGTTGACCCAGGCTTACGCCCGGCATCGCCAAAGGATGCAATAGGAGTGATGCACAAAATGCGATGGATATAACGATGGCGGTCAAATTTGCACTGCGCGGGTCGTCTTTAATGGGGAATTTCTGACTAAGAAGATGTAAGCCAATATCGTCCACCCCCTGCGAAACGTTAGACAACACCACAACACCTTTTCCAGACTTGAGGTTGAAT
>CAMBFO010000010.1 GCA_945865675.1 Comamonas sp. lk
CGGCGGCACGTTTTCTATCTCGAACGGCGGCACCTTTGGCTCCATGCTGTCCACACCCATCATCAACCCGCCGCAGTCAGCAATTTTGGGCGTGCATGCCACCAAAGACCGTGCCGTGGTTGAAAACGGACAGGTGGTAGTGCGACCCATGAATTACTTTGCCATGAGCTACGACCACCGCATCATCGACGGCCGCGAAGCTGTGCTCGGCTTGGTGGCGATCAAAGAGGCAATGGAAGACCCTTCACGCCTCTTGTTTGACATTTAACAGGCACACACCATGAGCACAGAATTTGACGTCGTCGTCATCGGCGCTGGACCCGGCGGCTATATCGCAGCGATCCGCGCGGCCCAGTTGGGTTTTAAGGTCGCTTGCGTTGATGAATGGAAAAACGCCAAAGGCGGCCCCGCGCCCGGTGGCACTTGTACCAATGTCGGTTGTATTCCCTCCAAGGCTTTGTTGCAGTCCAGCGAGCACTTCGACCATGCTTTGCACCATTTTGCAGACCACGGCATCAGCGCCACGGGCGTGGCCATGGATGTCACGCAAATGCTGGCCCGCAAAGACGCGGTGGTCCAGCAAAACAACGATGGCATTTTGTACTTGTTCAAGAAAAACAAAGTTACGTTTTTCCATGGACGTGGTGCAATGGCGCCGTCTCAAAATGGGCTGCACACGGTAGAGGTGAGCGGCGCACAGGCGCAAAGCCTGGCAGCCAAGCATGTCATCATTGCCACCGGCTCCCATGCGCGGGCCATGGCGGGTGTGCCCTTTGACGAAGTCAACATCTTGTCGAACGATGGCGCGCTGCGCTTGGGTGCAGTGCCCAAAAAGCTGGCTCTGATTGGCTCTGGCGTCATCGGCCTGGAAATGGGCTCAGTCTGGCGCCGCCTGGGAGCGCAGGTGACAATTCTGGAAGGCCTGCCCACGTTTTTGGGCGCGGTGGACCAGCAAATTGCCAAAGAGGCGAAAAAAGCCTTTGACAAACAGGGCTTGCACATCGAACTGGGCGTTCAGGTGGGCGACATCAAGTCTGGCGAAAAAGGCGTTTCTGTTGCCTATACCAACGCGAAAGGCGAAGCGCAAACCCTAGACGTGGACAAGTTAATTATCTCGATCGGCCGAGTGCCCCATACCACCGGGCTGAACGCGCACGCGGTGGGTCTGGCGCTCGACGAACGCGGTGCCATTGTGGTGGACGCTGATTGCAAAACCAATGTAGCCGGTATCTGGGCAGTGGGTGATGTGGTGCGAGGGCCGATGCTGGCGCACAAAGCCGAAGAGGAGGGCGTTGCCGTAGCCGAGCGCATTGCCGGCCAGCACGGGCATGTCAACTTCAACACCATTCCCTGGGTGATTTACACCAGCCCGGAGATCGCCTGGGTGGGCCGTACCGAACAGCAGCTCAAAGCCGATGGCGTGGCGTACAAAGCCGGTACCTTTCCCTTCCTGGCAAACGGACGGGCCCGTGCCCTTGGCGATACCACGGGTATGGTGAAATTTCTGGCAGATGCGACGACCGATGAAATCTTGGGCGTTCATATGGTCGGCCCACAGGTATCCGAGCTGATAGCAGAGGCGGTGGTGGCCATGGAATTTAGGGCGAGCGCCGAAGACATTGCGCGCATTTGCCATGCCCATCCCTCGCTCAGTGAGGCGACCAAGGAAGCAGCCCTGGCCGTGGACAAGCGCACGCTGAACTTTTAAGGTTTTGCGTCTTCGGGGCCTGCCACGCGGTGGCGCCCCTGTTGTTTAGCGCGGTACAGAGCAGCATCGGCTTGCTGCACCAATTGCAATGGTTTGGAGCCCTGATGGGGGTACGCCGTGGCCACGCCGATACTGACCGATACCCTTCCATAGGGCGAGTCTTCATGCTCTAGGGCCAGAGCAAACACTTCCTGACAGAGATACCTGGCAATCGTATGGATACCGTTTAGGTCGGTATCTGGCGCGATCAGCACAAATTCTTCGCCTCCGTAGCGCGCAATCAAATCACCGCTGCGCATCACACCCGCTTCAAACACCCGCGCCAATTGGCGCAGGCAGGCGTCACCCGCAGGGTGGCCATAGCGGTCGTTATAGCTTTTGAACCAGTCCACATCGATGAGTGCAACCGACAGGGGACGCTTGTCGCGCGTGGCGCGACCCCATTCCACTTGCAATGTTTCGTCAAAACGGCGGCGGTTAGCTACCCCCGTCATGCCGTCCACGGTGCTGAGTGCCTCCAGGCGCCGCGCCGCCATGGCCAGCTCCTGCGTACGTTGGGAGACCTGCGACTCCAGGTCGATTTCGGCTTGGCGCGCTTTTTCCAAAGCCAGGTTTTGCTCTTGCAGCAAACCGCGCAATTCGCGCATATGGGTCTGGCGCTGGCGCACTTCCTGGTAGGCAAGCGCGCCCGCCAGCACGACCAGGCCCTGCACCAGCGCGTTGTCCATGCGGTAGCTGCTCAGCAAACCATTGCCGACCCCTAAAGCTTGCTGCAGATACATACTGACCAGCGGCACCAACAGGGCCATGCAGTACCACAGAAACGCGCGCTCACCGCGCATCGCAAGCCAGGCGGTCAGCAGCAACAACACCCCATAGGCCGAAGCTAAACCGCCATGCAGTACCGCCGTTACCAGCAGGGGCCAGGGCGTCAGTGCCGCAAGCACCAGGCTGCTTACTCCTGCTGCGTACAAGATGCGCCGGTAGGGCAGATCGGCCGCTTGACGCCCCAATGCTTGGAGTAGCAGGCCGACGGTAAAAAACAGCAAGGCCGAATCTGCTGGCCAATGCGATACCGTGGCCACCGCGTGTCCGCTCCCCGGAAATAGCGCGGGTAATTGCCCACTGTTTTCCCCGATGCGCCAACTAGCCGCCAGCACCATGCCCAGATACCAGCCAAAGCCTTTTTGTCCAGTCGCGACCCACAAAAAGCTAAATACCAGTGCCAAGGTGGCGCAGAGTCCACTTATCCAGGCGTAGCGCATCGCATCCGCAGGCTCGACTATGGCATCAGTGGCCAAGTCCAGTTCGCCGGCGAAGGCGCCTTTACAGAGTGCAATCACCAGCAGCATCCCGATGCTATGCCTTAGCGTGTTGCGCATCGCGGTCGGCGCTATGCCAAGGCTTACACGGGTCAGCAATTGGGGAGTTTGCACGCTCGACTTCGGGTGGACAGGTGACAGGTAAAGCTTAGTGTAATTATATTAATTTCAATTTTATCGAATAAAACATAGTTTTTTATTTTATTGCCGTTTCCTATCGATTTTCAAGGCCAGACCTGCCCGAATTCTGGCGGCTAGGCCGTCCTAGAGCCCAGGCTCGGGAGTGGTGTTAAAGTGAGCCTACATTTATGAAAGATCATCTTGGCAACACCTAATTACGGTTACGAAAAGCGCCAGAAGGAACTGGCTAAAAAGCGTAAAAAAGAAGACAAGCTCAAGAGCAAGACCGAGCGCAAGGACGCTGGCGATACGGTTGAATCTGGTGCCGAAGACGCGCTCGCGCCGACTTACACCCCGCCCCAAGCCGATGCCGGCCCGGCAAATAGTTAAGCCAGCCTGGCGGCGGCCTGGCCCATAACCAATATGCCGCGATCGCTCAAATCTAGACGCTGCGCCTGTGCAAATTGCACAAAATTGCGCTCCATGGATTGCAGGTACACCGGATCGTAGTGATCGGTTAGCAGCGATCGCACCACACTGGCAAAGTCCCCCTGCTCGACCGCGTCTTGCCACGCTTGCACTTTGGCCTTACCGCGCTGCGCCGTCAGCGCCTCCAAGCGCTGGCAAAAGTGCTCAGGGTTACGCAGAAAAAACGCATAGTCTTCCAACAGCAGCGCGACGCGCTCGTGCAGCGGCAACTCAATGAACACGCAGGCGCTTGTACGCATGGCCTCCAGCAGGCCGAGGTGAATCGCCACATTGCCTACTTTTTTGCTTTCACTCTCTACAAACACCGGGCGCTCAGGGTCAAAACCACGCAAAGCGTCCCAAACCAGGGTGTCAAAACGTTTTTGGCTGGGTTGCGCCTGCCCGGGAATAGCGCCCAAAACCGAGCTGCGGTGTTGCGCCAGGTCTTCCAGGTCCAGTACCTGCGCGCCTTGGGCAAGCAATGCCTGCAGCAGCCTTGTTTTGCCGGAACCCGTGGTGCCGCAAATCACCTTGAATTGCAATTGCCCGGCCAGGCGCTCTATGTCGAGCAGCATTTCGGCGCGAAAGGCCTTGTAGCCTCCTTCGACCAGGCTGACCCGAAAGCCGATCTGGTCCAGGATCAGGGAGAGCGCGCCGCTACGCTTACCGCCCCGCCAGCAGTAGGCTAGCGGAGTCCAGTCACGCGGTTTGTCCAGCACATGGGTTTCAATATGGCTGGCGATATTGCGTGCCGCAATCGCCGCGCCACGTTTTTTGGCTTCAAAGGCATTGACCTGCTTGTACATCGTGCCAATCGCCTGGCGTTCGCTGTCATTGAGTGTGGGCCAGTTGATAGCTCCTGGCAGGTGGTCCAGCGCGTGTTCAGACTCGCTGCGGGCATCAATGATGCTGTCAAAGGTGCTATATCGGTCAATGACCTCGCGCGGGTTGACCAATTGCAAACTCATGGCAGCAGCTTTTTCAAGGCTGGCCACACATTGCCCAGCATAATCGGATGCGCTGCTTCCACCGGGTGGATACGGTCGCTCTGGAACATTGCGTCGGCATTATCGGTATCAGCCACGCCCTTGAGAAAGAAGGGCACTAGGCCAGCCTTATGGCGCTTGGCTACTTCGGCGTACATCGCGCTGAACTCGGCGGCGTACTGCGGCCCGTAATTGGGTGGCACTTGCATGCCCAACAGCAGCACTTTGGCGCCTTGGCGCTGCGCCGCCTTGACCATGGCCTCTAAATTGTCTTGGCTGGTTTTTAGGGGCAGGCCGCGCAAGGCATCGTTGCCGCCCAGCTCAATAAGTACCAGTTGGGGTTGGTGCTGCTTGAGCAGCGCCGGCAGGCGCGACAGGCCGCCTGAGGTGGTGTCGCCGCTGATGCTGGCGTTGACCACGGTGATTGCCTTGCCCTCGTCGCGCAAACGCTTATCGAGCAGGGCGACCCAGCCGCTTGCGCGTTTGAGCCCGTATTCGGCGCTGAGCGAATCGCCCACCACCAGCAGCGTCGCCTGTGCTTTGGCCTGGGTCGTAAAGCTGCCAGAGAGTAAAAGGCCAAGTGCGCTTGCGTTAAAGTACCTGCGATTCATTGAAAGTTCCATGTCTGATTCAATTATCGCGGTAAGCCAAGTCTGCAAGTCGGTCAGCGACTCCACCGGCACCCTGCAAATCCTCCACAACATCGACTTTTCGCTGCAGGCACGCGAGGCGGTCGCCATTGTGGGTGCCTCCGGGTCGGGTAAAAGTACGCTGCTGTCCATCATCGCAGGCCTGGACACGCCCACCAGTGGCACGGTGCATATCGCGGGGCAGGACTTGTTTGCATTGGATGAAGACGCGCGCGCCGCCTTGCGGTCGCGGCAAGTTGGCTTTGTGTTCCAAAGCTTTCAGTTGCTGGGTAATTTGACGGCGCTGGAAAACGTGATGCTACCGCTGGAGCTATCGGGGAGCAAAGACGCGCGTAAGTTAGCTGCCGCCATGCTAGAGCGTGTGGGCCTGTCGCAGCGGCTGCATGCCTACCCCAAGGTGCTCAGTGGGGGCGAACAGCAGCGCGTGGCGCTGGCCCGCGCGTTTGTGGTGCAACCTGCCGTCTTGCTGGCTGACGAGCCCACGGGTAGCTTGGACTTTGCGACTGGCGAGACCATCATGGCGCTGATGTTTGAGCTCAACCGCGAGTTGGGAACGACGCTGGTGTTGGTCACCCATGACCGCGCTATCGCCCAGCGCTGCCTGCGCTGCCTGACGATTGAAGCTGGGCGCCTGGCCTCGGATGTCAGTACGGCGGTCTCGCTGGGCTGAGCTGGCTGCAGCACCGCGGCCAGCCGCGATAATCGGGCGATGTCCGCTTCCCACATTCTTTTTGGTTTTCATGCGCTCGGTGTACGACTGAAAATCGCGCCGCAGTCGATTGTCGAGCTGTACTACGAGCCCACCCGGCGCGACGCCCGCATGCGGCAGTTTCTGGAGAAGGCACACGAAGCTGGTGTGCGGCTTATCGAAGCGGACGGCATGCGCTTGTCCAAACTTTGCGGCAACCACGGCCACCAAGGCGTTGCGGCGCGCACGCGGCCTTTGCCGCAGGCTCATTCGCTCGATACCCTGTTAGAAGATTTGGAATCCGCACAGGCTGATTTACCGGTTCAGGAAAGACAGGCGCCCTTGCTACTGGTGCTCGACGGCGTTACCGACCCACATAACTTGGGCGCATGCTTGCGCGTTGCCGACGGTGCGGGAGCGCATGCGGTGATCGCTCCCAAAGACCACGCCGCAGGTATCAATGCCACAGTGGCCAAAGTGGCCAGCGGTGCGGCAGAAACCGTGCCTTACTTTATGGTGACCAATCTGGCGCGCACCTTGATGGAACTCAAAGAGCGCAATATCTGGATTACCGGCACCAGCGATGCAGCGCCACGTACCTTGTACCAAGCTGATTTTCGCGGTCCGACTGCACTGGTGTTAGGCGCCGAGGGCGACGGCATGCGCCAACTGACGACCAAAACCTGCGACCAACTGGTCAGCCTGCCGATGCGCGGGGCGGTGGAAAGTCTCAACGTGTCAGTCGCCAGCGGCATATGTTTGTACGAAGTGCTGCGCCAGCGCAGCGGGCTAGCTATTCAACCCGGAGCATTACCATGAAAAACCGTTTCAACTCGAAGTATCTCGCGCTTGGCGCAAGCGCAGCGGCAATCTTGTTTGCCCTGGGCGCCTGCACCCAGGAGCAGCAAAACAAACTGGGGCGTGACATCCAAAACTGGACCGGCACCAGCGGCGTATTGGAAGTCTATGCCGGCGACAAGCTGGTACGCCGCTTTCTGAAAGTGGACAAACTTAGCACTGCCATGGGAACCGACGACAACAAACCGCGCCCTTACCGCTTTGGTTATGGCGTGCTGGATGAAAACCAGAATATGCAAGCCGACGCGGCCGAGAAAAAAGTCTATTTCGAGATCAGCGACTACGCGACGAATTACGTGTTTTTCGAGAACCCAAACTAAGGGTTACCAAAACGCGTGGGTTAGTCCCAGGTCTGGCGGGTCTGAGGAAAACCAGGTGCCGTAGGTGAAACGACCGGACCAAGGCAAGATGAAAGATGTTGCGTTCATCAAAGAGCCCGATGGCTATTGGATCGAGATCGTCGAAGCCGCAAGGCTCAAACGATTAGGAATGCCCGCGAGCGGCGAATAGGCAAAAAGCCATGGACGCTTATCAAGGGCGGCTAAGTGCAAAGGCATGGCTCACACCAAGCCCAAATACCCTGCAAGCGCGCCGGCCCCGATGAGCCACAGCAAGTGGATACGCGTTTTCCACACCATCAGCGCCGACGCGACAGTAAGCAGCCAGAGCAAGGGCGCTTGCTGCAAATTGCCATGGCTAGCGGTAAGCAGCCAGCCGGTAGCGATCAGCAGGGCTATCACCACTGGGGCCATAGATTGCTTGAATGCGCGCACCTCAGGGCGTTCGCGATTGCGCTGACCCCAGCGGGCTGCAAAAAAGGTGAGCGTGGTGCTGGGAATGATGATCCCCACCATGGATACCGCCATGGCCGCGCTGGCCAAGGCCCAGGGCAGAGGGCCATTGTCTGGGCCGCCGCCCGAGGCCATGCCCACATTCCAGCCCAGCACCGCCACAAACAAAACGTTGGGACCAGGCGCTGCCTGCGCCAGCGCAATTGAGGCGCTGAACTGGCTTTCCGTCAACCAGGGGTTTTGCGCCACCAAATAACGGTGCATTTCGGGTACGGTGGTAATTGCGCCACCTACCGACAGCAAAGAAAGGGTGACAAAGCAGCCTAGCAGGTCCAGTAAATTGCCGTAGCCAAACCCGGTCATGCAAGTTCCTGCGCTTTAGCGGCCAAAGTACGGATGCGGTGCAAGGCCCAAAAAAAGGCTGGCAAGCCAATGCCCAGCAGCGTCCAGGCCAGTGGCACCCTAAAAAGAGCAATGGCGATAAACACCAATCCGGCGATCAGCGCGCAGGGCAGTCTGCCCATGGCGTTGCTGCGCAAGGCCGGTACCAGGCGTATACCGGTACCACAAATCAAGCCCGCAGACACTGCGCCCATGCCGCGCAAAGCCCCCTGCACTGCGGGCAGATGCCCTATGCCGGCTAGCCCAATCGTCAGCGCCATGACCAAAAAAAGTGGGAAGGTGAGCATGCCCGCCAAGGCTACTAAAGCACCCCGCCAGCCGAAATAGCGGTCGCCGATGATGAGGGCCAGATTCACCACATTGGGGCCAGGCATGATTTGCGACACCGCCCAGTCCTCAACAAATTCCTCGGTCGTGAGCCACTGTTTCTTCTCGACCAGCTCGCGCTGCACCACCGCCAACACCCCGCCAAAGCCTTGCAGCGCGATTGCGCTGATGGCCCAGAACAGGGCGGCGAGAGAGGCAGGGCGGGGCATGTTCGCAGGGCTGAAACCGGCTGCAATCGGAGCCAGGGAATCGTCTAATGGGGGCATGCGATCAATGCGAAAGCCAACATCCTAGCGTATGGCTTGTTGCTTCTGACGCGCATGCAGTTGCGCTGCCACCCACGCAAACACCCGTACATCGGTACACAGCTGCAAATGCCCGATCCCGCTGAACACCTGGGTATCCACGCCAGGCAGACTTTGTGCAGTTTGTGGAAAAACAATAGCGTCTTGCGCGGTCAAGGCAAGGCGCAGCAGGGCGCGGCGCTGGGGGCTTTCACAATCTTGCAGTGCTTGCAGCCAGTCGTTGGCCCAGACCATTTGGCGAGCGTTCGCTAACTTGGCATGGGGCGTGATTTGGGTGCCCTGGTGTGGACTGCCCAGCGTCACTGCGACGGCGACTTGCGCGTCGCCATAGGCGCGCATCCAGGCGCGTATCACCAGGCCGCCCATGCTATGGCCCACCAGAGCTACACGCTGCTGACCGGTCTGGGCGCGTAGTTGCGCTACCGCTTGCTCCACCTGGGGCGCATAGTCATCAATGGAGCAAAAAAATGGCTCTAAGTTGATAGCCAGCACGGTATGGCCTAGGACTTGCAAGCGTGGCGCCACATCACGCCACACGCCATGGTTGCAGCAATAGCCATGGATTAACAACACAGGTATTTGCTGATCTTGGGCGCCGGCTTGCAGCATTTGCGAATGGGCACGGGCCCAGGGCATAGCCCAGACCAACAAGCGGTAAATCGCCCAGGTCTCGCCCGCGATAGCCCGCCACCAAACCCAGCCACTAAGCCCTTGCGGGCGGGAATGCAAAGTGAGTTTTGCAGTCCATACCCACAAAATTAGCAAGGGCAGCGCTAACCAAGCGGCCAGCAGCCACCAAGCCGGCCATTGCCAGACCATTACCAGCCACACACTGCCGGCGGCGTAAGCCAGGGTCTGCCACAAAAACCAACGACGCAGAAAAGCGGCGAGCATGGGCAGCTGCTATTTAGACGGCCTTGGCCGACTCACAGCGCAGGGTGCGGCGGGCCGATTCCAACTGCGCTTGGTCAGCCTGGTAGTCCGAGGCGAGCAGACGCATCAGCAAAAAGCCGGTACCTGAGGGGCTCACTACGACTTGTGCGCCTTGGGGCACCGGCGTTGCACCCTTGGCGCCGCCGGCGGGCACCAGCCACAGGTCTATCGGTGCGCCCTGCGCTTGGCGGTCATTGCGCACAAAGAAGTTGTCGCTGTTGGCGCTGTACAAAGCTATCGACCAATAATCTGGCGATTGGGGCGCGGCACGCACGCGCACCGGACCGTCGACCAGGTCAAACACGCAAACCGAATACAGCAAGTCCGGGCTGGGCATGACCACGCTGCGAGACTGTGCATTGACCGGCGGCGGAAAAGCCGCCTGGTTGTGCATATTCATTTTTTGCGCCATCGGCCCGTTCATCAGCACCTGCATGATCAGGCGTGGCACTGCCCACACAGTGAGTAAATGCGCCAATACCGCCGTGCTTAACAGGGTGGCAATGCGGTAAAACCAAAGCCGGCGGGTGTTGGACCAGCTGGTCATACGCAGTCTCCCACGGGCTGAATTTTGGGTGGCACCAGGCTTTGCGGCGCCGCTTGCAGGGCCGCATCCGGGTTATACAAGCGCAAGGTGAGCAGCATGCCGCGCTTGCCTGGCGTAGGCAGCCAGTAGCTGCCGCTTTGTTCCTGGGGGCCGGTGGTAAAGCTGAAAAGGCCTTCGCTGCTGAGCTGCGCGATGTCGCCGTTCAGGCTGTAATGCGCATTGGGCGCATCAAACAAAAACATATCGTCGGCATAGGCCGTAATACTCCACCAGCGCGCTTTGGGCGGCACACCGCTGATGCGGTAATTGCATTGCGAGCGCAGGGCATGGCCGGTGTCATCGTGCGTCGCGACAAAATACATGGTTTCGCTGCGGCCCAGAGCCAATAAGGCGTTGACCGCCACGGTGGCACGGGTGTACATATCGGCATCTACGCTACCGGCCTGCAAGTCGGCACGCCAAGCGCCTACCTGTACCGAAGGGTTGAGCCAAGCTGCTTTTTTTAAGACCCAGAGCGCAGAGCCAATACCAATTGCCAGGGCACCCAGGTACAAGGCACCACCGACCAGAATACGCCGCAGACGCGAAGGCGCATGGGCTGTCATTGCGGCGATTGTTCTAGTGCCGCCTGGCGTGCCTTTCGCGCCAGCGGCATCCAATGCAGCAAGCCAAATAACAAAGACAGCAGGAGGCTTACAAGTAGCGGACCGGAATATAGCTTGATGTAACGATAGGCCAGCAGGCACTCCAGCGCATGGATCAGCAACAAGGCCAGCGACATGGTTTGCACGATCGGCCCGCTCTGGCCGGGAAACACGACGATATGCGAGGCAATGCCCAACAGGTACACCCCAAGAATCGTGGCTTTGAAGAATAGATTAAGCATAGTGAAATTATTTTATTGACCGCGCTTTGCGGACTGTGTCATTACATCAGCCGCTTTTTGACCACGTCACTGGAGTTGGCGGGCAGGCTAAAGAACATGCCGTCTTCACCAACCGTTATCGGGCCCTTGTAAAACTGGGCCGCGTCGCCCACAAAGGCCGGATAGCCAAAGCGCACCGGCATAGGGGGCACGATATGGTTAAAAACAAGGTGTTTGGCCCCGGCCTCTGAGGCCACTTGCGCCGCCTCTTCCGGCGTGGTGTGGTAAGTCAGGATGTCGCGCATCACATGCGCCAGGTTATCCATTTTTTTATCAGTCATCACATCGCCTAATAGCGCCACCAGCTTGGGTTGCAAAGCTTCATGCAACAAGATATCCACATCTTTGGAGATAGCCACCACCGAGGGCACTTTGGTGGTGTCGCCGCTGATTACGATAGAGCGGCCCTTGTAGTCAAAGCGGTACCCCACGGCTGGCTCAACCGGCGCATGGTTAACGCGAAAGGCCGTTACTTTGAGCCCCTTGTCATCCAGCACTACAACGGTGTCACCCTGGCCATTGGGCGGCAGTTCAAAAGGCATGCCTTTACCGCCACTGCCGCCAGGGGGCATGATTTTTTCGGTATGGTGACTGACGCGGTAGCCGTAGTCGAACACGTAGGCTGACCTCAAGCCATCGACCACTTTGTCTACACCCGTAGGGCCGTAGACGGGCAGGGGTGCGGTGGACGAGGCCAGGCCCCAGTGCTGCAACATGATGGGGCTTAGGCCGTCAATATGGTCCGAATGGAAGTGGGTCAAAAATAGGGCTTCGGCTTTGCCAGTCGGTATACCCATGTAGCCCAGGTTGCGGGCGGCGCCTTCGCCGGCGTCGATAATGAACACCCGGTCCCCGGCGATCACTACTGAGCAAGGCCCGGCGCGGCTGGGGTCAGGAAAGGGAGAGCCGGTACCGCACAAGGCCAGGTGCAGACCATCGGGCAAATCGGGCACGATGTTGCGACCCACTTGGGTGTTCGCAATGCGCTTTAGCAACATGGTGCCAAGCTCGCGCTGAAATGCCCAAGCCAGTGCCGCCAACAACAGGCCGAGCGCCACCAAGCCCACCAAAATCCGTTTCACCAACTGCATGCCTGTCTCCTTGTATTTGGGCAGCAAGAATTATTGCATGCACATGTGTACGGATCTGTCCGCTTTAGTACACCGGGTGGTAGCGGCTAATCGTGTCTTTCACGTCCTGCCTCAGCGCAAAGCCATCGCCATATTGCGCAGCCAGCGCATCGCAGCGCGCGGAAAATGCATCCAGGCCCATGCCGTAAATAAACTGCATCGCGCCTCCCGTCCAGGCAGGAAAACCGATACCGAAGATGGAGCCGATATTGGCTTCGTGCACACTGGTCAGCACGTTTTCATGCAGGCAGCGCGCTGTCTCTATGGCCTGGCGGTAGAGCAAGCGGTCTTTCAGGGTTTGGATGTCCCAGGCAAGGCTTGGCTTTTCATACAAGCTTTTCAGGCCTGGCCAAAGTGTTTTTTTCGCACCCTTTTCAGCCGGGTAATCGTAAAAACCGCCACCGCCTGCGCGGCCCGGGCGAGCATGTTTTTTCACCATCTCGGCCACCAGCGCTTCGCCGGGGCGGGGCACATAGGTTTTGCCCTCAGCCGCAAAGTCGGCGATGGTTTGCTCCATGACATGCACACTGAGCGACAGCGCAGTTTCGTCCAGCACGGCCAGCGGGCCTACCGGCATACCGATTTGCAGACCGGCGTTTTCAATCACGGTGGCCGGTATGCCTTCGCCCAGCATGGCTGCGCCTTCCATGACAAAGGTGCCAAACACCCGGCTGGTGAAAAAGCCACGTGAATCGTTGACCACGATAGGCATCTTGCCGATGGCTTGCACATAGTCAAAGGCGCGAGCGATGGTTTCATCATCGGTGGCTTTCCCACGAATGATCTCCACCAGTTTCATCTTGTCCACCGGGCTGAAAAAATGGATGCCGACAAACTTGGCTGGTGCGCGGCTTGCGGTGGCCAAGCCACTGATCGGCAGGGTGGAAGTATTAGAGGCAAAGAAACCGCCTTGGCGCAGCAGTGGCTCGGCCTCTTGCGTGACGCGCGCCTTGAGTTCGCGGTTTTCAAATACGGCTTCGATAATCAGGTCACAGTCTTGCAGGTCGGTGGCATCGCCGGTGGCGTGTATCAAGTCCAGGGTTTGCGCCATGGCCGGTAGGGTCATGCGGCCTTTGTCCACCATACCCTGGCAAAGCTTGCTGCTATAGGCTTTGCCGTGCGCGGCTTTTTCCAGACTCACGTCCTTGAGCACCGTGGCAATGCCTTTGCGCGCCTGCACATAGGCAATGCCTGCGCCCATCAGCCCTGCACCCAAAATGCCCACTTTCTTCGGTGCAAAACGCGGCACATTGGCCGGGCGCGCGCGCCCGCTTTTGATGGCATTGAGGTTGAAGAAAAAGGTGTTGATCATGGAGCGGGCGTTAATGCCCGTCATCAGCAGCGCCAAGTAGCGACTTTCAATGCGTAGTGCGGTGTCCAGGTCTACTCGTAGGCCTTCGACCATACAGGCCAGTATGGCCTCAGGCGCGGGGTAGAGACCGCGGGTTTGCTTCATCAGCATGGCAGGAGCCACGGGCAGCATGCCCGCCACCTTGGGGTTGCTGGGCAGCCCTCCGGGCACTTTGTAGTCTTTGGCTTCCCAGGGGTGTTGGGCTTGGGGATTGGCGCTAATCCACTCCAAGGCGTGGCTGCGCATGGTGGCTGCGGCTTCGGGCCCGGGTGGCACCAAGGCATGCACCAGACCCATTTCCAAGGCCTGCGCTGGGCCAAACAATTTACCTTCCACCAAAAAAGGCTGAGCGCCCATGAGGCCCAGGTGGCGTGTCATTTTGGTCACACCGCTGGCGCCGGGCAGCAGGCCTAGCGTCACTTCGGGCAGGCCGAACTGGGTCTTGCGGTCTTCGATGGCAATGCGGTAGTGACCGATCAGTGCCACCTCCCAGCCGCCGCCCAGTGCAGTGCCGTTGAGGCAGCTGACAACCGGCTTGCCAAGCGACTCTAAGGTGCGCATGGACTTTTTCATGCGCTCGATGCCGCCGAATACGCGGGGCGCATCCGAGGGCTCCAAACGCATGGTGCTTTTGAGGTCCGCACCGGCAAAAAAGGTCGATTTAGCCGAGTCCAGGATGATGCCCCGGATACTGTCTTTGTCTTGGAGCACTTGCGCGGCCAATGCATCCATGTCTTGCTGCCATTGCAGGCACATGGTGTTGACGGGAGAATTGGGCTCGTCAAAGGTGACGGTGGCAATGCCGTCTTGCAGCGCGTAGCGAATGGTCTGCATGTTTAGATTCTTTCCACAATAGTTGCAATGCCCATGCCGCCGCCCACGCACAGCGTGGCCATGCCGTAGCGCAGATTACGGCGATGTAACTCGTCAATCAGCGTGCCCAAAATCATGGCGCCGGTTGCGCCCAGCGGGTGGCCCATGGCAATAGCGCCGCCGTTGACATTGGTTTTTTCGTGGGGCACTTTCATTTCTTTCATAAAGCGCATGGCCACGGCGGCAAAGGCTTCGTTGATTTCCACCAGGTCCATCTGGTCCATGGTCATGCCAGCCTTGGCCAGCGCTTTGCGCGCCGCAGGCATAGGGCCAGTCAACATGATGGTGGGGTCAGCGCCGCTCAGGGCGGTGGCCACAATGCGGGCGCGCGGTGTGAGGCCGTGTTGTTTGGCAGCGGCCTCGCTGCCAATGAGCACAGCGGCAGCGCCATCGACGATGCCTGACGAATTACCGGCGTGGTGCACATGAAAAATGCGCTCCACCTGCGGGTAGCGCGACAGCGCCACCTGGTCATAACCCATGGCACCCATTTGCTCGAAAGCGGGTTTGAGCGAGGCCAGGCCTTCTAGAGTGGTACGCGGCTTGATGAACTCATCTTTGTCCAAAATCACATTGCCCACGGCGTCATGCACGGGCATGATGGAATGATCGAAATAGCCTTGCGCTTGGGCATAGGCGGCGCGGCGCTGCGACTCCATCGCGTAGGTATCCAGGTCGGTGCGGCTAAAGCCCTCCATGGTGGCGATCAGGTCAGCGCCAATGCCTTGGGGGACAAAAGCGGTTTGCATATTGGTCTCGGGGTCTTGCGCCCAAGCGCCGCCATCCGATCCAATGGGCACGCGGCTCATGCTCTCCACACCACCGGCCACCACCAGGTCTTCCCAGCCCGAGCGCACTTTTTGCGCCGCCATGTTCACTGCCTCCAGGCCGGATGCACAAAAGCGGTTGATCTGCACCCCGGCGCACTGAAAGTCCCAACCGGCCTTGAGCGCGGCCACCTTGGCGATGACGCTGCCTTGCTCACCCACTGGCGATACCACGCCCATCACCACATCATCCACCATGGCGGTATCCAACTGATGGCGCTTTTGAAGGTCACTGAGTAAACCTGACAGCAGGTTGATAGGCTTGACTTCGTGCAGGCTGCCGTCTTTCTTGCCCTTGCCGCGGGGGGTGCGGATGGCGTCAAACACATAGGCTTCGGTCATGGTCTGTCTCCTCTGAAATGGGGCGTAGTTGCCCGTTAAATAGTGGGGGTGGCTGTGCTCGGGGCAGCGCCAGCGCTTGGTGCGGTGGAGTATATTGTTCTGAAAACGGCAAGCGTAGGCCACCGCCCGCCTTGCATGTCCCTTGCATGACTAATGAGAGAAGCCATCACCATGATTGAACGCACGCTGTATTCCCCAGACCACGAAGCCTTTCGCGACAGCTTCAGGCGCTTTATTGACAAGGAAATCGCGCCTTTCCATGCCGATTGGGAGGAGCAGGGTTATGTGGACCGGGCCGTATGGAACAAGGCGGGTGACAACGGCTTTTTATGCATGTCCATGCCCGAAGCCTACGGCGGCTCGGGCGCGGACCGCTTGTATTCGGTCATCCAGATGGAAGAACTGGGCCGGGCCGGATTTTCAGGCATAGGCTACAGCCTTCACAACGAAATCGTAGCGCCGTATATCGAGCGCTACGGCACCGAGGCGCAAAAAGCCAAGTTCTTGCCTGCCATGGCCAGCGGCGCCATGATTGGCGCTATCGCCATGAGCGAGCCCGCCGCAGGTTCAGACTTGCAAGGCATCAAGACTACGGCCCTCAAACAAGCCGATGGAAGCTACATCCTGAACGGCAGCAAAACCTTCATCACCAATGGCTGGCATGCGGACATGGTGATTGTGGTCGCCAAAACCAACCCGGCAGCCGGTGCCAAAGGCACCAGCCTGCTGCTGGTAGAGCGCGGCATGCCCGGTTTCTCGGTGGGCAAGCGCTTGAAAAAAATGGGCCTCAAGGCGCAAGACACGTCGGAATTGTTTTTTGACCAAGTGCACGTACCGGCACAGAACCTGTTGGGTGGCGACGCGCTGGAAAACAAAGGCTTTATCTGCCTGATGGAGCAACTGCCCTGGGAGCGCCTGCAAATTGCCATCAGCGCCGTGGCCGCCGCCCAAGCAGCCATCGACTGGACGGTGGACTATGTGAAAGAGCGCAAAGTATTCGGCCAGGCTGTGGGCAGTTTTCAGAACACGCGCTTTACACTGGCCGAGCTGCAAACCCAGGTGCAAATTGCCGCCGTGTTTGTAGACAAATGCACCGAGCTGTTACTGCACGACAAGCTAGACACCGCGACTGCCAGCATGGCCAAGTACTGGTGCTCGGACATGCAATGCAAAGTGATGGACGAATGCGTGCAGCTTTTTGGCGGCTACGGCTATATGTGGGAATACCCCATCACCCGCGCCTACGCCGACGCCCGCGTGCAGCGCATTTACGGCGGCACCAATGAAATCATGAAGGAAGTGATTACGCGGGCTATGGGCTTGGGCGGGAAGTAGGGCCCAGGAGCTAAGGCTCCTGCAGTCCGCCGCGCTGTCAAGTTCTGAAGTGCGGGGATAGATCGCGTTTGCTATTTCCCCACTTGCACCATCTTCATCGCCGACGCGATCAAGGCCGACACTTCGCTCATATTGCTTGGCACGATCAGCGTGGTAGTCGCGTCGGTGGCTACACGGGAATAGGCATCCACCGCGCGTTCGGCAACTTTGAGTTGCACGGCTTGTTCGCCGCCGGGTTGGCGGATAGCTGCGGCGATGCGCTCGATGGCTTCAGCGGTAGCATCGGCCACAGCGGTGATGGAGGCGGCTTCGCCAGCGGCCTTGTTGATGACCGCTTGCTTCTCGCCTTCGGAGCGGGCGATAAAGGCTTCGCGTTCGCCGGTGGCGATGTTGATCTGTTCCTGGCGCCGGCCTTCGGAGGCGGCGATCAGGGCGCGCTTTTCGCGCTCGGCGGTAATTTGCTGCTGCATAGCGTGCAGAATTTCTTTGGGTGGCGTCAGGTCTTTGATCTCATAGCGCAGCACTTTCACACCCCAGTTCAGCGCCGCTTCGTCTATGGCTGCAACCACTTGGCCGTTAATCAGGTCGCGCTCTTCAAAGGTTTTGTCCAGCTCCAGCTTGCCGATGACCGAGCGCAGCGAGGTCTGCGCCAGCTGCGAAATCGCCACCAAGTAATTTGACGAGCCATAACTGGCGCGCATGGCATCGGTGACCTGAAAGTACAGAATGCCGTCCACTTGCAGCTGGGTGTTGTCCCGTGTGATACAGACCTGGCTGGCAATGTCCAACGGTATCTCTTTAAGCACATGTTTATAGGCTACCCGGTCGATAAACGGCACCAAAAAATTCAGGCCTGGGGTCAGCGTGCCCTGGTACTTGCCCAAGCGCTCGATGACCCAGGCATGCTGCTGGGGGACCACCTTGACCGACTGCGTGATAAATATGACTGCGATGACCAGTAGGACGATAGCGATTTCCATAAAGTTTCTCCCTTAAGTTTTTTCAAGCACGAGGCGGCTGCCCTGAACTTCGACAACCCGGTGTTCACCGGGCTCGGACGTGACACCGGGCCGGTGCATAGCGGTCCAATTGGCGCCCCGGTAGTGCACTTGCGTGCTGCCATCTGGAGCCCATCCCTCCACGCTAACCAGTGCGCCGATGTCCAGATTCACATTAGGGTTGGATTGGGCTTCGAGCTCGGCACCGCGCACCTGTTTCAAACGGCGCCACAGCAGCACCGCCGCGCCGCCGACCACTGCGGCGACCACCAGCTGTACCGTAAGCGGACTGCCCGCTTGCGCGGCCACCGCCCCTGCGGCCATGCCCAGGGACAGCATCAGCAGGTAAAAACTGCCGATTAAGAGCTCGGCGGCCACCGTGATACCAGCCAAAACCCACCAAATGGTTGACGGTTCCATGAGAATTTCCTCCTGTTTACACGCTTTTCTGGAGTGTATTGTGCGCCCGGCTTTGAACAATGCAAGCCTGCTGAAGTAATAAATCCTTACACTTGCGCCTCTTTTTTAACATATGGCCTGCGCCGGAGCCCTTAAATGAAGTTTCGCTTCCCTATCATCATCATTGATGAAGACTTTCGCTCGGAGAACACCTCGGGGCTAGGCATACGGGCCTTAGCCCAGGCGATAGAGACCGAGGGTTTTGAGGTGCTGGGCGTCACCAGTTACGGCGATCTGAGCCAGTTTGCTCAGCAGCAAAGCCGCGCCAGTGCATTCATTTTGTCGATTGACGACGAAGAATTTACCCCCGGCCCGGACCTAGACCCTGCGGTGCTCAATTTGCGCAACTTTATTGAAGAAGTGCGCCGCAAAAATTTGGACGTTCCGATTTACGTCTATGGCGAGACCAAGACCAGCCGCCACATCCCCAATGACATATTGCGCGAGTTACATGGCTTTATCCATATGTTTGAGGACACGCCTGAGTTCGTAGCGCGTCACATCATTCGAGAGGCCAAGAGCTACCTCGAAGGGGTGCAACCACCGTTTTTTAAAGCCCTGCTTGACTATGCGGAGGACGGCTCGTATTCCTGGCATTGCCCTGGGCACTCCGGTGGCGTAGCCTTTTTGAAAAGCCCTGTGGGCCAGATGTTCCACCAGTTTTTTGGCGAGAACATGTTACGCGCCGACGTGTGTAACGCAGTGGAAGAGTTGGGCCAGTTGCTGGACCACACCGGCCCGGTAGCTGCGTCAGAACGTAATGCGGCCCGTATCTTTAACGCCGATCACTGCTTTTTCGTGACCAACGGCACCAGCACCAGCAACAAAATGGTCTGGCACCATACGGTTGCGCCCAACGATATCGTGGTGGTGGACCGCAACTGCCACAAATCCATCTTGCATGCCATCATCATGACCGGTGCGATTCCGGTCTTTCTCAAGCCTACGCGTAACCATTTCGGCATCATCGGCCCGATTGCCAAAGAGGAGTTCGAGCCAGCCGCCATTCGCGCCAAGATCAAGGCTAACCCGCTGGTCAAAGAGCATTTGGGTGCGGTGGATGTGAACACCATCAAGCCGCGCGTGCTGACGCTGACCCAGTCCACCTACGACGGCGTGCTCTACAACACCGAGACCGTGAAAAACATGCTGGACGGTTATGTGGAGAACATCCACTTTGACGAAGCCTGGTTGCCACACGCGGCCTTCCATCCGTTTTACGGCAGTTACCACGCCATGGGCAAAAAGCGCAAGCGCCCTAAAGAGGCCATGGTGTATTCCACGCAATCGATTCACAAGCTGCTGGCCGGTATCAGCCAGGCCAGCCATGTGTTGGTGCAGGACTCGCAAACCGTCAAGCTGGACAAGCATTTGTTCAATGAAGCCTACCTGATGCACACCAGCACCAGCCCGCAGTACAGCATCATCGCCAGCTGCGACGTAGCCGCCGCCATGATGGAGCCACCCGGCGGGACCGCCTTGGTCGAAGAAAGCATTCTGGAAGCCTTGGATTTCCGCCGCGCCATGCGCAAAGTGGACGAAGAATACGGCCAGGACTGGTGGTTCAAAGTCTGGGGACCGGACGGAATGGCCGACGAAGGCGTTGGCCGCGCGGACAATTGGAAATTGAAGGGCGAAGCTGCCAAAGCCAAGGTCGGCGTCAACTGGCACGGCTTTGGCAAGATGGCCACTGACTTCAATATGCTGGACCCGATCAAGGCCACCATCGTGACGCCGGGCTTGGACCTCAGCGGCAAGTTTGCCAAGCACGGTATTCCGGCCAGTATCGTCACCAAGTTTTTGGCCGAGCACGGCGTGGTGGTCGAAAAAACCGGCTTGTACAGCTTCTTCATCATGTTCACCATCGGCATCACCAAAGGCCGCTGGAATAGCATGCTGACGGCTTTGCAGCAGTTCAAAGACGATTACGCCAAAAACCAGCCCATGTGGCGCGTGCTGCCGGAGTTTGTGCAGAAATATCCGCGCTACGAAAAAATGGGCCTGGCCGATTTGTGCCAACACGTACACCAGCTTTATGCCAAGTACGACATCGCCCGCCTGACGACCGAGATGTACCTGAGCGACCTAACGCCCGCCATGAAGCCTAGCGACGCCTATGCACACATCGCTTTGCGCAAAACCGAGCGCGTGGAGATTGACCACCTGGAGGGCCGCGTTACCGTCGGCCTCGTCACGCCTTACCCCCCGGGTATTCCGCTGCTCATTCCCGGCGAAGTGTTTAACAAGAAGATTGTGGATTACCTGAAGTTCGCCCGCGAGTTCAATGCACTATGCCCTGGCTTTGAGACCGACATCCACGGTCTGGTGGAGGAAACCGACGACAACGGCAAAACGCGTTACTACGCCGATTGCGTTCGGGCTTAAAAAAGAGCGACTCGGCGCTCCTTTCTCGTCTGCATGCCGCTTGCTATTCGGTTTGCACACCCATGGTTTTGTTAAACCCGCCATCGACAAAAGTGATTTCGGCAGTCACGCCCGATGCTAAATCGCTCAGCAAAAACGCCGCCACATTGCCTACGTCTTCTAGCGTGACATTGCGACGGATGGGAGAGGCGTCCGCGACCACTTTGAGCAGTTTGCCGAAGTCTTTGATGCCGCTAGCAGCCAGGGTTTTGATGGGGCCGGCACTGATGCCGTTGACGCGGATTCCGCGCGGGCCTACGGCTTCGGCCAGGTAGCGCACCGAGGCTTCGAGCGAGGCTTTGGCCAGGCCCATGGTGTTGTAGTTGGGGATGATGCGGTCCGCGCCCAGGTAGCTCAGCGTCAGCAAGGCCGAGCCGGTACGTAAGCGGGGCAGGGCGGCTTTGGCCATGGCTGGGAAACTGTAGGCGCTGATGTCGTGCGCAATCTTGAAGGCCTCGCGGCTGATACCTTCCAGAAAATTACCTGCAATCGCCTCGCGCGGTGCGAAGCCGATGGCATGCACAAAGCCATCAAACTGCGGCCAGTGCGCACCCAGATCGGCAAAGAGTTGGTCAATTTGCGCATCACTACCCACATCGCAGTCAAATACCAGCGTGGAATCAAAATCGGCGGCAAATTCAGTGATGCGCTCTTTGAAGCGCTCGCCTACGTAGCTAAAAGCCAGTTCCGCGCCCTGCGCCCGGCAAGCCTTGGCGATGCCGTAGGCAATCGAGCGGTTGGACAGTACGCCGGTGATGAGAAATTTTTTGCCCGCTAAAAAGCCCATGTTCGTCGATGCCCCGTGTAGATGTCAATGCTGATTGTCGCACGCAGCTTTAGCGCATAAACACGTAGGCGGCTAGCGCCAGTACGACGATGGCGCCGCCGATGAGTACGCCCATGCCTGGGCCTTCGTTGCTGTCTGCGGTCGGCGCCGGTGCGGTGGCGGCATCTTGTGCGGGCGCGGCATAGGCCTCGGGGTAACGGGCCTGCATGGCCAGATCAAAACGCTTGAAGAAATCTTCGGCCAGTGTCTTGGCTACGCCGTCAATCAGTCTCTGGCCCATTTGCGCTACTTTGCCGCCCACCGAGGCTTGCACTTCGTAGCTCAGCGTATTGCCGCGACCGTTGGGCGTGAGCACCACTTTGGCATTGCCTTTGCCAAATCCGGCCGGGCCGCCTTGGCCTTCAAAGCTGATGGTGTAGCTGTTGGGTGGATTGATGTCCGACAGCGTGATCTTGCCGGTGAACTTGGCGGAGACCGGCCCGATTTTCAGGGCCATGCCGATGGAAAACGTATCAGGGCCGCTGGCCTCTACTTTGTCGCAGCCGGGAATACATTGCTTCAAGACTTCGGGGTCGTTGAGTGCGTCCCAAGCTTGTTGTTGCGTGATCGCCAGATCGCGGCTTCCTTGCATTTCCATGGTGTTTCCTTTCGTCGGTATTCAAAACATGCCGCTATGGCCTTATTGCTTCATCAGTTTGGCCAGGCTGCTGGCCAAGTCTTCCAGTTTGGTCAGGTTGTGGATCGCCACCATGCCGTGTGCCACCTGGCTCAAAGCCTGTGCACCCTGGGCCAGCGGTGCATAACCGTCAAAGCGCAGCAGGGGATTGAGCCACAAGATCCGTCGCGTGTGCAGCTTCAGCCAGGCCAACTCCTCTGCCAAGTGCTGCGGCTCGCCGGTGTCCAAACCATCGGTCACGATCAGCACCATGGTACGCCGCCCCACCAGCGTGCGCGCATGGTGCTCGCGCAAGCTTGCAAGCGACTTACCCAGTTGGGTGCCACCAGCAAAGTCTTCAATCAAGGCATTGGCATAGTCCAGCATCGCGTCGGTATCGCCCAGTTTGAAGGCGCCGGTCAACTCGGTGAGTTGCGTACCAAAGGCAAATACTGCGCGGCGCGGATGCTTGCGCGTGGCGGCATGTAAAAAGGCCAGCAGCAAGCGCGCATAGCGCTCCATTGAGCCCGATACATCTACCAGTACCAGCAGAGGTAAGGGCTGCTGGCGGCGTTCGCGCTTAGGCAAGTGCAGGGTTTCGCCACCCAGGCGCACGGCGCTGCGCAGCACGCCGGACCAATGCAATTGGCTTCCATTGGCGCCCGGACGCATACGGCGACTGGCATGCTGCGGCAGGGGCAGGGCAATGTCGCGGGCCAGGCGCTCGACCAGACGGTATTCGCTGGCGGACAAGGCGTTGAAGTCCGCGTGGCGCAGTCGGTGGATGTCGCTGGCCGTCATGGCGGCGTCAAAGTCTACTTTTTGGTCTTCGGTTTTGGGTTTGGTTTGGTGGGCGCGTATTTTGGGCGGCGATAAGGCTTCGCGCACTCGGGGCCGACGCTTGCTGGGCTCTGCCTTACCCTCGGCGCTTGGGAGCATTTGCGACAAGAGCTTGTGCGCCATATTCGGGTCGCGGAAAAAGGCCTCGAAGAGTTCGCGAAACACCGCGCGGTCTTGCTCGCGGCTGATTAACACCGATTCCATCGCAGCGCTCAGGTCGTGCCGATCCGCCATACCGACTTCCAATGCTGCTTGCGCGCACAGGCCGATGCGCGCGCTGTCCACCTGCACGCCGGCCCGGCGCAGCGTGCGCCCGAAAGCGGCCAAGTTGCCCGCCAACTTGCCGGTGCGCGAATCACCCAGAGTCATGCGGCTGCGTCAACTTCAGGGGGTGTAGCGAGTACGTCCTGCGCCAGCGCCAAGGTGAGGGCGGCGACGTCTTCGCGCTGCTTGAACATGATGCCTGCGGTATCGCTCATGATTTCGGGGTCCAACTCCAGCGTATCGAGCGCCACCAAAGCCTTGGCCCATTCCACGCTTTCGGCGATGCCGGGCGCACGCTGGAACGCGTTGGAAAACGGTTGGTTGCGAAGGCGAGTCACCACGTCGGCCACTTGCTGCGCCAGTTGGGCCGATGCGCCAGGCACCTGCGCGCTGATGATGGCTAGCTCGCGGTCCCGGTCTGGGTAATCCAGCCAGTGGTAGAGGCAGCGCCGTTTGACCGCGTCATTGAGTTCGCGGGTGCGGTTGCTGGTGAGGATGGTGACTGGCTTGACCACGGCGCGCACGGTACCGATTTCCGGGATGCTGACCTGGTACTCACCTAGGTATTCGAGCAAAAAGGCTTCGAAGGGCTCGTCGGCACGGTCCACCTCGTCAATCAGCAGCACTGCGCCGGGCGCCGGTGCTTGCAAGGCTTGTAGCAAGGGGCGGCGAATCAAGTAGCGGTCCTGGTAAACCTCGCGCTCCATGGCGTCTACCGCAGGCGCTGCGCCTTGCGCGCTTTCGGAATAGCTCTGCGCGGCCCGCATATGCAGCAATTGCGCGGCGTAATTCCACTCGTACAGCGCATCGCGCTGTTCCAAGCCGTCGTAGCATTGCAAGCGCAGCATCTGGCGTTGCAAGGCAAGGGCCAGGGCCTTGGCCAGTTCAGTTTTACCAACACCGGGCTCACCCTCCAGCAGCAAAGGACGCTCTAGCTTGAGCGCCAAAAAAACGGCGGTGGCCAGACGCCGGTCCGCAAAATAGCCGGCCTGGCGCAAGGCTTCGACCAGGGCATCGATGGAGGGAAACAAGTTCATGGCTTGGCTCAAAAAAATGGCCCCGCGTTGTGCACACGGGGCCTTGTTGCACCGGCCCTTGAGCCGGAGGCGCTATCAGGCCAGGCAGTGTGCCACGGCCCGCTGCGTCAACACGCTGATCAGGTTGGCCCGGTAGGCCGCGCTGGCATGGATGTCAGCGTTCAGGCCATCAGCATCCACATGCACCGAGGCGGCAGAGGCCACGGTAAAGCTCTTATTGAGGGCGTCTTCCAGCCCTTTGTGGCGGAACACGCCCTGGCTTGCGCCCGTGATGGCAACGCGCACGCCGCCCGCCGTCTGGGCCAGGAACACGCCCACCAAGGCAAAACGCGAAGCCGCTTGCACAAATTTCATGTAGGCCGCCGATTTGGGTTGGGGAAAGCTGATCGCAGTGATCAACTCGCCTGCCTCTAAGGCAGTGGTAAACATACCTTGGAAAAAGTCATCGGCTTCGATGCGGCGCTTATTGGTGTGCACGGTGGCACCCAAACCCAATACCGCGCTGGGGTAGCAGGCGGAGGGGTCGTTGTTGGCGACCGAACCACCCAGGGTGCCCATGGCGCGGACCTGGCGGTCCCCGATGTGCGATGCCAGATCGGCCAGCGCCGGAATCATGGCCTGCACGGTGTTGCTATTGGCAACGTCCATGTGGCGCGTCATGGCACCGATGACCACGGAATTGCCGTTGGGCTCAATGCCCGCCAATTCTTTCACGCCACCCAAATCGACCAAACGGCCGGGTTGGGACAGGCGCATCTTCATGGAGGGAAGCATCGTTTGCCCGCCGGCCAGAACCTGGCCACCGGAAACCGCTGCGCTTACGGCATCAGCCAGGGAAGCAGGCCGGTCTAGTGTGAATGCATACATGTGTGAACTCCTTTGCTGTTTTAGGCTTTGGCTGCCTGAATGGCTTCCCAGACGCGATGGGGCGTGGCCGGCATGTCAAATTCTTTGACACCCAGACCATGCAGCGCGTCGAGCACGGCATTGATAACGGCCGGTGGCGACCCAATGGCGCCGGCTTCGCCGCAGCCCTTGGTGCCCAGCGGGTTGTGGGTGCAAGGGGTGCAGATGTTGCCGATTTTGAAATCGGGGAAGTCGTCGGCGCGGGGCATGGCGTAGTCCATGAAAGAGCCGGTGAGCAACTGGCCGGTTTCGCGGTCATACACACAGTTTTCCATCAGGGCTTGGCCAATACCTTGCACCAATCCACCGTGTACTTGGCCTTCAACAATCATCGGGTTGATGATGGTGCCAAAGTCGTCCACTGCAGTGAATTTCTCCAGGCGGGTCACACCCGTAGCCGGGTCGATTTCCACTTCGCAGATATAGGTGCCCGCGGGGAAGGTGAAGTTAGTCGGGTCGTAGAAGGCGGTTTCGTTCAGGCCGGGCTCTAGCTTGTCAAGCGGGTAGTTATGCGGTACGTAGGCAGTGAGCGCCACTTGGCCGAAAGTCACCTTTTTGTCGGTGCCTTTGACGGTGAATTCGCCGTTGGCAAATTCGACGTCGGCATCGCTCGATTCCATCAAATGGGCCGCGATTTTCTTGGCCTTGGTCTCAATCTTGTCCAGCGCCTTCATGATGGCAGCGCCGCCCACCGAAATGGAGCGCGAACCGTAGGTGCCCATACCAAAGGGGACGCGACCGGTATCGCCGTGCACCACATCGACGGCGTCGACCGCCACGCCCAAGCGGGCGGCAACGACTTGGGCAAACGTAGTTTCATGGCCCTGGCCGTGGCTGTGTGAGCCGGTAAACACCGTGACGCTGCCCGTGGGGTGTACGCGGATTTCGCCGCACTCAAACAAGCCGGCACGCGCGCCCAGAGCGCCCGCGATATTGCTAGGTGCAATGCCGCACGCTTCAATATAGCTGGAGTAGCCAATGCCGCGCAGCAGGCCTTTTGCAGCGCTAGCCGCTTTGCGTCCGGGGAAACCGGCCACATCGGCCATATCTTGGGCTTTGACCATGCAGCCCAAGTAGTCGCCGGTGTCGTATTGCAAAGCCACTGGGGTTTGGTAGGGCCAGCTGTTGATGAAGTTGCGTTTGCGGATTTCGTCTTGTGACAGGCCCATCTCCCAGCCGCAGCGACTGACCAGGCGTTCCAGCAGGTAAGTGGCCTCAGGGCGGCCGGCACCACGGTAGGCATCAACCGGCGCGGTGTTGGTAAACCACGAATCGACTTCCACATAAATTTGCGGGCAAGTGTATTGACCCGCTAGCAAGGTGGCATACAAAATCGTTGGTACGGCGGTGGAGAAGGTGGACAGGTAGGCGCCCAGGTTGGCATGGGTATGCACCCGCATACCCAGGAACTTGCCGTCTTTGTCCATCGCCATTTCAGCGTGGCTGACGTGGTCACGGCCATGGGCATCGGTCAGGAAAGACTCGGAGCGCTCACAGGTCCATTTGATAGAGCGGTTGACTTCTTTGGCTGCCCAGGTGAGTGCGACGTCTTCGGCGTACAAATAGATCTTCGAGCCGAAACCGCCGCCCACGTCCGGGGCAATCACACGCACCTTGTGCTCGGGCAGGCCCAGCACAAAAGCCGTCATCAGCAGGCGCTCGACGTGCGGGTTTTGGTTGGATACGTAGAGCACGTATTCCTCGGTGGCGCGGCTGTAGTTGCCGATCGCAACCCGTGGCTCCATGGCGTTGGGTACCAGGCGGTTGTTGATGAGGTCTAGTTTGGTGACATGCGCGGCGTTGGCAAACGCGGCATCGACATTGCCTTTGTCGCCCAGCACCCATTTGTAGCATTTGTTATTGGGTGCAGCATCATGCAATTGTGGGCCGGTGGCGGCATCGCGCACATCAACCACGGCGGGCAGTACGTCGTAATCGACTTGCACGGCTTCGGCTGCGTTTTTGGCTTGCTCCAGCGTGTCAGCGATCACCATGGCCAATTGATCGCCCACGTGGCGCACTTTGCCCAAGGCCAACACGGGGTGCGGCGGCTCGTTCATGGGCGTGCCGTCAGGGTTGTTGATCAACCAGCCGCAGGGCAGTCCGCCCATCTTGCCTTCGAGGTCTTTGCCGATAAAGATACGCACCACGCCAGGCATCGCCGACGCCGCGCTGATGTCAATGCTTTTGATCACGGCATGGGCGTGCGGGCTGCGCACAAAGACGGCGTAGCTCTGCGCTTGCATGGTGATGTCGTCGGTGTACTGACCGGCACCGGTCAGGAAGCGGTAGTCCTCCTTGCGCCGGACCGACTCACCGATATGCGGGAGGTTGGAAAAATCTGATGCACCCATATTGATTGCTCCTTGAATGGTTTAGGCAGAAGCCATGGCAGCAGCACCCTGCTGTACCGCTTTGACGATGTTTTGGTAACCAGTGCAGCGGCACATATTGCCTTCCAGGTGCGTGCGCACTTCAGCCGCGCTGGCATGGGGGTGCTTGGCGCACAAGTCGATGGCGCTCAAGACCATGCCCGGCGTGCAGAAACCGCATTGCAAACCGTGGCAATCTTTGAAAGCGGCCTGCATCGGGTGCATGGTGCCGTCAGGGGCGGCCAGGCCTTCGATGGTGGTGATTTCGGCGCCGTCCGCCTGTGCGGCCAAGATATTGCAGGATTTGACGGCATGGCCGTCTTTGATCACGGTGCAGGCGCCGCATTGCGCGGTGTCGCAGCCTACGTGGGTGCCTGTCATATGCAAATGCTCGCGCAGTACCTGCACCAGCAGGGTATGGGGCGGGACGTCCACTGAAACCTGGCGGTTATTTACCTTCAATTGAACCTGCATAGCGTATGTCTCCGAGAGGGGTTGTTAGGACGAATGACTTAGTCATTATCTTCCTTGATAATGACCGTTTGCCCTAGTAAAAACCCTTGAACATACCCTTATTAAAAAGTGTTGCGAGCCATGCGGCTGCACTTGACTTCGCGCCCTATCGCGCTGGCGCAGCGGTACGGGTGCCACAGCCCATAGTCGTGGCGTCGCGCCTAGTGAAGTACCTGGGAGTGACTCTCTAGAACCTTGGGCCGGCCAATGAGGGCCCTTTAGCGGCGTGCAAAGCGGGCTGCGCCTAAGGCTTGCTTTGTGGAAATCGGAGACGGTGCTCCAGAAACATGGCTTCAAATGCGCTAAGTGCTTGGTTTTTACGGGTTTTTTCCATTACAATATGAGCTTCACGACCAAACGGGCGGGTAATTACCGCCCGTTTTTTTTGGTCGATTGTTTTTTGAGGCGCTATTTAAAGGTCGCCGGACACACAGGAAAGCGGGCATCAGCAACGTGGCTTGGCAAGACATAGTGCGTCAAATTGTGGTCGGCCTGGGTTACGACCTGGTGGAGCTGGAACGCTCGGCTGGCGGCCTATTGCGGGTCACGATCGACCTGCCTTGGGTGCAAGTGGCGCCGGGTACGGCGCACGATGCGCAGTTTGTGACGGTGGAAGATTGCGAGAAGGTAACGCGCCAATTGCAATTTACGCTGGAAGTCGAGGGTACAGCCTACAGCCGTCTGGAGGTGTCTTCGCCGGGCATTGACCGACCCCTGCGGCACGAGGCAGATTTTGAGCGCTTTACCGGCCAGGTGATTGATATCACCTTGCGCGAGCCGATTGGCGCGGCGGGCGTTGGAGTTGTCAACGCCAAGCGCAAGAAGTTTCGTGGCACCTTGGAGCGCCTGGGTGATGCGCTAGGCGCTGCGCATTGGCAGATCGTGTGGAGCGAGGTGCCGGCCGTAAAGCCGGGCCAAAAGGTGAGTAAGAAGCGGCCCGCGCCGCCCCTGCAGGCCATGGGTTTCGCGCTGGACGAACTGAAAGAGGCGCGCCTGGCGCCCATTGTCAGCTTTAAGGGCCGTGGCAAGGGGCAGGGTGAGGCGCTGTTAGAACCGGGCGCGGATGCGCTTGGTGATGCTGCCTAAAGGGCGCAGAGTTGCGATGCGCAAGGCTTTTGAATAGCACTTGTTTTTGTTTGTGAATTGAGTTGTCAGGAGAGTGAAGGCATGAATCGCGAATTGTTGATGTTGGTTGAGGCGATCTCCCGTGAAAAAAACGTTGAGCGTGATGTGGTTTTGGGCGCCGTGGAGGCCGCCCTAGCACAAGCGACCAAAAAGCTCTACGCAGGAGACGTGGATATCCGTGTCGCCTTGGACCGCGACAGCGGAAATTACGAAACCTTCCGCCGCTGGCACGTCGTCCCTGACGAGGCGGGCTTGCAATTGCCGGACCAGGAAATCTTGCTGTTCGAAGCCAAAGACCAAATTGCCGACATAGAGGTTGATGAGTACATTGAAGAGCCGATTGAGTCGGTGCCCATCGGGCGTATCGGCGCCATGGCGGCCAAGCAAGTCATTTTGCAGAAAATCCGCGATGCTGAGCGCGAAATGCTGCTCAACGACTTTATGTCACGCGGTGACAATATTTTTGTTGGTACCGTCAAGCGCATGGACAAGGGCGATGTGATCGTCGAAAGCGGTCGTGTCGAAGGGCGTCTGCGTCGTGCCGAGATGATTCCCAAGGAAAACCTGCGCGCGGGCGACCGCGTGCGCGCCATGATCATGGAGGTGGACCTGACCCTGCGCGGCGCGCCGATTCTGTTATCGCGTTCGGCGCCCGATTTCATGATTGAGCTCTTTCGCCAGGAAGTGCCTGAGATCGAGCAAGGCCTGTTGGAGATCAAATCCTGCGCTCGCGACCCCGGTTCGCGCGCCAAGATTGCAGTGCAATCGCACGACAAGCGCATTGACCCCATCGGCACCTGTGTGGGCGTACGCGGAAGCCGCGTCAATGGCGTCACCACCGAATTGGCAGGCGAGCGCGTAGATATCGTGCTGTGGAGCGAAGATCCGGCCCAGTTTGTGATTGGTGCATTGGCGCCCGCTAACGTCAGCTCCATCGTCGTAGATGAAGAGCGCCACGCTATGGACGTGGTGGTGGACGAGGAAAATTTGGCGATCGCCATCGGACGCGGCGGACAGAACGTGCGCCTGGCTTCCGAATTGACGGGCTGGAAGATCAACATCATGGACGCGGCGGAGTCCGCCGAGAAGCTGGCGGTGGAGACCGATTCTGGCCGCCGCTTGTTTATGGACAAGCTGGACGTGGACGAGGAGATTGCTGACATCCTGATCGCCGAAGGCTTTACCAGCCTGGAAGAAGTGGCCTACGTGCCCTTGCAGGAGATGCTGGAAATCGAGAGCTTTGACGAGGACACGGTGCATGAGCTCCGTACCCGCGCCAAAGACGCGCTGCTGACCATGGAGATCGCGCGCGAGGAGAGCTCCGCCAATGTGTCGCAAGACTTGCGTGACTTGGAGGGCTTGAGCGCCGAGCACATTGGAATATTGGCCCAATACGGGATCAAGACCCTGGACGACCTGGCCGATCTGGCTACTGATGAACTTACAGAAATCACCGGCCAGTCTATTGACGAAGCCACTGCCCTGATCATGAAGGCGCGCGAACATTGGTTTACCGATGACGCCACCGCTCAAGAGCCACGGCCATGAAAGGTTACCCGCTAAATGTCCAGTACGACTGTCGCCGAGTTTGCCAGTGAACTCAAGAAATCTACCGAAACCTTGTTGGAGCAACTGAAATCCGCAGGGGTATCCAAAACCGTGGCAAGCGATATATTGACCGACGCCGATAAGCACAAATTGCTAAACCATTTGCAAGCTGCCCACGGGAGTGCTGGCGTCGAACGTAAGAAAATTACGCTGGTCAAGAAGCAGACCACGGAGATTAAGCAAGCCGATGCCAGCGGCAAGGCGCGCACCATCCAGGTGGAGGTGCGTAAAAAGCGCACTTTTGTGCGGCGGGAAGATGACTCGGACGCGGTGCCAGAGTCTGCCGAGGTATTTGAAGCCCCCGCGCCCGCAGCACCGGTGATCGACCAGGCCGAACTGGCGCGTCGCGAAGAAGAAGCGCGTCACCAGGCTGAGTTTTTGCGCAGGCAAGAAGAAGAGTTAGCCGCTCGCCGCCAGGCGCGTGAAGAGCAGGAGGCCAAGGCACGGGCAGCGCAGGAAGCTGCGGCCCAAGCCCGAGCCCAAGCCGAACCCCAAAGCGACAGCGCGGACGGCCCCGCCAGCGATAACGCTAGGGCCAAACCCCGTAAATTGACCAAAGCTGCTGGAAAAGCGGCGCTAGATACAGCAGCGCAAGCCGAGGCTGCCGCTGCAGCGCAAGCGGCTTTGTTGCTTCAGCGCGAAGAAGATGCTGCGAAAGCAGCCTTAGCATCGCGTGAGGCTGCACTGGAAGAAAACAGGCGTGCTGCCGATTTGGGCGACCGTCGCCGCAAAGCCGAGGCCGAAGCTGCGGCCATCCGCTTGATGATGTCGGCGCCTGCCAAGGGCGCGCCGCCACCGAAAAAGGTAGAGCCCAAACCCGCTGTGGATCCGAAAACAGCGATAAAAGGCACCTTGCACAAACCTGCAGCAGGCTCGACGGTAGCTAAGCCTGCCAAAGTGGGTGGCAGCGCAGCGCCGGCGTCGGGCAAAGAGGTCAAATCGGCCAAGCTGTCCAGTAGCTGGGCCGGCGACCCGGCAAAGAAGAAAGAACTCAAAACCCGTGGCGACACCGGTGCAGGAGCGGGCCGTTCGACCAACTGGCGAGCCGGTCCGCGCGGTAAGCGCGGCGGCGACCGTGATCGCGAAGACCATGCGCCCATGCAAACGCAAGAGGTGCGGGTCATTGAAGTGCATGTACCGGAAACCATTACCGTGGCCGAGTTGGCGCACAAGATGGCGATCAAGGCCTCGGAAGTCATCAAACAATTGATGAAGCTGGGGCAGATGGTCACCATCAACCAGCCTCTGGACCAAGATACCGCCATGATTGTGGTGGAAGAGCTGGGCCACACGGCAGTGGTGGCGGCACTGGACGACCCCGAGGCGTTTACCGACGAAGAGCAGCATTCGCAGTCGGAGTCATTGCCGCGCGCTCCGGTGGTTACCGTCATGGGTCACGTCGACCATGGAAAGACGTCCTTGTTGGACTACATCCGCCGCGCCAAAGTGGCATCGGGCGAAGCTGGTGGAATCACCCAGCATATTGGCGCCTACCATGTGCAAACGCCCCGCGGCATGGTGTCCTTTTTGGATACGCCGGGACACGAGGCGTTTACCGCCATGCGTGCGCGCGGTGCCAAGGCAACCGACATCGTGATTCTGGTAGTGGCTGCTGACGACGGCGTGATGCCGCAAACCAAGGAAGCCATCAAACACGCCAAGGCGGCTGGCGTGCCTATCGTGGTAGCTATCAACAAGATTGATAAGCCCGACTCCAACCCGGAACGCGTGAAAAACGAACTCGTGGTTGAAGAAGTAGTTCCCGAGGAATTCGGTGGGGACTCGCCCTTTGTCTCGGTTTCAGCGAAAACCGGGCAGGGTATAGATGAGTTGCTGGAACAAGTCTTGCTGCAGGCCGAAGTGCTTGAGTTGCGCGCGCCCGTCAATGCCATGGCCAAAGGCCTGGTCATTGAAGCGCGTTTGGATAAAGGGCGCGGCCCGGTCGCCACCGTGCTGGTGCAATCGGGAACGCTCAAAACGGGCGATGTCGTACTTGCGGGTCAGACGTTTGGCCGCGTGCGCGCCATGCTGGACGAGAACGGCAAGTCGATCAAAGACGCCGGTCCTTCCATTCCGGTGGAAATCCAAGGCCTGACAGAAGTGCCGCAAGCGGGCGATGAGTTCATGGTGATGTCGGACGAGCGCCGTGCGCGGGAAATCGCGACCTACCGCGCTGGCAAATTCCGCAACACCAAATTGGCCAAGCAACAAGCGGCCAAGCTGGAGAATATGTTTAGCGATATCGGTTCGGGCGATGTCAAAACCCTGCCCATCATCGTCAAAGCCGATGTGCAAGGTTCGCAAGAGGCCCTGGCCTCCTCGCTACTCAAGCTCTCGACTGAGGAAGTGAAAGTGCAAATGGTGTACTCGGCGGTGGGTGGCATCAGCGAGTCGGACATTAATCTGGCTATTGCTTCTAAGGCCGTGGTGATTGGCTTTAATGTGCGCGCCGACGCCGGCGCACGCAAGCTAGCCGAAGGCAATGGGGTAGATATCCATTACTACAACATTATTTACGACGCGGTCGATGAACTCAAAGCGGCCATGTCGGGTATGTTGGCTCCCGAAAAGCGCGAGGAAATTATTGGCTTTGCCGAGATTCGTACCGTGTTTGTGGCGTCCAAGATCGGTACCGTGGCCGGCTGTATGGTCACTGGCGGCTTTGTCAACCGCAGCGCGCACTTCCGCTTGCTGCGCGAAAACGTGGTGATTTATACCGGCGAGCTCGATTCCCTCAAGCGCATGAAAGACGATGTGCGCGAAGTCAAAGAAGGCTTTGAGTGCGGTATCAAACTCAAGAACTACAACGACATTGCGGTGGGCGACCAGTTGGAATTCTTCGAGATCAAGGAAATCGCGCGCACCATCTGAGCGTTTACCTTGCATGCGCAAAAAGTCCTCCACCCCCAACCGCGGTTTTCGCGTGGCCGATCAGATCCAGCGCGATCTGACCGAGCTGATTGCCCGCGAACTCAAAGACCCGCGGGTGGGCATGGTGACGATTCAGTCGGTGGAGGTCACGCCCGACTATGCGCACGCCAAGGTGTATTTCAGTTTGCTGGTGGGCGATGCGGCGCAGTGCGGCGAAGGACTCAACCAAGCGGCGGGCTTTTTGCGCGCCGGTTTGTTTAAACGCCTACACATCCATACCGTGCCGACATTGCACTTTATTTTTGATCGAACCACCGAGCGCGCTGCGGACATGAACGCCCTGATAGCGCGGGCGGTATCCTCGCGAGCCCAGGAAGACTGAGCAGCATGAACGCGCCGCATGCACGGGTTGCAAGGCGCCCCGTGCATGGGGTGCTCTTACTGGACAAGCCCTTGGGTTGGTCCAGTAACCAGGCTTTGCAAAAAGCCAAGTGGTTGCTGGCCGCTGAGAAGGCGGGGCATACGGGCACTCTGGATCCCTTGGCCACCGGTGTACTGCCATTATGTTTTGGTGCTGCGACTAAGTTCAGTCAAATGCATCTGGATGCGGACAAGGTGTACCAAGCAGTTTTGCGATTGGGTGTGACGACTACGACGGCAGACGCGGAAGGCGACGTCTTGCAAACCCGGCCTGTGGAGGTTTCCCGCCAAAGCATCAACGAAGTGCTGGCCCGCTTTACCGGTCCGATTGAACAAATTCCGCCCATGCACAGTGCGCTGAAAAAAGACGGTAAGGCTTTGTATGAGTATGCACGTGCCGGAATTGAAGTGGAGCGGACGGTCCGCCATGTGCAGATTCATGCAATCACGCTACTGGCCGATGACTCGGCGGCAACCGTGCCAACGTTGTCGGTCGAAGTGGCCTGTAGCAAGGGTACTTATGTCCGTACCCTGGCAGAAGATATCGGGCAAGCCCTGGGTTGCGGCGCGCACTTGAGTGCATTGCGCCGTGTGCAGACTGGCGATTTCCAGATAGGCACTTGCGTGGAGTTACAGGCGTTCGAGGCCATGGATATGGCGCAGCGCCTGGCCTGCTTGCAAAGCGTGGACAGCTTGTTGTCCGGTCATGCGCCCATCACATTGGATACGGACAATGCAGGGCGGTTTCTAAGTGGCCTGCGCCGTCGTGGCAATTGGGACGATGCGAGGCAGGTGGCGGTGTATGCGCAAGACCCCCGTTCCCTGCTGGGCACTGGCCATATCGAGGCAGGCGAGTTGATCCCCACCCGCCTGCTTAGTCCGCTGGATATTGCGCAGGTGCGCCAGCAAGCGGCCTGGCTGAATTGAATTTTGAGTTTTGAGTTTGTAGAAAGAAAGATAACCATGAGCAGTAAACAAATCCGCAATATCGCGATCATTGCGCACGTTGACCACGGTAAGACCACGATGGTGGACCAGTTGTTACGTCAGTCCGGCACTTTTGCAGACCATGAAAAAGTGGTGGACACGGTGATGGACAACAACGCCATCGAACGCGAGCGCGGTATCACCATTTTGGCCAAGAACTGCGCCGTCAGTTGGGAGGGGACCCACATCAATATTGTCGATACCCCTGGACACGCCGACTTCGGCGGCGAGGTAGAACGCGCGCTGTCTATGGTCGATGGCGTGGTACTGCTGATCGATGCGCAGGAAGGACCGATGCCCCAAACCCGCTTTGTGACCAAGAAGGCGCTTGCCCTAGGACTCAAACCCATTGTGGTGGTGAACAAAGTGGACAAGCCGGGTTCTAACCCAGACATGGTGGTCAATGCGGCTTTTGATTTGTTTGACAAACTTGGTGCAAGCGATGAGCAACTGGATTTTCCGGTGGTCTACGCATCTGGCATCAACGGCTGGACCTCGATGGAGCAAGGCGCTTCCGGCGAGCAGTGGGGGCCCGATATGTCGGCCTTGTTCAACACCATCTTGAGCCATGTGCCACCGCAGGCAGGCGACCCCGAGGCCGCACTGCAACTGCAGATTTCAGCGCTGGACTTTTCCACTTTTGTCGGTCGCATCGGCGTGGGCCGAATCAGTGCGGGCACGCTTAAAGCCGGCCAGGATGTGCTGGTGATGTCCGGTGAAGATGGGCCGGTGGTCAAAGGCCGCGTGAACCAAGTGCTGACTTTCCAGGGCTTAGACCGCGTGCAGGTCACTGAAGCTGGGCCGGGCGAAATTGTGCTGATCAACGGTATTGCCGATATCGGTATCGGCGTAACAGTCACCGATCCGCTGCGCCCGGCGCCTTTGCCTATGCTCAAGATTGATGAGCCCACGCTGATCATGAACTTCTGCGTCAACACCTCGCCACTGGCAGGGCGCGAAGGCAAATTCGTCACCAGTCGCCAACTCTGGGACCGCCTGCAAAAGGAACTGCAACACAATGTGGCCCTGCGGGTGAAGGAAACCGACGAAGAGGGTATTTTCGAAGTGGCCGGACGCGGCGAATTGCACCTGACCATTCTGTTGGAAAACATGCGCCGCGAAGGCTATGAGATGGCAGTATCCAAACCCCGCGTGGTGTTTCGGGATGTGGATGGCGAGCGCCACGAGCCTATCGAGTTGGTCACTGCCGACATCGAAGAACAGCACCAGGGCGGCGTCATGCAAGCGCTGGGCGAGCGCAAGGGTGAGTTGGTGAACATGGAGCCCGACGGACGCGGACGCGTACGTTTGGAATACCGCATTCCTGCGCGCGGCCTGATCGGCTTTACCAATGAATTCATGAACTTGACCCGCGGCTCGGGCCTGATTTCCAACATTTTCGATAGCTACGAGCCGCACAAAGGCGATATCGGTGGTCGTAAAAACGGTGTACTTATTTCCATGGACGACGGCGAAATTTTCACCTACGCCCTGGGCAAGCTGGACGACCGGGGCCGCATGTTTGTGCGGGCCAACGACCCGGTCTATGAGGGCATGATTGTGGGCATCCACAACCGCGATAACGACCTGGTAGTCAATGCCACGCGGACCAAACAATTGACGAACTTCCGGGTGTCCGGCAAAGAAGACGCTATCAAAATCACGCCCCCTATCGACTTGAATTTGGAGTATGGCGTGGAGTTCATTGAGGATGATGAGCTGGTCGAAATCACTCCCAAAAGCGTACGCCTGCGCAAGCGCTTTTTGAAAGAACACGAGCGCAAGAAAGCCAGCCGCGGCGCTTAAGGCGGGCGGGGAATTTGGAGCCAGGCGATGTCTGAATTTCTGCTGCTGGAAGAGAAGGGCGGCGTAGGCCTGATCACGCTGTCACGTCCCAAGGCTATGAATGCACTGAGCCTGGGCATGGTGCGTGGCATAGCGGGCGCCTTGCTCCGCTGGAAAGACGATCCGACGATCCACGCCATCGCCATGCGGGGCAGCGATAAAAACGGGCCCTTTGGCAACTTTTGCGCTGGCGGAGATATCCGTTTCTTCCATGAAGTTGCAATGGCAGGCACGCCGCAATTGGAAGACTTCTTTACCGAAGAATATGCACTTAACTACCTGACCCACCACCTGGGCAAGCCTTTAATTGCTTTTTTGGACGGTATTGTGTTCGGCGGCGGCATGGGCTTATGCCAGGGTGCGACCCACCGCTTGGTGACCGGGCGGACCAAAATGGCCATGCCCGAAACCTTGATCGGTTTGTTTGCTGATGTAGGCGGCGGTTATTTTTTGAGCCGTTGCCCAGGGGCTACCGGGCAATGGCTAGCGCTGACGGGGCAGCATATCAATGCCGACCAGGCCATTTCCCTGGACCTTGCTGACTGGCATATCGAGGCTGCGCACCAAACCGCCGCCTGGGATGGCTTGCAAACGCTGGATTGGACAAAAGCCCAGGCCTTGGATACATGGCTGCAAGGCCATACCGTGGCCGCGCAAGCCGGCCCGCCGTATCCTGATATGCACGCCTGGGGCCTGATAAACCGCCATTTTTCGCATGCCACGGTGGCTGAAATCCTTCAGTCATTGGATACGGACCCGGACCCGTGGGCGCAGGAAACTGCCGCGGGATTGCGAAAACGTTCGCCCTTGATGTTGCACGTGGCACTGGAGCATGTGCGCCGTGCGCGCACCATGTCATTGGCCGATGACTTGCGTATGGAACGCGATATGGTGCGCCATTGCTTTCACAGCGCGCACCTAGGTCGCAGCGGCGCTGCCACCGACACCGTGGAAGGCATCCGGGCACTGGTTATCGATAAGGATCAGAACCCCCAGTGGAACCCTGCCCGGGTGGAAGATGTGACGCTGCAGATGGTGGAACCCTTTTTCCAAAGCCCTTGGCCGGTTTTTTCGCATCCGCTGAAAGACTTGGTGTAGGGCCGAAACAGGCTACGCACCGATAGGCTGCCGTATCCCATTGCGCTTAGCGGGGATGGCCTGCAAGCGCCTAGCGGTGGTGAACCTTCATCGCGCGCTCTACCTCCCGCTTGCCCTCGCGGTCTTTGATGGTGTCGCGTTTATCGTGCTCGGCCTTGCCTTTGGCCAGCGCAATATCGCACTTGATCTTCCCCGCTTTCCAGTGCAAATTAATGGGCACCAAGGTGTAGCCTTTTTGGTCCACTTTGCCGATCAGGCGCTTAATCTGGGCTTTGTGCATCAGCAATTTGCGGGTGCGCACCTTGTCTGGGCTGATATGGGTGGAAGCGGTGTTGAGCGGGTGGATTTGCAGGCCAATGATGAATATCTCGCCGTTGCGCACCACCACATAACCGTCGGTGAGCTGCACTTTGCCTTCGCGCAGCGATTTGACCTCCCAGCCTTCAAGCACCAGGCCCGCTTCAAATCGTTCTTCGAAAAAATAGTCGAAAGCCGCCTTTTTATTGTCGGCAATGCGGGCGGAGGTATCGGGTTTTTTGGCCATAGCGCTCGGGAGAAGGGGGCGGCGGAGCCAGGTCGCAGGCCCAAAGGCCTTCACTACAATCCGCGCGCAAGGCCCATTCTATGAAAACCGTTCACAAGTCAGTCCTGCTGTGCTACAGCCCGGCGCAAATGTACGCTCTGGTGACGGACGTGGCGCGCTACCCGCAGTTCCTGCCCTGGTGCGACCGTGCCGAGGTTTTGCAGCAGGACGACGCAGGTATGACGGCGCAAGTCGGTATTGCCTTTGGTGGCATCCACCAAAGTTTTACCACCCGCAACACCCACACCGCCCCCAGCCAGGTAGATATGCAATTGGTCAAAGGGCCGTTTTCTAATCTGGATGGGCAATGGCTATTCCTGCCAGTGGGTGATGGCTCGCAGCAGGCCAGCAAAGTAGAGCTTTCACTGCGTTATGGTTTTTCTAGTGCCACGCTGGGCGCCTTGGTAGGCCCTGTGTTTGACAAAATTGCCGCCACGCTGGTAGAAGCCTTTGTGAAACGCGCGCAGCAGGTATACGGTGATGCCTGAGGATGCAGGCGCTCAACGCGCAGGCCATGCGGCCACCCCGTCCATTTCGGTTGATGTGGTTTATTCACCCGGGCCACGCTTTGTGCATCACCAATCGGTGCAGTTGCCCGCAGGCTGCCAGCTGGCGCAGGCCTTGCCTGCTATCGCCCAAGTGCTGGGCATCCCGCTCGCAACGCTAACGGCGCTGGAGGTAGGTATTTGGGGCCTTCGATGTCCGAAAGACCGGGTGCCGGTGACCGGCGACCGCATTGAGTTTTACCGCCTCTTGCGGGTGGACCCCAAAGTGGCCCGACGCGAGCGTTTTGTCCGCCAGGGGGCCAAGGCCGCCGGCCTGTTCGCCAAAAAGCGGCCTGGCGCTAAAGCCGGGTACTAGTGTGCACCACTGAAGCTGCCCTTGGGGAGGCGCTAAGCCCACGAGTACAATCGGTTTTTTGGAGCTTTGACATGCGCCTTCTCGGCAAAGCGCTCACCTTCGACGACGTGTTGTTGGTGCCAGCGTACTCCCAAGTCCTGCCTAAGGACACCTCTCTCGCCTCCCAGTTTTCCCGCAATATCGCCCTGAATATGCCCCTGGTGTCGGCCGCCATGGACACAGTAACCGAAGCGCGCCTGGCAATTGCCATTGCCCAGGAAGGCGGTATCGGAGTGGTACACAAAAACCTGACCGTGGCCGAACAGGCCGCCCAGGTCGCCAAAGTCAAGCGCTATGAGTCTGGCGTGCTGCGCGATCCGGTAGTCATTAGCCCGTATTTCACGGTACGCGAGGTCATGGCCTTGTCTGACCAATTAGGCGTTTCGGGCTTTCCCGTGTGCGATGCTGGCAAGGTGGTCGGTATCGTCACCGGCCGCGATTTGCGCTTTGAAACCCGCTATGACCAGCGCGTCAGCGACATCATGACGCCGCGCGAACGCCTTATCACCGTGCCCGATGGCACCACGCTGGAGGAAGCCAAGGCGCTGCTGAACAAGCATCGCCTGGAACGCTTACTGGTAGTGAACGAAGCCTTTGAACTCAAGGGTCTGATTACCGTCAAAGACATTACCAAGCAAACCAGCTTTCCCAATGCAGCCCGGGATGCCTTTGGCAAATTACGCGTGGCCGCGGCGGTGGGGGTGGGCGAGGGCACAGAAGAGCGCGTGGAAGCCCTGGTGCGCGCCGGCGTGGACGCCATCGTGGTCGATACCGCCCATGGGCATAGCAAAGGCGTGATCGAGCGGGTGCGCTGGGTCAAGCAAAACTACCCCCAGGTCGATGTGATCGGTGGCAATATAGCCACCGGCGCGGCGGCGCTGGCGCTGGTGGAGGCGGGGGCAGACGCGGTGAAGGTCGGTATCGGCCCAGGCTCCATTTGCACCACGCGCATTGTGGCCGGTGTGGGCGTGCCCCAAATCATGGCGATTGACAATGTGGCAACTGCCTTGCGCGGTACTGGCGTGCCTTTGATTGCCGATGGCGGTGTGCGCTACAGCGGCGATATTGCCAAAGCCGTAGCGGCAGGCGCCAGCTCGGTGATGATGGGCGGCATGTTTGCTGGCACCGAAGAGGCGCCGGGCGAAATCGTGCTCTACCAGGGCCGCAGCTACAAAAGCTACCGGGGTATGGGCAGCATTGGCGCGATGCAGCAAGGCAGCGCCGACCGCTACTTTCAAGAGTCCAGCACGGGCAACCCCAATGCGGACAAATTGGTGCCCGAAGGCATTGAAGGCCGTGTGCCCTACAAAGGCTCTATGGTCTCCATCGTGTATCAAATGTCGGGCGGCTTACGGGCCAGTATGGGCTACTGCGGCTGCGCCACGATTGCGGATATGCAAACCAAGGCCGAGTTCGTGGAAATTACCACCGCAGGTATCCGCGAAAGCCATGTGCACGATGTGCAGATCACCAAAGAAGCGCCTAATTACCGGGCGGACTGAAGCCCGCCATTGACCCGATGTCGCACCAAAAAATACTGATACTGGACTTCGGTTCGCAAGTTACCCAATTGATTGCCCGCCGCGTGCGCGAGGCGCATGTGTTTTGCGAGGTGCATCCTTGCGATGTCAGCGAGGACTGGCTGCGCGCCTATGCACGCGATGGCAATTTGAAGGGCATCATTCTTTCGGGTAGCCACGCCAGCGCCTATGAGGATGACACCGACAAAGCGCCGCAATTGGTGTTTGAACTGGGTATCCCGGTTCTGGGAATTTGCTATGGCATGCAAACCATGGCCCAGCAACTGGGCGGGCGGGTACAAAGCGGCACTATGCGCGAATTCGGCCATGCCGATGTGCGCGCCCATGGCCACACACAGTTGCTAGACGGCATACAAGACTACGCTACCCCCATGGGCCACGGCATGCTGCAAGTCTGGATGAGCCATGGCGACAAGGTGACAGATTTGCCGCATGGCTTCAAGCTAATGGCCAGCACCGATAGCTGTCCGATTGCTGGCATGGCCGATGAAGAACGTCACTTTTACGGTGTGCAGTTTCACCCGGAAGTCACCCACACCAAGCGCGGCGCGGCGATTTTGGAGCGCTTTTTGCTCGATATCTGTGGCACCAAGGCGGATTGGATCATGGGGGACTACATCTCGGAAGCGGTCGAGAAAATCCGCGCCCAAGTGGGCACTGAAGAGGTGATATTGGGCTTGTCCGGCGGGGTGGATTCCTCGGTGGCTGCCGCCTTGATTCACCGCGCCATTGGCGATCAGCTCACCTGCGTTTTTGTGGATCATGGACTGCTGCGCCTTAATGAAGGCGACGCGGTGATGGAAATGTTTGCAGGCAAACTGCACGCCAAAGTGATCCGCGTGGATGCGGCGGATTTGTTTTTGGGCAAGTTAGCAGGTGTGTCCGAGCCAGAGGCCAAGCGCAAGATTATTGGTGGCTTGTTTGTCGATGTTTTCAAGGCCGAAGCCGCCAAACTCAAAGCTGGGCAGGGCGCCGCTGGCACCGTCGTGAAAGGCGCGACCTTTTTGGCCCAAGGCACGATCTACCCGGACGTGATTGAGTCGGGCGGCGCAAAAAGCAAAAAAGCGGTCACGATTAAAAGCCACCACAACGTGGGTGGCTTGCCGGAACAATTGGGATTAAAACTGCTCGAGCCCTTGCGCGATTTGTTCAAAGACGAAGTGCGTGAATTGGGCGTGGCGCTGGGCCTGCCCGCGGCCATGGTCTATCGCCACCCCTTCCCCGGCCCAGGCTTGGGCGTGCGCATTTTGGGGGAAGTGAAAAAAGAATACGCCGACCTGCTACGCCGCGCCGATGCCATCTTCATCGAAGAACTGCGCAATTTCCGTGACGACGACAGCGGTAAAAACTGGTACGAACTGACCAGCCAGGCCTTTGCCGTGTTCCTGCCGGTGAAAAGCGTGGGCGTGATGGGCGATGGCCGCACCTACGACTATGTGGTGGCGCTGCGCGCGGTACAAACCACCGACTTCATGACTGCCGACTGGGCTGAATTGCCTTACGCGCTGTTGAAAAAAGTCTCCGGCCGCATCATCAATGAAGTGCGTGGAATTAACCGCGTGACTTACGACGTATCGAGTAAGCCGCCGGCTACTATTGAGTGGGAATGACGGGAATTTTTAAGTGATTGATTGGTAAAGATTTTTGATTTTTGAGTGTCAATCTAAGAAATAACTAAGTCATTGATTTTATTGAGTTCTGAAATTTTAGTTACACATAAACTTACACACTGGTGACACTACTCGAAATCATAGTTACGCAATAGAGGAAATAGATGAATTTTAGTTTGTTGTTTGATACATCTGCTTTTATACAAATACACTTTTTTTTCGCAATAAGTGCCTTTTTAATTGGTGCTTTACAGCTACTAGGAAGAAAAGGAACAACTCCACATAAAGTATTGGGTAGATTGTGGGTTGCGATGATGTTAATCATTTGCGTAACTTCTTTTTGGATAAAAGAGTTAATGCCAGGTGGTGTTTTTTGGGGTTACTCGCCTATCCATTTGTTGAGCATTTTTGTGCTTTTCCAAATTACTTTAGGCGTTTATTTTGCTAGAGTTGGTAACATCATAGGACATAAAAAATGTATGACTTACACATACATTGGCGGTTTGATAATCGCAGGTGCCTTTACTTTTTACCCTGACAGGCTTCTTTATAAAGTTTTTTTATCAACCTATTCTTAAATTTTTAAAGGAGCCGCAAAGTGTGTAACTTCAATTTGCTTAAGTCGTTGATTAAGAAGAGAATTAGGAAATGAAATTTGCTAACAAATTCTGTCGCGACTTACACAAAAGTTACACACTTGGTTTTGGATTGCTTGAAACCCGCATAAACACTGAGTTTTTTGACAGAGTAACTACGGAGTGGGAGTGACTAAAGTTAAAATTTATGTCTTTTCTGTTTACTAATCCAAATATTATTGTCTAGTTGCTCCGCATTTAAATCCGCCCGTTATAACGTTTACTCAATGATAAATTTAGGATTCTGGTTGGCTTTGTCAATCATCTCATTGATTAGTACAAGTTTATATGCTCAGCATAGTTCGGAATCAGTTGAGCTGGCTAAAACCATCCCAATTGCTGATGTTCATATGCATACCTACTTTCGTGGCGGGCCCACAAGTTCTGCAATCTTGGAGCAAATGGACAAAAACAATGTGAGATGGGGAGGTGCCGTAGGTGACTATAGAGATGATGTTGCAGATAAATTGAAAGTACGTTATATCCCTGCCGTTGGGCAAATGGAGTTCATGGAAGTCTTCTTTAGCCGTGGCGTTTCTGGACTTGTAGATGATGAAAATTTGACTTTTAAACGCTTGTTCAAAAATGCAGAAGAGCAGTTTTCCAACGGAGCGATCAAAGGATTTGGCGAGCTTCACACGAATAATAGTTTAAGCGGTCCAATAAACATTAGGCGAACGATCAGGACAGATAGCCCGGCAGTCCGAAAGATGTATTCCATTGCAAACAAATACAATGGATTTGTTCAGCTACATTCACAACATGACGAAAACTTTACCATTGATATTTTGAAGTTATCTGCTGAATTTCCAAATACTATTACTGTTTTGTCACATTGCTTGCCATTATCTCAGCCTAAAGATCTTGCTAACTTGTTCAGTAAGAGAAAGAATATTGTTTGTGAATTATCTGCACAGGGCTCTACGCACAATAAAATTCAAGGCATCAATCGTACAGCTCGCGTATTTGACGACAATGGATTAAAACAAGCTTGGAAAAACCTAATTGAAACGTACCCTGATCAAATTATGATTGGTACAGATGCTTGTTGTGGTTGGTTCAACTCATATGGCGATATGGTTGCAGAGATTCGCAATAATCTTCTACCTTATCTTTCACCTGAATTAATGGAGAAGGTTGCTTATAGAAATGCAGTTCGAATTTTTAAGCTTAACGAATAAATCCTGACTAAATTATTTCTAAATTAAATTCTTTGCGGAATTGGCGGATTCAAGTTCGAAGCGCAACGCGGTTTAAAGATTGATGGAACACCTCTGAAGGTGTTTTGAATCCAAGTCTTTTCCTCGGTCGGTTATTTAATCTGTTTTGAATCATTGTAATTTCCTCCTCATCAACCGTATTCATCGATCT
>CAMBFO010000011.1 GCA_945865675.1 Comamonas sp. lk
CAGATAGGCTGAATAGACGGACGAACTCGTACTCATTTTTCGCTGACCTCCGTTTCCCTCCGGGGAAACATAAGCTGGTTAAAAGACCTTCCGCTGTACGGCTTGACCGGATGGCGGATGCGACGTTGGCGCTGGGCGCCTTGGTAACAGGGCCTATTTTGCCATCGAAAGCGGGCCCGCTCGCCCGGGCCCGATAAGAGAATTGCTATGGAGCACCTTGCATGACTACATCAAATCCCGGATTTGTTGCAGTGCCGAGGGGTCTTCCATCGTGGTCAAGTCGCCGGGGTCACGACCTTCGCATACCGCCTGGATGGCGCGGCGCAGCAACTTGCCGCTGCGCGTTTTGGGCAGCACTGTCACAAAACGTACCCGCGCCGGACGGCCGATGGCACCAATTGACTGGTCCACCAATTTCATGATTTCGCCTTCTAGCGCAAAGCGAGCCCTGTCATCGACCAGCGCGCTGGCGTCTTTGACCACCGCAAACGCCATGGCCACTTGGCCTTTGAGCGTATCGGCTACTCCCACCACCGCCACTTCAGAGACGTTGGGATGGCCGGAAATGCATTCCTCAATCTCGCGCGTGCCCAGCCGATGGCCGGCTACATTGATCACGTCGTCGGTGCGCCCTAGGATGAAGTAATAGCCATCCTTGTCTCGCGTCGCCCAGTCAAAAGTGTTGTAAACCAAGCGCCCGGGCACGCTTTTCCAGTAGGTATTCACGAAGCGCTCATCGTCTTGCCAAACGGTTTGCATGCAACCAGGCGGCAAGGGGCCTTCGATCACGAGCACACCTTTTTTATCTGCACCCTGCAGTTCCTCGCCGGTAGCTTCGTCCAGCAGTTTGACGTCGTAACCGTACATCGCAATGCCAGGGCTGCCGAATTTGCTGGGGGCTTTTTCGACGCCGTTGGCAATGGTCAGAATCGGCCAGCCGCTCTCGGTCTGCCAGTAGTTGTCGATGATGTCTTTGCCCAAGCCATCGCTAATCCATTGGGCGGTAGGTTCGTCCAAGGGCTCGCCGGCCAGAAACAGGGTGCGTAAACTGCTCAGGTCGTAGCGCTTGAGCAAGGCCGGGTCTTGTTTTTTCAACACGCGAATCGCCGTGGGCGCGCTAAACATCACGGTGACCTTGTACTTTTCGACTAGGCTCCACCAAATACCACCGTCAGGCCGGATGGGCAGGCCTTCGTACATGATGGTGGCCATACCCGCAATCAAAGGGCCATACACAATGTAGCTATGGCCCACCACCCAGCCAATGTCGCTTGTGGAAAAATAGGTTTCACCGGCCTTGCCGCAAAAAATGGTCTCCATGCTGGCCGCCAGGGCCACAGCGTAGCCGCCGGTGTCGCGCTGCACGCCTTTGGGTTTACCGGTGGTGCCGCTGGTATACAGGGTGTAGCTGGGGTGCGTAGCATCGACCCATTCGCAGGGCACCACCGCATTTTGGTGTTTTGCTTGCAGGCTGGCCCAGCTATGGTCGCGTCCAGTGGTCATCGCCATGGGCGCCAATTGACGATCCACCAGTAACACCGCCTGCGGCTTATGGCGGGACAGGGCCAGCGCTTCGTCCAGCAGTGGTTTGTAGGGCACTACTTTGCCGCCGCGCGAACCTGCATCCGCGCTGACCACCACTACGGGTGATGCATCTTCAATGCGCGAGGCCAGTGATACCGACGCAAAGCCCCCAAAAACCACCGAATGGATGGCGCCAATACGGGCACAGGCCAGCATGGTGAAGGCAGCTTCTGCCACCATCGGCATGTATATGAGTACGCGTTCACCTTTGCACACACCCAAGTCCAGCAGTGCCGCAGCCATGGCTTGCACATGGGCATGGAGCTGGCGAAAGGTAAAGGTTTGCTCGGTATCGGTTTCGGTGGATACGGCAATCAGGGCGATCTGGTCCGGCCTATCTTTGAGGTGGCGATCCACCGCGTTGTGGCACAAATTGGTGGTACCGCCTTCAAACCAGCGTGCAAATGGCGGATTGCTGTAATCGCAAATCGTCTTGGGCTGCGTCTGCCAATCGATGCGTTTGGCTTGCTCGGCCCAAAAGGCATCGCGGTCGTCGATAGAGCGGCGGTGAAAGGCTTGGTAGTCGGGCATATCGGTCTCCACATAGTGTTCTACGCCGGGGTCGCGTAGCTGGCCGGATTATGAACATGCAACTTGCAAGTGGCTGACTAGGGCCTCTGTTGGCCCATGCAGCGCGCCTTACTTGATCAACGCCTGAACCTCGCGAAACTGGGGGTGATCGGCATGGCGCAACCATTCAAAGGCCACCATTTCGGTTGTCAGGAGTTCGGCGCCGGCGCCGGCCAGGCGGTCAAATGCCGCATCGCGGTTGCGCTCGGTGCGCGAGCTACAAGCGTCGGTCACCACCCAGACCTCAAACTCATCCTCTAACAATGCCAGCGCGGTTTGCATGAGGCAGACATGGGCCTCGCAACCCGCCAGCACAATGGACGGACGAGCGTTTTGATCCTGCGTTGGCTTTTGCAAATGCTTGGGTAGGCTGCGCGCATTTCCGCCAGCAGGTTTGGCCGGCGGGCGCAATAGTTCGGACAAGCCGTCCTCCACGCCGCTGAAATGCGTTTTTTGCAGGCTGCGTAGCAGGCGTAGGCCCGCCAGCGCCTTAGTCGACTGCAGCAAGGGCTCGGCGGTCGGCCCCAGGCGATCCGGGCTTTGCTCCAGCAACACCGTCGGCACTTGCATCAGCGCTGCCAGGCTGGCCAAACGCACGGCGTTGGCCATCACCTGCGGAGCATCAAACAATGCAGGCATCAAACGCGTCTGGTAGTCCACCAGCACTAACTGGCTTTCTTCAACATCGAGCAACATAGGCATGCTTTCCGGTGGCTTAAAGGGCAGAGCATAACCAGTCGACAGTCGGCAGCCAATGACGCGCCGGAATCAAAATTGAGTAGCCACCTGACGAGGCTGACCTAAGCTGTCGCAGCTTATGGATGAGAAAAATCATATTCAAAAAGGGAAAGCAGAAGATTTATTTATATATATTTCAATGGTTTACAAAGTATTTTTAAAGTAAATTTGATTTGACTTCAGGCGCTGGCTAGACTATAGTCCAGCGATGATCTTCTCTGTCCGCGTCGCCCTTTGTCTGGCTTTTACCTGCGGTATCAGTGCCGCACAAACAATTTCCGACAATGAGGACTTAGGCAAATTGCTTGCCGACAATGGCTTGCTAAACCGCATCAGTGAGGCTGGCACCCTCATGCAAAACCAGGCTTCCGGTCTGGTGGTGAGCGCTATGGGCTTTCTCGGGGCGCCTTATCGCCGTGGCGGTAACAGCGCCGAAAGCGGCTTTGATTGCAGCGGTTTCGTCAAAGCCATCTACGAGCAAACAATTGGCCTGGTGCTTCCGCGCAGTGCAGCGCAGCAAGCGGCAGCCACCCAAACGATTGATAAATCCGAGTTGCGGCCGGGAGATCTGGTGTTTTTCAACACCATGCGCCGTGCCTTCAGCCACGTGGGTATTTACGTTGGCAACGGGAAATTCATTCATTCACCTAAGCCCGGGGCCGAGGTGCGCGTCGACGACATGGGCCTAGCCTATTGGGCCCGCCGCTACGACGGCGCCCGCCGCGTCCCTACAGGCAGCACCGCCGCTCCGTGAGCGCTAGGTCGCGCTAAAGGAAAATTGGCCCGGATTACGGATGGGGTCCACCCCCACATGGATGGTGTCTTTAGGGACAAAACGCCCCTCTAACAATAATTTAGACAGTGGATTTTCCAAGCGCTGCTGGATGGCACGTTTGAGCGGCCGGGCGCCATAGACCGGGTCAAAACCCACCTTGGCCAATTCGGCTACCGCAGCGTCGGAGACCTCCAATACATAGTCCATACGGGCTAGGCGGTCCATCAGGGTTTGCAATTGAATCTTGGCTATATTGGCTATATGGCCCGCGTCCAGCGCATGGAAGACCACGGTTTCGTCGATGCGGTTGATAAATTCAGGTCGGAAATGGTTCTTCAATTCCCCAGTGACCGCGTCTTTGATGTCGTCACGGTCTTGGCCCACCATGCTCTTTATCAATTGTGAGCCAATATTGCTGGTCATCACGATGACGGTGTTTTTGAAGTCCACGGTGCGGCCCTGGCCATCGGTCAGACGGCCATCGTCGAGCACCTGCAAGAGTACATTGAAAACGTCCGGATGCGCTTTCTCTACTTCGTCCAGCAACAGCACGCTATAGGGTTTGCGGCGCACCGCTTCGGTAAGGTAGCCGCCCTCCTCGTAGCCCACGTAGCCCGGAGGCGCGCCAATCAAACGCGCGACCGAGTGTTTCTCCATGAACTCGCTCATGTCCATGCGGATCAGATGGTCTTCGCTGTCAAACAAAAAACCTGCCAAAGCTTTGCATAACTCCGTCTTGCCCACGCCGGTCGGGCCCAAGAATAGAAAGGAGCCGGTCGGGCGGTTGGGGTCCGACAGACCCGAGCGCGAACGGCGTATGGCATTGGCCACGGCACCGATGGCCTCGTCCTGGCCCACCACGCGCTGGTGCAGACGCTCTTCCATCAGCAGCAACTTTTCACGGTCACCTTGCATCAGCTTGGCAATAGGGATGCCTGTGGCACGCGCCACCACTTCGGCGATTTCTTCGGCGCCCACCTGGGTGCGCAGCAATTGCGGCGTTGCGCCCTCACCTCCTTTGGCGCGGCCCGCCTCCGTGTCTTGCGCCTCTTTTAGGCGCTTTTCCAAACTTGGCAACTGGCCGTATTGCAACTCAGCCACTTTGGTCAGATCGCCTTTGCGCGTCAGGGTTTCAATCTGCTGGCGCAGCACATCAATTTCCGCCCGAACTTGCGCACTGCCCTGCGCCATGGCTTTTTCGGCCTTCCAGATTTCGTCCAGATCGGCGATTTCGCGCTGTAAGGCGCTGATCTCTTCGTTGATGAGCGCGAAGCGCTTGATCGAGGCTTCGTCTTTTTCCTTTTTCACCGCCTCACGCTCGATCTGTAACTGAATCAATCGCCGGTCGAGCTTGTCCATGACCTCGGGCTTGGAGTCCAGTTCGATCTTGATCTTTGCCGCCGCTTCGTCAATCAAGTCAATCGCCTTGTCGGGCAGAAAGCGGTCGGTGATATAGCGATGGCTCAGTTCAGCAGCGGCCACGATGGCCGGATCGGTGATGTTCACGCCATGGTGTACCTGGTAGCGTTCTTTCAGGCCGCGCAAAATTGCGACGGTGGCTTCCACCGTAGGCTCACCCACCAAAATCTTTTGGAAACGCCGCTCCAGCGCCGCGTCTTTTTCAATGTATTTACGGTATTCGTCCAGCGTAGTTGCGCCTACACAATGGAGTTCGCCACGTGCGAGGGCCGGCTTGAGCATATTGCCAGCGTCCATGGCGCCTTCGGCCTTGCCGGCGCCTACCATGGTGTGCAATTCGTCAATAAAAACAATGGTCTGACCTTCGTCTTTAGACAGGTCTTTCAACACATTTTTCAGCCGTTCTTCAAACTCTCCCCGGAATTTGGCGCCCGCCAGCAGGGAGGCCATATCCAGCGACAGGACGCGCTTGCCTTTGAGCGAATCGGGCACTTCACCGGCAACAATGCGCTGGGCCAGGCCCTCGACGATGGCGGTCTTGCCGACGCCGGGCTCGCCAATCAATACGGGGTTGTTCTTGGTGCGGCGTTGTAGCACCTGAATAGCCCGGCGGATTTCGTCGTCGCGACCAATCACCGGATCGAGTTTGCCGGCGCGGGCGCGCTCGGTTAAATCGACGCAGTATTTTTTCAGGGACTCACGCTGGTCTTCTGCGTCAGCGCTGTCCACCCCCTGCCCGCCGCGCACCGCCACGATGGCAGCGTCCAGGCTTTTGCGGCTCAAACCTAAAGCCTGCGCCTGCTTGGCAAAGTCGGACTTGCCCTCACTCAAGGCCACCAGGAACAACTCGCTGGCCACATACTGGTCGCCCCGTTTCATAGCTTCTTTTTCGCTGGCCTGCAAAAGGCTGACCATGTCACGCCCTACCTGCACTTGGTCCTGCCCTTGTACCTGGGGCAGCTTGTGGGCGGCAGCGTCCGCCATGGCCAGCAGCGAGGGGACGTTCACCCCCGCGCGCTGGAGCAAAGCCTTGGGGCCATCGTCCTGGCGCAGCATGGCCCCCAGCACATGGGCTGGCTCAATATAGGCATGGTCCTGGGCCAGCGCCGCGCTTTGCGCCTCACCCAGGGCCTCTTGGAACTTGGTCGTTAATTTGTCAATTCGCATAAGGCATCCTCAGTTAGGGCACAGCTTGGGGTCGGTGCCGCATTTTCAAGCGGCGCGGGGCGGTCCGCACTGACTAAAATCAAGCTAATGAATATCCACCAACTCAATGTGCAGTATGACGAACGGCAGGACCGCCTGCTGGTTCGGGTCAAAACCGTGCAGGAGCAAGAGGTGCGCCTCTGGCTGACACGCCGCATTGGCGTTAAGTTGGTAGAGCCGCTTATGACGACCGTCTCGCGTATCGAGGCCTTAGATCCTGCGGTGACTCTGGCTGACGAAAGGTCACGCAAAATTTTGGTACACCTGAAGCAAGAAGATTTTTTGCAAAAAGCGGATCTGCAAACGCCCTATTCGAGTACTACCACGGCGCTTCCCCTTGGCGAACTGCCTATGCTGGTGACCGAGGTCACTATCCATTTGCATGCTAACGGATTGACCCAATTAGTGATCAAAGACGGTGGGGACGAAGAGCAAGAAGCGCGTACCTGCACCCTGAATTTGCAGTCCTTCATGGTGCACGGCCTGCTGCATTTGCTGCAGCAAGCAGTGCACCGCTCACAATGGCTGGATCCGGTACAAGCGCCGGACCAAGAGGAAAGCGCTGCCGAAGCCGCACAGGCACGGCGTACGCAGAAGAAAACATATACCCACTAATTACACGCAGCGCATGGATGCGTGCCGCAGCTTCAGGCGTTGGATTTGTGGACACCCCAACGGGCTAAAGCCGCATCGTCACTAACCCGGGCATCCACCCATTGGGCGCCTTCCAAGCCCTGCTCTTTTTTCCAAAAAGGGGCTTGGGTTTTTAGATAGTCCATTACAAACTCACAGGCTTTGAAGCTTTCGCCCCGATGGGCCGAGGCCGCAGCGACCAAGACTACTGGCTCCGTCGGGCGCATCAGGCCAACCCGATGCACCACCCGCACGCCATAAATATCAAAGCGCTGGTGGGCCTCGTCAATCATGGCTTCGATGGATTTTTCTGTCATGCCAGGATAATGCTCCAGCTCTAAGGTCTGGACGCTACCGGCATGCGCCGCATCATGCACATTACGGTCGCGCACCGTACCTAAAAAGGTACAGACCGCCCCGATGCGTGGGTCGTTTTGCTGCAAGGCTGCGATTTCCTCTGACACGTCAAAACGCGCCGTTTGAATCCGCACGCGGGCAGTAGCCTCGTTCACCAAAGACCCGGGAGGGTGGCTCACAGTAGCGCTCCGAAAACGGCTAAGGAAGGCAAGGAGTCCATGTTCATCCCCCTGTGACCGGCGGAAAAAACGCGACCTCTGCACCCGCTATCAAGGCCGCACCTTCGTCGCACAAGGTTTGATTGAGTGCCATGCGCAGCACCCTATCACGTCCCAGCGCCTGGGTGGCGGGGCCACCACCTTGTACCAATTCATCGCGTAACTGGCCCAGTGTTGGCGCTTGGGTTTCATACGCATGGCCGCTGCTACCCATGGTCTCGCGGATGCTGGCAAAGTATTTGAGCGTGATCTGCATACGGATAAATGTAAGTGTCGGATGGCAAGGCGCTCAGCCCAGCAAATCGCCGAAGCTAATGAATTGGACGCTATCGCCACGCACAATGGTGCTGCCCGGTGGGTTGTCCAGTAATCCGTCGCCCCAGACCACTGAGGTGAGCACGCCCGAGCTCTGGTTGGGGAACAGGTCCAGACCACCCTGCGTATTTCGCCTGACCCGTAAAAATTCCTGGCGCCGGTCGGCACGCGGCCAATCAAAGTCTGCGCGCAAGGCTTGCGTGGGCAATGCCACATTCTGGACGCCCTGCATACGCAGCAAAAACGGGCGCACCAGCAGCAAAAACGTGACAAAACTAGACACCGGATTGCCTGGCAGACCGATAAAGTGCGCTGCCCCCACGCGGCCATGCGCAAAGGGTTTGCCTGGCTTGATGGCAATTTGCCAAAGATCTAAGCGGCCCAGTTGCTGCACTGCCGGCTTGATATGGTCTTCTTCACCGACCGACACGCCGCCACTGGTCAGGACGACATCATGCGCCTGCGCAGCATCATCTAGGGCCTGTACCGTGGCGTCCAAACGGTCCGGCACGATACCCAGATCGCTCACCTCGCAACCCATGCGGCGCAGCAAGGCCGCCAGAAAGAAACGGTTGGAGTTGTAGATGGCTCCGGGCGGCATGTCCTGCGGCGCGACCGCCCCCGGCATCACCAGTTCGTCACCAGTGGAAAACAAAGCGACGCGCGGCTTGCAAGCGACTTGTAATTGCGCCAAGCCCACGCTGGCTGCCATGCCCAAAGCGGCAGGGCCCAGGCGCATGCCGCACTGCAAGACAGTGGCGCCAAGCCTAACGTCCTCGCCACGGCGGCGTATCCACTGCCCGGCGTGGGGCTGGGTTTGCACTTGTATCTGTGTCGCCCAAGTGTCCGCGCCCGGTACTGCCTGGCAATCCTCCTGCATGACCACGGCATCGGCGCCCAAAGGAATCGGCGCGCCGGTGAAGATCCGGGCGACCGTACCCGCAAGCAGCGGCAGGCCCTGGCTGCCCGCAGGTATGCGTTGGGAGACCGCCAGCGAGCGGCCAGGCGCAAGATCTGCGCAACGCAAGGCATAACCGTCCATGGAACTGTTGTCCTGCGGCGGCACTTCCTGCTTTGACACCACATCCTGTGCTAGCACCCGGCCATCGGCCAGCAGGGTGCTCAGCATTTCTGAGCGTACTGGTTGGTCATCCAAAGCCGCGAGCAATTGCGCCACCGCTGTTTCAAGCGGCAAGAGCGGGCTGTGTGGCGATGTGGACATGCGGGCGGTTCAGGCGCAAGCCGCGGTGATATAGGCTTTGATCGCCTGCACGTCTGCATCCATCACCTGTACGCGCTTGGGCAACTCTTCAATGCCGACAAACTTGGCCGGACGCTCGGGCTCGCGACCCAGCGCTTGCACAATCGTGGATGCGAATTTGATGGGCAAAGCGGTTTCCAGCACCACCATGGGAATGCCTGCCTGACGGTGAAGCTGGGCCACTTTGAGGCCATCAGCCGTATGGGGATCCACCATAACGCCATAGCGCTGCCAGATGTCGCAAATGGTTGCGATACGGTCGGCGTGCGTGCTCTTGCCACTGACAAATCCGTAAACGTCTGCGGCTTGAGAAAATAGCGCATCAGCGTGCAAATCGAAGGCCCCATCGCGCGCCAGCCTAGCGCCGAACAAGTCCGCCACGCGCGCGCTGTCACGCCCTAGCAAGTCGAAGACAAAACGCTCAAAATTACTAGCCTTGGAAATATCCATGGACGGGCTCGAGGTTTCCTGCGTGTCCGCGCTCCCCCGCACCCGGTACACGCCGGTACGGAAAAATTCATCGAGTACATCGTTTTCATTGGTGGCAACTACTAATTTTTCGATAGGAAGCCCCATCATGCGAGCCACATGGCCGGCGCATACGTTGCCGAAGTTGCCGCTGGGCACACAAAAGGAAACGCGCTCGGCGCTACTCGCGGTGGCCTGAAAATAGCCAGCAAAGTAGTACACCACTTGGGCCAACAGGCGCGCCCAGTTGATCGAATTGACGGTACCGATTTTGTAGCTTTGTTTAAAGGCCAGGTCGTTCGAGACGGCTTTGACCAAGTCTTGGCAATCGTCAAACACGCCACGGATGGCAATGTTGTGGATATTGTCGTCCAGCAAGCTGAACATCTGCGCCTGTTGAAACGGACTCATGCGCCCATCGGGGCTGGTCATGAACACCCGTACGCCTTTTTTACCGCGCATCGCATACTCCGCCGCGCTTCCCGTATCACCGCTGGTGGCGCCGAAAATGTTGAGCTCTTCGCCACGGCGCGCAAGTTCGTATTCAAACAAATTGCCCAGCAATTGCATGGCCATGTCTTTGAAAGCCAGCGTCGGGCCGTTGGAAAGCGCCTGCAGGTACAGACCCTCTTCAAGGCGCTTGAGCGGCACAATCGCTTCGGTGCCAAAGACCTCAGCGGTATAAGTTTTGCGACACAAAGTGCGCAAATCAGCCTCTGGAATATCGTCTACATACAGGGACAAAATCTCAAAAGCCAGGTCTGCATAAGGCAGGGTGCGCCAACGCATCAAGGCCTCGCTACTGACCTGTGGATAGTGTGTCGGCAGGTACAAACCGCCATCAGGCGCCAGGCCTTCGAGCAAAATTTCGCAAAAGCGTTTGGGCTGCGCCTGACCCTGCGCTGCGCGCGTGGAGATGTATTGCATCAGGCTAACTCTTCCTTGCGGATACGTACGATGTTTTGCAGCACAGTAGGCAGCGCCTGCATGCGTGCCAACGCGGCATCCATGCGCGCTTCCTGACAGTCATGCGTCAAGATGATCAAGTCGGTTTGGCTGGCACTAGCGCCATCAATTTCGTCAGCTTCGCGCTGCAGCACGGCGTCAATACTGATATCGGCCTCGGCCAATATACCCGTCACCTTGGCGAGCACTCCGGCCTGGTCGGCCACCCGTAGGCGCAGGTAGTAGCTGGTCACAACCTGGCTCATGGGCAGAATGGGCAAGTCGCTCATGGCATCGGGTTGAAAAGCCAGATGCGGTACGCGCTGGGCGGCATCCGCCGTGTGCAAGCGCGTCACATCAACGAGGTCGGCGATAACCGCGCTGCCGGTCTGCTCGGCCCCCGCGCCGGCGCCGTAGTACATGGTGATACCGGCGGCATCACTTTTCACCATGATCCCATTCATGGAGCCTTCAACGTTTGCCAATAAACGCCTGGAAGGTATCAAGGTGGGGTGGACGCGTAACTCAACGCCCAGTGCGGTCTTCTTTGCAATGCCCAACAACTTAATCCGGTAGCCCATTTGAAAGGCGTAGCTGATGTCGGTGGCCGCCAAACGGGTGATGCCCTCCACATGATCTTGGCGGTATTGGATCGGTATGCCAAAAGCGACTGAAGCCAAAATGGTTGCCTTGTGTGCAGCATCAAAGCCTTCGATATCAAAACTAGGGTCCGCTTCGGCATAACCTAAGGCTTGCGCTTGGGCTAGTGCTTCGTCAAAGCCGAGTCCTTTGTCACGCATTTCGCTCAGAATGAAATTGGTCGTGCCATTGATAATGCCGGTGACCCACTCAATCCGATTGCCCGATAAGCCCTCACGCAGGGCTTTGATGATAGGAATGCTGACGGCTACCGCGCCTTCAAATGCAACCATCACCCCATTTTTCTGTGCCAAAGAAAAAATCTCGTTTCCGTGTTCGGCAAGCAACGCCTTATTGGCAGTGACCACATGCTTGCCGTTGGCAATGGCACTTAAAACGAGATCTTTAGCCAAAGTGGTGCCGCCAATCACTTCCACCACAATTTCAACGTCCGGGCTGTTGACGACATCAAAAGGGTCTGCAGTTACTTGCACCGTCTCGCTGACTAAGGACCTTGCGCGCTCCAGATCGCGGGCAGCAACAATGCATATTTCTATACCGCGCCCGGCACGCCTAATAATTTCTTGCTGATTGCGCAGCAACACCCGGTAAGTGCCTCCGCCAACCGTACCAATCCCCAATAAACCGACCTTGATAGGCTTCATCAGGACCTTTATGCAACAAAATAATCTACGCGACTACGTGACTCAGTCGATACCGCTCTAAAAACCGCTCCAAGCGCCCTATCGCTTCGCGCAAGTCATCCTCATGCGGTAAAAAAACAATCCGGAAATGGTCTGGCGCTTCCCAGTTAAAGCCCGTTCCCTGCACCAGCATCACACGCGTCTCCTGCAACACATCGAGGAAAAATTGCTGGTCGTCTGCGATCGGGTACATCACCGGATCCAGACGCGGAAACATGTACAGCGCGGCGCGCGGCTTGACACAGCTGACGCCGGGAATTGCGGTAATGAGCTCATAGGCCAAGTCGCGCTGGCGGCGCAGGCGCCCGCCTTCGCATACCAGATCGTCAATGCTTTGGTAGCCGCCCAGTGCGGTTTGAATCGCGTACTGGCCCGGTACATTGGCGCACAAGCGCATGTTCGAAAGCATGTTCAGACCCTCGATATAGTCCTTGGCATGGCGTTTGTCGCCGGACAAAGCCAACCAGCCTGCCCGGTAGCCGCAGGAGCGGTAGCTTTTGGACAAGGAATTAAAAGTAAGAGTCAACACATCCTGGCTGAGTGAGGCAATCGCCGTGTGGCGCGCCCCGTCGTATAAAACTTTGTCGTACACCTCATCGGCAAACAAGACTAAACCATATTCCCGCGCAATCGCGACTATCTCCAGCAGCAATGCTTCAGAGTACAGCGCGCCGGTCGGGTTGTTGGGGTTGATAACCACAACTCCCTTGGTGCGCGGCGTGATTTTGGCGCGGATGTCAGCGATATCTGGCATCCAGCCCTTGGCCTCGTCGCAGCGGTAATGCACTGGGGTGCCGCCGGACAGACTGGCAGCGGCGGTCCACAGCGGGTAGTCAGGAGCGGGCAATAACAATTCATCGCCGTCATCGAGCAGGCCATTGGTCGCCATCACAATGAGTTCGCTGGCGCCATTACCCAAGTAAATATCATCGAGCGCAACGCCCTTGATGCCCTGTTTTTGGGTTTCGTGCATGACCGCTTTGCGCGCCGAAAAAATGCCCTTGCTGTCGGAGTAGCCCGATGAGTTTGGCAAATTGCGGATCATGTCCTGTTGGATTTCTTCCGGCGCATCAAAGCCGAACACCGCCAGGTTGCCGATATTGAGCTTGATGATTTTTTGCCCATCTTCCTCCATCTGCCGCGCGCGGTCCATGATGGGGCCGCGGATGTCATAGCAGACGTTGGCTAATTTGGCGGATTTTTGAATGGTTTTCAATGGCACTCCGATGCAGGCACGCTAAGGACGAAACCTATAATTTGACCACAGTTCAACACTTTTTCTTTGCACACGCCGGCCTTTGGGCTGCTATTTATTCACCATGAAACTTCAAGCAGACCAAGCCCGGGGGCCCAGTCTTACCGGCTACGGCCCGGGTTGGATCGCCATCAACGGAGACAAGGTAATGCACAGCATGTTGCTGAGCAGCATGGGGCGCCGCCAAGCCTGGGGCTGCGATGGGTTTGGGCAATTGGGCATAGCACAGTTTGACTGTCTGGCAGACTGGGGCGCCGAACTGGTGCTTTTTGGCAGTGGTGAGCGATTGCGTTTCCCACCAGCGCAGTGGCTATGCGGTCTGTATGCGCGCCGAATCGGGGTCGAAACCATGGACACCCCTGCCGCTTGTAGAACCTTCAATTTTCTGGCGGCCGAGGGCCGCAAAGTCGTCGCGGCATTGCTGGTTTAACGCATGCGCCGCGGCGCGCGTAGCCGGGCCCTCCAAGTTTTCAGCGTAAAATAGAGGGCTGACGCCGTAGCGCAATAAGTTCAATCCACAGCGCAACGGCTTGCCTGACACATTCTGCACGCGAGACTCAATACCCTATGGCGATCGTTGTCAACAAACCCTTACCCGAATTCGAAGCCAACGCCACCGGTGGCGTTCGCGTATCCAATAATTCGCACGTGGGCAAGACCCTTGTGCTGTATTTCTACCCCAAAGACAATACGCCTGGCTGCACCACAGAAGCCATGCAGTTCCGCGACCACTATGCTGATTTCGTAAAGGCCGGTAGTCAGGTGTTTGGCGTCTCGCGTGACAACATGAAATCGCACGATGAATTCAAAGCGCGCCTGGAACTGCCGTTTGAACTGGTTGCCGATACAGAAGAAAAAATGTGCCATATGTTCGGCGTGGTCAAAAACAAGATCATGTATGGCAAAAAGGTCAAAGGTATCGAACGCAGTACCTTTCTAATCGGCCCCGATGGCTTGGTTAAGGAAGAATGGCGCGGTCTGAAAGTACCAGGCCATGTGGAAGAGGTATTGCAGGCAGTGAAATCGCTGAACGCCAAAGCCTGATCGCTTCATCGTTGGGATTTTCTACTTCATTTTCCTGCCATAGGCCTCATGCATAATGGCTCGATGTCTGCAAATTTCACCGTCTCCCACAGAGGCCGCCTCATACCAAGGTGGCCTTTTTTGTATCCCGCGGCGATTACCCACTGATTTTTTCACTATCCCGAGTTCTACGACATGCCATTGCCACCCGCGCCGACCAAGCCCGCTGACAAACTCTCTCCATCCGCATTCTCTAAATCAAGCCCGAAAGCGAGGTCGGCGAGCGCTAAGCGCCCCGCTCCTGCTGACCGTGAACCGCAGGCAAAAGCACCAGTGCGTATCGCGCGACTAGAGCAGCATGCGGCTCCTCGCAACAGTGCCCAGGTAATTCCGATCTCGGCTGCGCTGCCTGCAAGCAGCCACCCACAGGCGCGAGCGCCACAGCTCGACCCCAGTTCCAGGTCCGAGCAAGCGCAGCCAGTGGCAATGGGTGCCACAGGAAAAGCCAGCGCTCGCGGGGAGAAAAAAATGCGGCGTACGGGTCCGGCGAAGTTATTTGTCCTGGATACGAACGTGCTGCTGCATGACCCGATGTGCTTGTTCCGCTTCGAGGAACACGATATTTTTCTGCCGATGATTGTGCTCGAAGAGTTAGACGGACACAAAAAAGGAATGACCGAGGTTGCGCGCAATGCGCGGCAAACCAGCCGCACCCTGGATGCTTTGGCCGGCACACCGGGCGCTGACATCAGCAGCGGCTTCAAGCTCGATAGCACCGGCCAGCGCGAGGCCAAGGGCAAACTCATGTTCCAAACGCTGGCACTGGACTACAGCCTGCCAGGCAGTTTGCCCCAGGGCAAAGCGGACAACCAGATTTTGGGCGTGGTGGACGCCTTGCGCACCCAGCACGCGCCGCGCGAAGTGGTGCTGGTGTCCAAAGACATCAATATGCGGGTAAAGGCCCGCGCGTTGGGACTAGCGACCGACGATTACCAAAATGACAAGACCTTGGAAGACGGCGATCTGCTGTATTCAGGCGCCATGGCCTTGCCCGGTGATTTTTGGGCCACCCACGGTCAAAAAATCGAAAGCTGGCAGCAAGGCCAGCACACTTTTTACAAAATCGACGGCCCTGTCGTTCCGCAGATGCTGATCAACCAGTTCGTCTATTTCGAGTCGCCGGGTGAACCCAGTTTGTACGCCCGCGTGACCGAAATCCGGGGCAACACCGCCGTCCTAAAGACTCTGCGTGATTTCAACCATATGAAAAATGCAGTCTGGGGCGTGACCACGCGCAACCGTGAGCAAAATTTTGCGATGAATTTGCTCACCGATCCGGACGTGGACTTTGTCACCCTGACAGGGACCGCGGGTACCGGAAAGACCTTGATGGCACTGGCCGCGGGACTTACCCAGGTGCTGGACGATAGGCGCTATACCGAAATCATTGTCACCCGCGCTACCGTCAGCGTAGGCGAGGACATTGGTTTTCTGCCGGGCACGGAAGAGGAAAAAATGGGGCCCTGGATGGGCGCGCTGGACGACAACCTGGAAGTGCTGGGAAAAACCGACAGCAGCGCCGGCGAATGGGGTCGAGCCGCCACCTCAGAGCTGATCCGCAGCCGCATCAAAATAAAGAGCATGAACTTCATGCGCGGGCGCACTTTCTTAAACAAGTACGTGATCATCGACGAGGCGCAAAACCTGACGCCCAAGCAAATGAAAACCTTGATTACCCGCGCAGGGCCGGGTACCAAAATCGTCTGCATGGGCAACCTGGCGCAAATTGATACGCCTTACTTGACCGAAGGCTCGTCCGGCCTGACTTTCGCGGTGGACCGATTCAAAGGCTGGCCGCATGGTGGTCACATCACCTTGGCGCGCGGTGAGCGCTCGCGTCTGGCAGACTTCGCCAGCGACGTGCTGTAGGCCAGCGGCCTAAAAGTCTCCGCCTCCGCCATGCGCCAAGTTCTGAAACTTGGTGATATTGCGCAGGAAAGCCAGCTTGACGGTTCCCGTCGGGCCGTTACGCTGCTTGGCGATAATGATCTCGGCAACCCCGGGCTCTTTGCAAGCCTCTTTGGTGTAGTACTCGTCGCGGTAGATAAACATAATGATGTCGGCGTCCTGCTCGATCGCGCCGGACTCACGCAAATCGCTCATCATGGGCCGTTTGTCGGGCCGCTGCTCGACGCTGCGGTTGAGCTGTGACAAGGCCAGTACGGGGCATTTGAGTTCGCGCGCTAGCATCTTCAGGCCCCGCGAAATCTCGCCCAGCTCGGTGGCGCGGTTTTCACCATCGCTGGTACCGTTCATAAGCTGCAAATAGTCCACCACAATCAAACCCAGTTGCCCGCAGCTGCGCGACAGCCGGCGCGCGCTCGAGCGCAAATCACCGGCGCTCAGGCCCGCGCTTTCGTCAATGTGCAGGGATATCGTGCGCAGTTTTTCAATCGTCTCGGTCAGGCGCGGCCATTCTTCCTCGGTGAGCTTACCGGTACGTAAATGGCTTTGGTCGATGCGGCCTATCGAGCCCACGATACGCACCGCCAATTGTGCGGCGCCCATCTCCATGGAAAAAACCGCTACCGGCAAACCTTCGTTGAGCGCCACATGCTCGGCAATATTGATCGCCAAGGCGGTCTTACCCATAGACGGGCGGGCTGCGAGCACCACCAAATCGCCCGCCTGCAAGCCGGCGGTCATGCGGTCAAGGTCGTAAAACCCCGTGGGCACGCCAGTAACGTCATTGGGGTTATCGGCCATCTCCTGCACGCGGTCGAGCAGTTTGACCACCAAAGTTTCCATCCCTTGGAAGCCGTCGCTATTGCGCTTGCCTTGCTCTCCAATGTTGAATATTTTTTGCTCGGCCTGGTCCACGATCTCCGACACCGCCCGCCCCTTGGTGTTGAAGGCACTGGTGGCGATATCGTCGCTGGCGGTCACCAGTTTGCGCAGGATCGAGCGATCGCGCACGATTTCGGCATAGCGGCGGATATTGGCCGCGCTGGGAACATACTGCGCCAGCGAATTGAGATAGATCAAGCCTCCGATCTCGTCACCATGGCCTTGGCTTTGCAAATGCTCGTATACCGTGATGACATCGGCCGGCCGACTGCTGTTGACCAAGGAACCGATCGCGGCAAATACCAACTTGTGCTCGTAGCGGTAAAAGTCACCTTCCTGCACCACATCGCTGACGCGGTCCCAGGCATTGTTATCCAGTAGCAGGCCGCCCAGCACACTGGACTCGCCCTCCATTGAGTGGGGCGGAATACGCAGTTGCGCCAGTTGCCTATCAGGCAACAACTCGTCCGGCTCTAAACCGTCTTCAGACATGCATGCATCCTTTTGATTGCCACCCTGCAGAGTGCCTGGCACCCTGTTCCAACGGGACGATATTCCATTAAAAAAAGCCGCGAGGGCAATCCCAGGCGGCTTTGTGAGCCAGGTGCCGCAGGGCCCAGACCCTACAGCTTAACCTGAACCTCAGTGGTATCGATCAGGTCGATTCGCCGTAAACCGACACAGTGATATCGACCACCACGTCAGTGTGCAAAGACACGCTGACCTGGGTATCGCCCACCACCTTGATCGGACCATTAGGCATACGGATATTGGATTTAACGACCTCGTAGCCGCCTTTGACCAATTCTTGCGCAATGTCCGCATTGGTCACCGAGCCGAACAAGCGTCCATCGACGCCGGCTTTTTGGGTCAACTTGATGGAGCTTCCGCCGAGCTTTTCACCCAGCTTCTGGCTTGCAGCCAGTTTGGCAGCAGCGGCTTTTTCCAATTCAACGCGGCGCGCTTCGAATTCGGCTTTGGCCGATTCGGTGGCACGGCGTGCACGGCCCGAAGGGATTAAAAAATTGCGGGCATAGCCGTCTTTGACTTTGACGATTTCGCCCAGATTGCCTAGGTTAACGACCTTGTCGAGGAGAATAATTTGCATGATCGAACTCCTTAGATCTTGTGTTGGTCGCTGTACGGCAGCAGCGCCAGAAAGCGCGCACGTTTGATGGCGGTATTGAGTTGGCGCTGAAAAATAGCGCGGGTACCGGTCAAACGGGCGGGAATAATTTTTCCGTTTTCAGCGATGAAATCGCGCAAGGTATCTATGTCCTTGTAGTCGATCTCTTCCACACCGGTGACGGTGAAGCGGCAAAAGCGCTTGCGCTTGAACAGCAGCGATTGGGTATTGCGCTTGGGGCGCTTGTCTTTATTGAACTTCTTGAACGTGGCCATAAAGCCTCCTATAACAAATTTTGCGAAAAATCCTGAATCTGCAAAACAATCGATTTACCGGCCCTGGAGTTGCTGAGGTAGCCCTGGAATTCCCAGTTACTACCTACCGCCTGGCTTACCAGCCTTTCAGCCAGCGCACCAAAGGCCATCGCCTTGAGCGCCATCTTGACCTGCCGCTTGCCTTGTGCGTCCTGCACTTCAGACTGGTGCTCCAGCACCAGTTGCAGCGCCGGGATACCGGCCGGCGTATACCGCAAGGTATGCACCTCGGCGATACAAGCGGTCAAAACAACTGCGTTGGCGGACACTCCTGACGTTAATTCGATGTTTTCAAAGCGAATCAGGACTGGTATTCAGCCTGTTGGGTCTTACGGGCGTCTTCACGCTCCACGGTTTTCATCATCGAAGATGGACCGGTATCGGCCTTCTTCTTGGACACGGTAAGGTGACGCAACACCGCGTCGTTGAACTTGAATGCATGCTCAAGTTCAGCCATCACAGCCTGATCGGCTTCGATGTTCACACACAGGTAGTGGGCTTTGGCAAGCTTGTTGATCATGTACACCATCTGACGACGGCCCCAGTCTTCAACGCGGTGCACTTTACCGCCGCCGGCGGTGATCATGCCCTTGTATCGCTCCAGCATGGCTGGAACTTGCTCGCTCTGATCCGGATGGATCATGAGAATGATTTCGTAATGACGCATGGATACTCCTTGTGGATAGGCCCTGTGGGGGCCGGAAAAAGCTACCCCCGGCGTCTAATCAGGGTGCAGCAAGGCGAAAAGCCCATCATTATAGCCCGGCGCAATGGCCGGCTACCAGCAGCTAGGCAGGACAAGCGCGCCTAAGGCGCTGCAACTGCAGGCCTGAAGTCTTCAGAAACGAAAATCCGGCGCCGAGTTTTCTTTGTGCCCAGTGACCGAACTGATTACCAGGGTGACCAAAAATCCGGCAGGCACCCCGAAAACGCCCGCCGACACCGGCTGAATCCCCCACCACAGCATGCCGGCAGGCCCTAGCCCGAGCGCCTCTCGCAAGGCGGGTAAATTGCTTAGCATGTAATACAAAGTGACGCCCAGTCCGGTCAACATGCCTGCGACAACGCCGGCGCGGGTGGTGCCACGCCAAAAAATGCCCAGCACCATCGCCGGCACCAGCCCCGCACCGGCAAGCGAAAACGATGCCGCGACCAAGTACAAAATGCCCGCCGGGCGCTGCGCAGCGGCATAGGCTGCAATTAAAGCCACCACTAAAAGTGCAAACTTAGACCACATGACGGTGCGCATGGCTTTGACCGGATCAGTTTCACCTTCAAATACCAAGTCATGCGCCATCGCATTGCCGATGGTGATTAACAATCCGTCTGCGGTTGAAAGAGCCGCTGCCAAGCCACCGGCGGCGACCAGGACGGAAAACACATAGGGCAAACCGCCGATTTCGGGGCTTGCCAACATAATCAAATCAGCCCCCACGTGTAACTCGGCAAATTGCAACAATCCGTCGCCATTGACATCCGAAAAAGCCAAAAGACTGGGGTCTCTGGACCACTGTGCCATCCAAGCGGGCAGCGCATCGATAGGTTGCCCCACCAAATGGGCCATCACCTCGTACTTCACCAAAACGGCCAAGGCGGGGGCGCACAAATACAGCAGTGCAATAAACACCAAAGACCAGGCCACCGAGGTACGCGCTTCGCTCACCGATGGGGTGGTAAAAAAACGGGTAAGCAAGTGCGGGAGTCCCGCTGTACCGACCATCAGGCAAAACATCAATGCCAAGAAATTGGCTCTGGAGTGATCGAAAAGCGTAACTTCTTGCTCGCTACCCTGCGGGTCGCCCGCGAAGGCACGGGTATGGGGATTGAGGCCCGACAAAGCGCGGGCGCGCTCCAGATAGTCATTGATCTGGCGAGTCCATTGGGCGCGGGCGGTATCTGCATCTTTGGGCAAAGCGGCAAGCTCTTTGCGTAGTCGGCCCACAGCAGCTTGCTGGGCTGACGTATCGCCCAAGGCTTGGATTTCCGAGCGCAGCGCGAAGCGCTCGGCCTTCAGCGTCACATCGACATCTTGCATCTTGGCGCGCAATTTCTGTACACGATCCAGGTACAGGGCAATGACCTCTGCCTCGGCCGGCGAAGCGAGTATTTGCTCCTCCAGCGCCGTGATTTTGGCCAATTGCTGGCCGTAGGCGAATGCGGCCACGGGGTTGCCGGTTTGTTGGTAGGAAAGCCAGCTGACAGGCAACAAAAATGCCAAAATCAACAAAACATACTGCGTCGCCTGCGTCCAGGTCACTGCACGCATACCGCCTAAAAAGGAACACACCAGCACGCCGCCCAGGCCCAACAAAATTCCGATTTCAAAATGCAAACCGGTCAGGCGCGAGGTAATCAGGCCGACCCCATAAATCTGCGCCACCACATAAGTCGACGAACACAATATGGCCGCCAGGGCCGCAATCCGACGGGGCCACTTGCCGCCAAAGCGCAAGGCAAAAAAATCGGGCAGGGTGTAAATATTGCATTGGCGCAAATAGGGAGCGACCAGCAAGGCCAAAAGACAAAAACCGCCAGTCCAGCCCAACACGTAGGCCAGGCCCCCAGGTTGGTCCCCCATTCCGGAAAAACCTTGCAAATAAAGGCCGCCAGACAAGCTGATGAAAGAAGCGGCACTCATCCAATCGGCCGCAGTGGCCATACCGTTATAGACCGCCGGGATACGGCGGCCCGCCACGTAATACTGGTCCACATTGGTGGTGCGTCCGGAGACGCCGATAGCGGCATACAGCACCAATGTCAGAGACAGAAAAATACCTGCTATCCAGGGCTTAGGCAAGCCCGCATACTGGGCCAAACCCAGCCCTAGGAAACAAGCCACTACGCCAAACAAATAGATCGCAAATCGCCGATGCAGACCACTGGGGTCTATTGGCGCCGGTGCAGCAGCGCCTAGGAAAAAATCGCGCCGGTTTTGACGCCAGGCAAAAAACACAACGATGCCGATAAACACCAGTACCGAACCTTGCGCTGCAAACCAAAATCCGACCGGCCAACCGGCCACCACCCCATCCAGGTCGCGGGCAAAAAAGACCACGCCGAACGAGGCGGCAAACCACAGGCAGAGCAAGACCGCATGCAGCGGCCAACGCACTGTAGTTCGCGCACCACTCATTCTTTGGCGAGTTCCTGCCAGGTGGCAATCACCGAGTCCGGGTTCAGGGAAATTGAAGAGATGCCTTCATGGACCAGCCAGCGGGCAAAGTCGGGATGGTCGCTGGGCCCCTGCCCACATATGCCCACATACTTGCCTTGGGCCAGGCAGGCCTTAATCGACATACGGATCATGGCTTGCACTGCAGGGTCACGCTCGTCAAAATCCGCTGCTAATAGCTCCATACCGGAGTCCCGATCCAAGCCCAGCGTCAGTTGTGTCAGGTCGTTGGAGCCGATCGAAAAACCATCGAAGTACTGCAAGAACTCGGTGGCCAAAATCGCATTGCTGGGGATTTCGCACATCATGACCAATTGCAATCCATCCTTGCCGCGCTCCAGGCCTTGGCGCGCCAGTAGTTCAGTGACTTTGCGTGCCTGCTCCAGCGTGCGCACAAAGGGCACCATGATTTGGACATTGATGAGGCCCATCTCCTGGCGTACCCGTTTGAGCGCTTCGCATTCCATGGCAAAAGCTTCGCCGAAATCGGCACTGACATAACGCGCCGCGCCACGAAAGCCCAGCATAGGGTTTTCTTCTTCGGGCTCATAGCGGCTGCCACCGATGAGCTTGCGGTATTCATTGGATTTGAAATCGGACAAGCGAACAATCACTGGCTTAGGCCAAAAGGCTGCTGCAATCGTCGCGACACCATCGGCCACCCGGTCCACATAAAAAGCACGGGGTGAGGCATGGCCGCGCGCCACCGATTCCACCGCCTTTTTCAAATCGGCATCGACATTGGGATATTCCAGTATCGCTTTGGGATGCACGCCGATGTTGTTATTGATAATGAACTCCAGTCGCGCAAGGCCCACACCCTCGTTGGGCAACTGGCAAAAGTCGAAGGCGAGTTGTGGATTACCCACGTTCATCATGATCTTGACCGCGATCTCGGGCATCAGGCCGCGCTGCACTTCGGAGACTTCGGTCTCCAGCAATCCGTCGTAAATAAATCCTGTGTCGCCTTCGGAGCACACCACGGTTACCAGCGCGCCCTCAGCTAAGCGCTCGGTCGCGTCACCGCAACCCACGACCGCCGGAATACCCAATTCGCGCGCAATGATGGCAGCGTGGCAGGTACGCCCGCCGCGGTTAGTAACGATGGCCGAGGCCCGCTTCATTACGGGCTCCCAATTAGGGTCGGTCATGTCGGTTACCAGCACATCGCCTGCTTGCACCGTATCCATATCGCTGATGTGGTGCACGATCCGAACCGGTCCAGTGCCGATTTTTTGTCCGATAGCCCGGCCTTCGGCTAAAACCGCTCCTTTTCCTTTGAGCTGGTAGCGGTATTCCACGGAATTGCCGGCTTGGCTTTTTACCGTCTCCGGACGTGCTTGCAAAATATAGAGCGCACCGTCTACACCGTCTTTGCCCCATTCAATGTCCATGGGCCGCCCGTAGTGGTCTTCGATGACCAGGGCATAGCGGGCCAACTGCTCAATGTCGGCGTCGGTCAGGGAATAGCGGTTGCGCAACTCGGTAGGCACATCGGTGGTTTTGACCAGTTTGGCGCCTGCGGCCTGTTCGGCGGCGCTGGTGAACTCCATTTGCAACAGTTTGGAGCCCAGGCTGCGGCGGATAATGGCCCGATTGCCCTTACGCAGCATGGGCTTGTGCACATAAAACTCATCCGGATTGACTGCGCCTTGCACCACCGTTTCCCCCAGACCGTAGCTGGAGGTAATAAAGACCACATCCCTGAAGCCGGACTCAGTGTCCAGGGTAAACATGACGCCCGCAGCGCCCAAGTCGGAGCGCACCATGCGTTGCACCCCCGCACTCAAGGCCACGTTGTCATGGGCAAAGCCTTTGTGCACGCGGTAGCTGATGGCGCGGTCGTTGTACAAGGAGGCAAACACCTCGCGGATTTTGTGCAAGACATCTTCAATGCCGGTGACATTCAGAAAGGTTTCCTGCTGACCGGCAAAGGAGGCGTCAGGCAAATCCTCAGCGGTGGCGGATGAACGGACGGCAAACGAAGCATTTGCCGCGCCCAACTGCAATTGCGCAAAAGCTTGACGGATCTGTTTTTCCAGTTCGAAGGGAAACGGTTGGCTCTCCACCATCGCGCGGATTTCGGCGCCTGCCAGCGCCAGCGCGCGTACGTCCTCCACATCCAAGGCCTTGAGCCTTTGGCTAATGCGTTCAGCCAAGTCCTGGTGTTTCAAAAACTCGCGAAAGGCGAAGGCGGTAGTGGCAAAGCCGCCAGGAACCTTTACCCCGTCGGGCAACTGAGAAATCATTTCTCCCAGGCTGGCGTTTTTGCCACCCACGGCCTCCACGTCGCTCATACGCAAATGCTCAAACGGAACGACCCAAGCGGTGTCGCTAAATAGTGCTGACATAGGAACTCCAAAGTTAAAAACTGGTCAAACCTTCAGGGCGCTTTCGCGGTCGGTTTGGCGCAGGAAGCAAGCGGGCAGTGTCTTGATGTTTTTCTGGTTCTGGAGACGGTGCGCGGGCCTGTTCTTGCGGCGTGGCCTGATTGTAGGGTTGGGAGGACGGGCTGCGCGGCAGCGCCGGTGGCGTGCACATGCGGGACAATGGGTTGCGTTGGCGCCCCGCATTCGGTGGGCCCGACCAAACTAAAGTCATGCCCTATGCCCCATCGCAGTGTTTTTTTTGTCTCCGACGGTACCGGTATTACCGCAGAAACCTTCGGTAAAGCCATACTTGCCCAATTCGAGGTGCGCACCCGCTCTGTGCGCCTGCCCTTTATAGACACCGTGGACAAGGCCCACCAGGCGGTGCGCCAAATCAACCACGCCGGTACGCACGATGGTCAAACGCCGATTGTCTTTAGCACCCTGGTCAACATGGAAGTACTCAAAGTCATCCAAGACAATTGCCAAGGCATGTTGCTGGACATGTTTGGCACTTTTGTACATCCTTTGGAACAAGAGTTGCAACTCACCTCTAACCACCGCATCGGGCGCTTTAGCGATGCCAGCAAAAGTCAAGAGTACCAGGCGCGTATCGAGGCCATCAATTTCTCTCTGGCCCATGACGACGGTCAGAGCAATCGGGACCTGGAACAATCGGACGTGATCCTGGTAGGCGTTAGCCGCAGTGGAAAAACGCCGACCTCCCTGTATCTGGCGATGCAATACGCCATGAAAGCCTCCAACTATCCATTGATACCCGAGGACTTCGAGCGCCGCCAGTTACCGGTCGCTTTGGTGCCTCACAAGCACAAAATTTTTGGCCTGAGTATCCAGCCAGAGCGTTTGAGCGAAATCCGCAACGAGCGGCGCCCCAACTCCAAATATGCGTCCTTGGAAAACTGCCGTATGGAAGTGCACGCAGCAGAAAGCATGATGCGCCGCGCCGGCATACGCTGGCTGTCCACAACCACCAAGTCGATCGAGGAAATTGCCACCACGATTCTTCAGGAACTGCAGCCCAACAGGCTCACCTATTAGGGTCTGCGAACCCAAGCAAAGGGGCCGCAGTCCTACCCCAATGCGCAGCAGGCCACCTAAAGTACTGACTTAAAGCCCGATAGCGGCAATCCCGGCGCGAGCCACCTGCGCATCTTCGCTGGATTTAACGCCGCTCACCCCCACCGCGCCAAGGCACTGACCGTCCTTCACGATGGGCACGCCGCCTTCAAGCATGCCCTCCAGGCCCGGAGCGCTTAGGAAGGACATGCGTCCACCATTAATCATTTCCTCGTAAATCTTGCTTTCCCGCCGGCCCAGCGCCGACGTGCGGGCTTTGGCTGGGGCAATATGCGCAGAAATCGGAGCCGCGCCGTCCAGGCGCTGGAACCACAGTAAATTACCTCCGTCGTCCACGATGGCGATGGACACGGCCCAGCCATGTTGGAGGGCTTCTGCCTCAGCAGCAGCGGCCATGGTTTTCAAATCGGCGAGTTCGAGTGTGGCTTTGGTCTTCATGTATACATCCAAAAAAGTGTCAGGGAAGGTTAAACCGCCAGCATAACCGCTCCCGCGACTCTAAGTGACTCGCCTGAAAAGAGGGCGACCCTCTAAATATCGGGCGCATGCTTCGACCCGATTCGGCGTAAGGCCTTGTAAGTGCCTAAAATCGCCCCACCTTCCACAGCAATCTTTTGGAGATGCACTATGAACGAACAAGCGAGTTATTTGGAACAAGGTCTGGACTACGGCGTTAGCCTGGAGCAGCGCAACAAGGTTTTGCGTAACACCTACTGGCTGCTCGCCCTGAGTCTGGTACCCACCGTATTGGGCGCTTGGGCCGGTGTAGCGTTTGGGCTGGGCCAGTTATTTAGTGGCGCCCTGGGCATAGTGCTCTTCTTGGCCATGGCCTTTGGTTTTATTTACGCAATTCAAAAGACGAAAAACTCTGCTGCCGGAGTGCCCGTCTTACTGGCCTTTACCTTTTTCATGGGCCTGATGATGTCCCGCCTCATCGAGTCCGTGCTGGGCTTTAAGAACGGTCCGGACTTGATCATGACCGCTTTCGGCGGCACGGCAGGCGTATTTTTGGTGATGGCCACCTTGGCCACCGTTATCAAGCGCGACTTGTCGGGCATGAACCAATGGCTGTTTGTCGGTGTGATCGTCTTGCTGGTGGGCGGCATCATCAATATGTTTGTCGGCTCCACCGTGGGCATGATGGTCTTGTCCATGGCGGCCATTGGCATATTCAGCGCCTACATGCTGTATGACATCAAACAAATCATCGATGGCGGTGAAACCAACTACATCAGCGCCACCTTGGCGCTCTACCTGGACATCATCAATGTGTTCCAGAGTCTGCTGGCGCTGCTGGGCATTTTCGGCGGCGAGCGCGACTGATCGCGAACCAAAACCGCAGACCCCGCCAAGGGGTTCTGCTTCTTCCCAACATTGGCCCTTCAGGGCCTTTGTTCATTGTGGGCCTTGGCCTGCGGCCTATACTGAAGGGCAGCAAGCAAGACAGGAATGTATGGGCATGGTGCGGCGCAGTTGGATTCGGTTTTGGAGCCTAGGTTTGGCCCTGGCGGCACCGTATTCCTGGGCGGCTGAGGTCCAGGTCGCCGTGGCCGCCAATTTTTCAAGCACCATGCAGGCCATCGCCCAGGCTTTCGAACAAGAAAGCGGGCACCAGGTGCGCATCATTACCGGTGCAACTGGCAAGTTTTACGCCCAACTTAAACATGGCGCCCCCTTCCAGGTGTTATTGGCTGCCGACACACAAACCCCACTGCTTTTGGAGCAAGAAGGCTTGGCCGTTGCCGGCAGCCGTTTTACCTATGCCCTGGGACGGTTGGTCTTGTGGAGTCGCCAACCTGACTTGGTGGATGCGCGAGGCGAGGTTCTGCGCAGTACCCGTTTCAAGCGATTGGCTATCGCTGATCCCCGCCTGGCGCCCTACGGCGCGGCGGCAATGCAAACGCTGGAGCAGTTGGGCGTGCTGGCCCAGGTGAAAGACCGCCTGGTTCAGGGCGAAAGCGTGACGCAGGCCTATCAATTCGTAGCGAGCGCTAACGCAGAACTAGGTTTCATCGCCAGCTCCCAGCTCATAGTCGATGGAAAACGTATCACTGGCTCCTCCTGGCTGGTGCCCGAATCCCTCCACAGCCCGTTGCGACAGGACGCGGTATTGCTGAAGGCGGGCCAAGCCAATCCCGCGGCACAGTCCCTAATGCTTTTCTTGCGGTCACCGCGCGCGCGTACTTTGATACGCGATCACGGTTACTCCCATTAGACCGCCAAGCATGATTTCCCCCGAAGATTGGAACGCCATAGGCTTGACTTTGCGTCTGGCAGGCATCAGCACCCTGGTGTTACTTCTGCTGGCCAGCCCGCTGGCCTGGTGGCTGGCGCGCAGCCAATCAGCCTGGCGCGCGCCGGTGGCCGCGCTGACCTCACTGCCGCTGGTGCTACCGCCGACGGTTTTGGGGTTTTACCTTTTGGTGACGCTAGGGCCGGATGGCCCCTTGGGGCGGCTGACGCTTCTATTGGGCCTGGGCACCCTGCCCTTTAGCTTTGCCGGCTTGGTAATCGGTTCGGTGGTGTACTCCCTGCCTTTTGCGGTGCAACCCCTGCTGCATGCCTTTCAAAACATGGGGAACCGTCCACTGGAGCTGGCCGCCACCCTGCGCGCCTCGCCGTTGGACGCGTTTTTCAGCGTTGCACTTCCGCTAGCCTGGCCTGGCTTTGTGAGCGCCGCTGTTCTCAGCTTTGCGCACACCATTGGCGAATTTGGTATGGTCTTGATGATGGGCGGCAACATCCCGGGCCAAACCAGAGTGCTATCAACCCAGATTTACGGCCATGTGGAAGCGATGGCTTACACCCAGGCGCACGCCTTAGCGGCGGGCATGTTGGTTTTTTCATTTGCGGTGCTGCTGGCCCTGAACCTGCTGCAAAAACGCGGCTTGCGCATGGGAACTTAGCGTGTCCGCCGACAACCACATCTCGCTGCAATGGATCCGCTCAGCCTTTACGCTGGAAGTGGATATCAGCCTGCCGCCGCAAGGCATTACTGCCGTGTTTGGTGCTTCTGGCTCAGGCAAAACCAGTCTACTGCGCTGCGTCGCCGGCTTGGAGCGCCCTGCCCAGGGGCTAGTGCGAATGGGCGGCCAGGTCTGGCAGGATGCGCAAACCTTTCTGCCGACTTGGCGCAGGCCGCTGGGCTATGTGTTCCAGGAGGCCAGTCTGCTCCCACACCTCACGGTGAAGGGCAATCTTCACTTTGGTCTGCGCCGCAGCGCGCAGCGGCAGACCGGGCAAAAGTATCTACAACAAGCGATTGAACTGCTCGGCATCGGGCACCTGCTGGCGCGGCGGGTACAAGAGCTTTCGGGCGGCGAGCGCCAGCGCGTCGCAATTGCCAGCGCCCTGGCCCTGCAACCACGCGTGCTGCTGCTCGATGAGCCGCTGGCAGCGCTGGATGCCGCAAGGCGCCAGGACATACTCCCCTGGCTGGAACGGCTTCGGGACGAAGTCCAAATTCCCATGTTGTACGTGACGCACGCGCTGGAGGAAGTGGTGCGATTGGCCGACCACCTGTTAGTGCTGGACCAGGGCAAGCTTGTCGACAGCGGGCCGGTGGCCCCGGTGCTGGGTCGCAGCGCTGGCAGCATGGCCAGCGGCGAAGACCTGGGCGTGCTGCTCCACGCTAGCGTGCAAGAATTTGACCCTGCCTGGCGTCTGATGCGCGTGGGCTTTCCCGGCGGCAGTCTGTGGGTCAAAGACAAGGCGCTGGCCCTGGGTGCGCCCGTGCGCATCCGCGTGCTGGCCCGTGATATCAGCCTGGCCGTCGGCCCGCCTCCGGTCAGCAGCATTCAAAACCTATTGCCAGTTACGGTGCTGGAAATGAGGGCTGACGCGCACCCCTCGCAGTGCCTAGTGCAGCTTGCCTGTGGCAAAGCCGAAGACGCCAGTGTGCTGTGGGCACGGATCACGGCGCGCGCGGCCCATGCCTTGGACCTGCAGACAGGCGCGCCCGCGTGGGCACAGGTGAAAGCGGCGGCTTTGGTGGGGGCCTAGAACTTGGCGCCTTGGCTCCCGGCCGCTGCTGCAATGCAGAAAATGCGGGAGCAAATGCAATCTGGGCTAGAATGCGTGGTTTTCCGCGGCAAGTACTGCGGGCTTAGGATCAGGCAGCCGTTTGCCTGAGGGCCCATGGGTGGCTACCGCATCTGATGGATCGACTATGAAAGCTGGCATTCACCCCAATTACCGCGACGTTTGTTTTGTGGACTTGTCCAACAACTTCAAATTCGTCACCCGCTCCTGCGCAAACACCAAGGAAATGATCAAGATGGAAGACGGCCGCGAACTGCCGCTTTACAAACTTGATACCTCCAGCGAATCGCACCCTTTCTACACCGGGACCCAGAAGTCGGTAGATAACATGGGCGGACGCGTGGAGAAATTCCGCAACCGGTTCGGCAAAACCGCAGTCAAATAAATGCCGCAGGCGCAGGCCTGACGCACAATCCAAGGCAGCCCGGCACCCCGCGCTGCCTTTTTTATTTTTCCATTTAGCCTTTGAATACCACTCCTGCCATCGTTACCCAAGCGGGCGCCGCGCGCCTTCCTCGCCTGGCCTTGCTGTCTTTGTGCCTGGTGTATCTGCTGGCGGGCTTTGTTGGCCGCAGCGGATGGAAATTCGCCGATATGGGGGCACTAGGCTACATGGCCGAGTTGGCCTGGGGCCAGGCCGATTGGTGGTATCCGACGCTGGCGGGCATACCTTCGGAACAAGGTGCGCTCCTGCCTTATTGGCTCGGCGCTTGGATGTTGCAGTGGGGTGGCAGCGCTCTGGAGGCGCAGTGGCTGGCGCGCATCCCCTTTATTCTGGCGCTGGCCGTGGCGATGACCGCACACTGGTATGGCACGTATTACCTGGCGCGCAGTCCCCAGGCCCAACCCGTCGCCTTCGCTTTTGGCGGACAGGCCAACACCACCGACTACGCGCGCTCTATCGCCGACGGCGGACTGCTGGCTTTCATTGCGTGCTTGGGACTGGCGCCGATGGCGCACGAAACATCGCCCGAGTTGATTCAACTGGCCTTTGTAGGCCTTTTTCTGAGCGGCCTTAGCGCACTACCCTGGCGACCCCAGCAGGCCAGTCTGGCACTTGGGCTTAGCCTCTTGGGCCTGTCCATCAGCGGCGCACCGAGTCTGGCCGTAATTTTTGGCCTCGGGGCTATGGTCTTCGAGATGTACCAATTGTTTTTGACCGCCGGCCAAACGCCTCGTTTGTACCGTGGAAAAGCGGGAATTGTTGTCTTGCTGATGAGTACCTTAGCGTGTGCAACTATTGCCAGTGCGCTGGATTTGTGGCGCTGGAAGCTGGATAACACGCTACACCTGGCCTCGCCCTGGCAGGGCTACACGGAATTGTTGCTGTGGTTTACCTGGCCGGCCTGGCCCTTGGCTTTATGGACGCTGTGGGTATGGCGCCGACAGCTCTGGAGCCTGCATGCCAGCCGGCACCTTGCCTTGCCGCTGCTCGTGGTGATTACCGTACTGATCGCCAGCTGGTGCATGCATTCTTCCGAACGCACCTTGCTGCTGGCCTTGCCCGCCCTATCGAGTTTGGCGGCCTTTGCCCTGCCTACGCTCAAGCGCCAGGTGGCCTCCGTCATCGACTGGTTCACGCTGTTGTTTTTTACCGGTTGGGGCCTTGTTTTGTGGGTGCACTTTATCGCCATGTTTACCGGTGTTCCGGCCAATCCAGCGATCAATATTGCTCGGCTGGCGCCAGGCTTTGAGGCACAATTTTCCTGGTTTGCTTTATGTATTGCATGTATCTCCACCCTCGCCTGGGGCAAGCTCGTGCATTGGCGGGTGGGGCGCCACCGGCGTGAACTCTGGCGCAGCCTGGTGCTACCCGCTGGCGGTATCGCCTGGTGCTGGACGCTGATGATGAGCATGGGCATTTCCTTGTTTGACTACACCCAAAGCTACGATCGCTGGGCGACCCTAGTAGCTCGGCAGGTCAGCGCACCGGGCTGCGTGCGTAGCGAACAATTAAATATTGGCGAAATTGCAGCCTTGCGCTGGATCGGCAATTTGCCTATCAGCGCCCCCACATTAAGCAATGACTGCCCCTGGCTACTGATTGCGCCGGGTCCGAATCAATCCTTACCGCCCCAAATTGACACGGCACAATGGGCGGCCAAAAGCCTGGTGCTGCATCCTGCCGACCGCAACATCGGCGTATGGGTGTTGCAGCGGCGCTAGCAAAGGGCTAGGCGCCCTGTAAATCAAAAACCGCAATACTTTCGACGTGTGCGGTATGGGCAAACATATTGACCACACCGACCGCTGTGCAGCGGTAGCCGCCCTGGCTTACCAATACCGCAGCATCGCGGGCCAAGGTGGCCGGGTTGCAACTGACATAGACAATCCGTCGCGGGGGTATCCAAGGGTCTGCACTTTGCGCTTCTTGCATGAGAGCGACCAAAGACTGCACCAGGGCAAACGCACCTTCGCGCGGCGGGTCTACCAACCATTTGTCTGCCACGCCATCGGCCCGCAAAGCCGCGCTGTCGATTTCGAACAAATTGCGCGCCACAAAGCGTGTCGTCGCAAGCGCTTGTGAAGGTCCCCGAGCCGCCTGATTCATCCGGTAGTTGTCGCGTGATCGCACCACCAAGGACTCGGCGCCTTCCACGCCTAGTACCTCGCGCGCCAGGGTGGCCAGGGGCAGCGTGAAATTGCCCAGACCACAAAACCAATCAATCACCCGCTCGTTTTTTTGCACCGCCAATAGCGACAGTGCACGCGCCACTAAAACCCGATTGATATACGGATTGACCTGGGTGAAATCCGTAGGGCGAAATGGCATGGTGATGCCGAAATCCGGCAAGCTGTAAGCCAGCGCGCCAGTGCGCGCTTCGTCGGCAGGGTCTAGCAAGGCAATGGTATCGGGGCCCTTGGCTTGTAGCCACCATTGAAGGCCTGGTCTGTCTAATGCAAAGGCGCGCAATCTATCGCGGTCGGCATCGCTGAGCGGCAGCAGATGCCGCAAAACCAGCGCCGTCACATCGCCCTGTTTCTCGGCGCTGGCCGGTCCACTGCGGTCTCCAATGGCCAGCTCAATTTGGGGAATATGCTGAACTGCGTCCATGCCAGCGATTAAGTCGCGCAGGGGCAAGAGCATGTCACTGACATGGTGTGGCAACACCGGGCAGCGCTTCATGTCCGCCACAAAATGGCTTTTGCGCTCGTGAAAACCAATCAACACCGCACCTTTTTTACGCACGAAGCGCACCGACAAGCGGGCGCGGTAACGATAGGCCCAGGCCGGACCTTCAATCGCGCGCAGTATGCGATCAGGGCGCAATTTACCAATGTGGTGAAATTGGTCTTCCAAAGCTCTTTGCTTGACCGCCACTTGCGCCGCCGGATGCAAATGCTGCATCTTGCAGCCCCCGCAGGCGCCTTCGTGCAGGCCAAAATGCGGGCAAAGCGGTACCACCCGCTGAGACGACTCACTGTGCACCTCAGTGAGCGTGCCTTTGTCAAAGCTGGACTTGCTGCGATGGATGCGGGCGCTGACCACCTCATAAGGTAAGGCTCCGTCAATAAACACCACCTTGCCATCGGCGCGGTGGGCCACCCCCTGGCCTTCGAGGTCCAGGCTGAGCACCGCCAAATGTTCTTGTAAGCCAAGCGCTGCGGCAATCTGCGCCGGGTCCAGCAGATGCTTGGGAACAGCGCTTGTCTGTGCGCTAGCCATCCCCATGGATGGACTCGCAGGCGCTGGCGCCTTGGTTTGAGACATCAATATCAACCCGGTTGAGCGCTGGCAAAGGCCAGCGCCGTGTTAGCGAATCGGCAGGTACTTAGCCGGATCCACCGGTTTACCCATTTTGCGCACTTCAAAATGCAGTTTCACCTGGTCTGCATCGCTATTGCCCATTTCGGCGATTTTCTGGCCCTGCTTGACGAGCTGCTCTTCTTTGACCAGCAAGGTCTGGTTGTGGGCATAGGCCGTAAGGTAGGTGGCGCTGTGTTTCACGATGATGAGGTTACCGTAGCCCCGCAGCCCCGAGCCGGCATACACCACTTTGCCCTCAGCCGCCGCCAGTATGGGGGTGCCGGCGACGCCACCGATATCCAAACCTTTGCGGTTTTTGGCTTCGTCAAACGTGGCCACGATGTCGCCGCGCACCGGCCAGATAAAGGACACATCATCTTCAATCACGGTAGCCGGTGTAGCCAGCACCGCGGGCGCGCTGGCAGGCGCAGCCGGCGAAATCACCGCTGCGCCAGGCGCACTGGCTGCCTGTGCGGGTTTGCCCGCTGGGGGGAGTGGCGTTGCCGAAATTTTGGAAGCGGCCACTGGACGCGCCACCACCGCCTCTTCCGAAGCCCCTGGCGGGATGATGCGCAGCACTTGTCCGGTCTCGATCCGATTTGGGTTGTCCAGGTTGTTCCAGCGCGCGATATCACGGTAGTTTTGCCCTGCCTCCAAGCCGATACGCGCCAAGGTGTCTCCCTGTTTGACGGTGTAATAACCCGGCTTGCCAGCATATTCTGTACTGGGAGCCTGGGGTGCCGCAGATGTTTCGGAGGCACCAGACCCCGCATGCCCAGCCTTGGAAGCCGGCGCTGCCGGTGCGCGCTCAGCAGCAGTTTTGGGGACAACGGGCGCATTGCGGTCTTCCACTGGCGCGGGTCGCAGTTGCTGACTGCCACATGCGGACAAAAGCACCAAGCTTAGGCCCATCAAGGTCCAAGAATAAACCTTAACTTTATTCTGCAAGTCTTTGAAACTCATATTTTATTCCCTTTTTTTGGCGCTACGCCACGCCGGATTTTAAGGGCACGAAGTGAACCGCCTCCAGTACCGTCTGGCGCACGCCCTGGGCTGTCTTGTCCAGCACCACCAGCGACTGACCGTTGGCTCTACCTGCCACCGGCGCAATCAAACGCCCGCCGACCGCCAACTGGTCAATCCAGGCCTGTGGGATCGCTTCGCCCCCCGCCGCTGCGATGATGGCCGCATAGGGCGCGCCTGCCGCGAAGCCCAGCGTGCCATCGCCAAACAGCAGATGCAATGTCGCCAGTCGCAAAGGACGCAGGTTCTCACGCGCCTTATCGTGCAGTCCGCGCAAGCGTTCAATGCTATAGACCTCGGTCGCCAACTGGCTGAGCACCGCCGCCTGGTAGCCGCAGCCGGTGCCAATTTCCAGCACCCGGCCCAAACGCCCGTCCACACCTTTACGCAACAGCTCGATCATGCGCGCCACGACGCTGGGTTTGGAAATAGTCTGTCCCAGCCCGATGGGCAAGCTGGTGTCCTCGTAGGCCTGGTTGGCCAGTCCGCTATCGACAAAACGGTGGCGCTCCACTGCGCCCATGGCCTGCTGCACCAAGAGGTCACTGAGCCCCTGGGCTATCAGCTTTTCCACCATGCGCAGACGGACTGCGCTGGAATCCATACCCAGGCCTTGCGGAAGATTAAGCGCCGTGCTGGGCTTGGCTATTTTTGCCGACATGCTGGCCGGCATCCGTGCCGGAAAGCTGGGCCGCTCTTTCATGCGCCACCCATGAGCGCCATGCTTTGCGCCCAATAGCTCAAGGCTTGGTGATCGGTCAGATCCACCGACAAAGGGGTGATCGCCATATGCCCGTGCTGGGTCGCATGAAAGTCGGTGCCCGGCGCATCGTCCTTTGCGGCGCCTGCTGCGCCAATCCAGTACATAGTCTCGCCGCGCGGGCTTTTTTGGGTGATGACCGGCTCAGCCGCGTGGCGCTTGCCCAACCGGCACAGCTTGGCCTTGCCGATTTCAGCGTAGGGCCGGTTGGGAATATTCACATTCAACAACCAGGGCGTAGGGGTGATGAGCTTGTTCGCCTGCATCGACAGCACCAACTCGCGGGCTTTGCGCGCGGCACAGGGCAACTCCACCCAGTCCTTGTCCACCTGAGAAAAGGCGATGGCGGGTATGCCAAAAAGATAGCCCTCCATGGCCGCGCCCACGGTACCGGAGTAGATGGTGTCGTCACCCATGTTGGCACCGTTGTTGATGCCCGATACCACCAAGTCGGGACGGTAGTCCAGCAAGCCCGACAGCGCAATATGCACACAGTCCGCCGGTGTCCCGTTCACATAGCGAAAGCCGTTAGCTGCGCGATGAACGTACAGAGGCGCATTCAAGGTCAGGGCGTTGGACTTAGCGCTGTTGTTCACTTCGGGCGCGATCACCTCGACTTGGGCGACATCTTTCAGCGCTTCGTACAAAGCGAGCAGGCCTGGCGCCAAGTAGCCGTCGTCGTTGGAAATAAGTATTTTCATGGGTGGCCGATTGTAGGTGTCTGCCTTGACACGCTGCCTTGGTGTGGGTAGTTGCCGCCGCCAATTAGCGCATGCCCAAACACTGCCGTCGCACGAGGGACAAGGTCCTTGGGTGCGCTTGCGGCGCTGCCCCCTATCATCGGTCTTTTATTGGAGAAATTTGTATGCACGCTTGGCTTTGCGAAAACCCCATCGGTGTCGATGCCCTGACCTGGAAAGAACTGCCCACGCCCAGCCCCAAGGCCGGTGAAGTGCTGGTGCGCATAGAAGCCGCCAGTCTGAACTTTCCTGACTTGCTGATCGTGCAAAACAAATACCAGATCAAGCCGCCGCTGCCTTTTGTGCCCGGCTCGGAGTACGCAGGCACTGTCGAAGCCGTGGGCGAAGGCGTCAAGCACCTGAAGGTTGGCCAGGCAGTCGCTTGCCTAAGCGGCACCGGCGGCTTTGGCACCCACACGATTGCACCGGCCATGCTGTGCATGCCGCTGCCGCCAGGCTTTGCGATGGTGGATGCTGCCGCCTTCATCATGATTTACGCTACCTCGCACCACGCGTTGATAGACCGCGCTGCGCTCAAAGCCGGTGAGACCGTCCTGGTGTTGGGTGCGGCGGGCGGCGTAGGCAGCTCGGCCATCCAAATCGCCAAAGCCGCTGGGGCACGCGTCATCGCTGCTGCCTCCACCGATGAAAAATGCGCCCTGTGCCGCAGCATTGGCGCCGACGAGACCATCAACTACAGCACGGAAAACCTGCGCGAAGCCATCAAAACCCTGACCGGCGGCAAAGGCCCGGACGTGATTTACGACCCCGTGGGCGGCGACTTTGCCGAACCGGCCTTTCGCTCTATTGCCTGGCGCGGACGCTACCTGGTCATCGGCTTTGCCGCAGGCCCCATCCCCGCCCTGCCCCTGAATCTGGCGCTGCTCAAAGGCGCGTCCATCGTGGGCGTTTTCTGGGGCGACTTCACCAAGCGCGAACCGCAAAAAAGCATGGCCGCCATGGCCGAACTGGCGCAGTGGTACGCCCAGGGCAAGATCAAACCGGTCATCGACCGCACCATGCCCATGTCCGAACTCAAAGCCGCCTACTCCCACATGGGCTCGCGCGCTGTGATGGGCAAACTGGTGATGGTCAACGGGTGATTACCCGGCGCTTGCATCAACCTAAGTCAAAAAAATACCACCCCAGTTTCCCGCAGGTGGTACTTGCGGCCCACTTATCGGGCCAATGGCAGACTGCGCGCAACAGTGCAGGCTTTAGCCGCCTTTTTTAGCCCGCTTGCCTGGGTTTTTCTTGCTGCGGGTAGAGACACCGCGCTCCAGGCTGACGCGCTGGCCGTGGCCACCGGTGCGCGAGCTCATGCCGGCCGGTGGTTTGGGTGCGGGGGTAGCTTTACGGTCTGCTTCGGTAACGATGGAATTGCCCATGAGAATCTTCCTGGTAAATTAAAAATGAGATGGCGTATTTGACCACTTTTTTCGAATTGCCCCGTCCGCGGCTTAGCCGCGCAGTGCTTTTCGCAGATCTACGCCCAATTCGGGCTTGTGCGCAAACGGATCGGTGGGGTTACGCGAGAGCAATATATCCTCCATGCGTACCTGCACCGAGCCGATAGATTTGGGGTGGCTGTAGATATAAAACTGGTTCGCGGCCACGGCGTCAAACACCTTTTGCGCCACTTCGGCGGCTGACACCTTGCCGCTGCTGACGGCTTTGTCGCTCATGGCCTGGCTAATCAGCTGGCTGCGCGTGGGGCGCGACGCGTGCGTGCCCTCGGGCCGATTCCGGTGGCTTTCGCTGATGCCGGTGGGCACAAAGAAAGGACACAGCACGCTGGCGCTGATCTGGTCGGTCACCAATGCCAAATCCTGGTACAGGGTTTCGCTCATGCTGACCACGGCGTGTTTGCTGACGTTGTAAATTCCCATATTGGGGGCGTTGAGCAGTCCGGCCATGCTGGCAGTATTGACAATATGTCCCTGGAAAGCGGCGTCGTTTTCGGCAGCGGCCAGCATCGTGGGGGTAAAGACGCGTATGCCGTGGGCCACGCCCATCAGGTTGACGCCGATGACCCATTCCCAGTCTTGCAAACTGTTTTCCCAGATCAAGCCGCCCGAGCCGACACCGGCGTTGTTAAACACCAAGTGCGGCGCGCCAAAACGCGCCAGCGTGGCAGCGCCCAGGGCTTCGACCTGGTCGGCCTTAGACACGTCCACCCGCATACCCAGCACTTGCGCGCCCGCAGCCTGCATCTCAGCCACCGCGCGGTCTAGCGCGTCTTGCTGTACATCGGCCAGCACCAAGTGCATGCCCAGCTTGGCGCCTATGCGTGCGCACTCCAAGCCAAAGCCAGAACCTGCACCGGTGAGTACCGCTGTCTTGTTGCGAAAATCCGAAATCATGCCAAGGTGTCCTATCCGTGAAGTTAAATAGTTATACGGTAACTGCGCGCAGCACGTAGCCAATGCGCGGAAAGTGCACATGCACCGTGCCCGCGCGGGCATCTTCGCGCCGCAAGGTGTAGCGCGTGCGAGTCGCCGCCAGCAAAACGCCTTGGGTAGGCTCCTGCCCGAAGGTCTCAGCGGCGACGCTGACCACAGAGCCAAGGGCAATGCCGTGGTCGTCCTGAAACACATCCGAGGCCGGCAACGCCGCAGGCCGGCTGCTGTGGGCCAGACCAATCGCTTGCTCGGCACTCCATTTTTCAGAGGTGCCGTGGCCCAGAGCGGACATTCGGTCCATCCAGGCCAGAACGGCCGGCGTAGCGTCCAAAATTGTGGCCATCACCGGCACCACCTGGCGCGTAAACCACAAGGGGTGGTAGGCCGCAAAGTCCGCGACACACGGCCCATCGCCTAGCAAAAAAGGCTGGCCATCAAGCATGTGCGATAAGCGCCGCAAATAGGACTTGTAAATACCGCTGGCATCGCCCGGGCGCAGGCGTGTCATCCCCCCGGACATCGCGCTGCGGTCCGCACTAAAGGCCTGCGCTGCTTCGGGCGGCGCATTGGCAAACAAAGCGGCGGCGCCTGTGGCGCTAAGGTTGTAGCCCATGGCCGCCCAAAACAAAGTGCTGTCAGCCCACTGCGCCAATACCCGCGCTACGCCTTTGCTTGCCTGTGGGTACAGGCTGGGCTGGGGCTGCAAATGCTCAAGTACTTCGCAGATGAGCGCGGTGTCGCAATAGATGTCCGCGCCAATTTGCAAAAACGGTGTTTTGCGGTAGCCGCCGGTCAGTGCCAGCACGTCTGGCTTGGGCAGGATGTTGGGCACGCTCACGCTGCGCCAGGCCAAGGCCTTGTAGCCTAGCACCAAGCGCACTTTTTCTGAAAACGGGGAAATTTTGTAGTGGTGCAGAACCGGGGTTAAGGCAGATTCAGACATGAGAGCTTCCTGCGGCAGCTTTGGGTTTGCGCGGTGCAAAAATCATCCGCAAAGTTTCGGGTATGTCGCGTACCTCGGCGTCGTCGAGCACACCGCGCGTTTGCAAAGCAAGGTGCAGCGCCGGCAGGTGGTAATGCGGCACAGCGGGGTACAAATGGTGCTCCAAGTGGTAGTTCACATGGTGCGGGAACAGAACGGCACCCAGCACCCGATTGGGCCAATTGCCCAATGTACGGTTGCTGCGCGCAGCCGTCAAAGGCGAGGACAAATCGCTCACCGCACCGTGCTCGCATACCGCGCGCAAGCGCAAGATAGGTTGCAGCGCGGTCATCAAAGGTAGCATCCACACCACCAGATAGACCACCAGTCCGTGCCAGCCCGCCAGGGCATAAGCTAGCAGCGGCATGGCGATATGTGCGCCCACGACCCAGTAGCGGTCCTGCCGCGCGGCCTTGCGTAATTGCGGCGAGGTGTCATCCAAAGGGCGGATGGCGCGCTGCGTGTCTTCGTTGATAGCCGGCGCACCAAAGAAATACGCATACGTTTTCCAGGCATTCCAACCCACAATATCCTGCGCCAGCTTGCGCAGCAAGTAGGCCCTACCACGGGGGTAGCCACCGTGGATGGCGGTGTCCGGGTCTTCGCCGCCGTAGAGGTTGTTGTGGTGCAGGCGGTGCGTTACCCGGTAGGTACACATAGAGACACCACTGCTCATACCGATTAAGCGTCCCAGAACATCGTTGGCGCCGCGATGCGACAACAAACGGTAGTGCGCCGCCTCGTGCGAAAGGATAAACAAGCTGTGCTGCGCGATCCCCATCAAAACCACACCTGCCAACATCCACGGGCTGCCCCACAGGCCCACGATCAGCGCGCCAGCGACCACCAGCAGCAGGCCGGTTTGCGCCATCGCCAGCAGCGAGCGCACATCGTCCAGTTGGGTGAAAGGCAGCAGTTCCTGCGCGCTGAGCGCTTTGCGGGCCTGGGCGTTGAGCGCGCCGGGGGTACGCAAGTCGTCACGAAATTCTTCGCCACGCGCCGCGCTAGCGGGCGGTGCCAGGCCCTGGGCCAAGTCAGGCGCACGGGCTTGCGCATCCGCAAGCGGTGAAGCCACCGCTGCAAGCTCGGAGAGCGCCCTGTTGTGCTGCGTCATGCTCGCTCCTGTGTAAAGACCCTGGCACTGGGCCAGACTAAATCAACTTGACCAACTGCTTGCCGAAATTGCGCCCGCCAAGCAAACCCAAAAAGGCCTGCGGCGCGCTTTCTATGCCCTGCGCAATAGTTTCACGCACACGCAATGTACCGCTGGTCACCAAAGCGCCCAATTCAGCAAGGGCCGCAGGCCAGACCTGGGGGTGCTCGCTAACAATAAAGCCCTGAAAACGCAAGCGCTGCATCAATATCAGCTGCGGCGCAACCATAGGAATTGGCGTGCCGTTGTAACCGGCAATCATGCCGCAGACCGCCACCCGGCCAAAGGCGTTCATCAAGGGCAGCACCGCATTCATCACCATGCCGCCCACATTTTCAAAATAGCCCTCAACGCCTTGCGGGCAGACCGTCTGCAAAGCGGCAGACAGGCTGGCAGCGTCCAGGTGCTGTTTGTAATCCACACAGGCGTCAAAACCCAGTTCATTGACCACATAGGCGCACTTGTCCACACCACCGGCCACGCCCACCACCCGGCAGCCCCGCGCTTTTGCCAGGGCGCCAAAAGCACTGCCTACCGCGCCCGAGGCCGCGCTCACCACCAGGGTGTCACCGGCCTTGGGCGCGATGATATGGACCAAGCCGTAATACGCGGTCACGCCCGGCATACCCACGGCGCCCAAGTAGGCGCTCAGGGGGATGCGGCTGTCATCGACTTTGCGCAGCATGCCGGTCATGGCCGCGGGCACCACGCCGTACTCCTGCCAGCCGCCCATGCCCACCACCTTATCACCCATGGCAAAGCCGGGCTTGCGCGATTCGATCACCTCGCCTACGGTGCCGCCAAGCATGGTTTGGTTCAAGGCTTGGGGCTGGGCATAGCTTTTCGCGTCGTTCATACGCCCACGCATGTACGGGTCCAGGCTGAGGTAATGGTGGCGCACCAGCACCTCGCCTTCCTCCAAGTCGGTCGTTGGGGCGCTGACCAGGCTGAAATTGTCCAAGCCGGGCGACCCGTTGGGGCGGCTGCTGAGGTGGATTTGGCGGTTAAGCGGCATTTTTTACTCCGTGTTGCTGCCCGTGGCTGCACGCTGCAAAAGCGTAGCCGAGCGGGCAACTTCTTTCAGGTATTTGAAAGTACCCACGGCCATGGCGCAGGCTCGGCCTTTGGCATCGTAAATCGTCGATTGGGTAAAGGCCAGTGTGGCCGTGCGGTGCAGCAGCTGGCCGCGTGCCACCAAGGGGCCGCTGGCCGCTTGCATAAAACTGGTTTTCATTTCGATGGTGACCACGCCTTGGCCCGGTGTGTCGCTACGGGCGGCGGTGGCCATCGATACGTCCAGCAAAGTCATGAGGGCGCCGCCATGCGTCACACCCAGCGAATTGTGGTGTTCGGGAAGCGGGGCATAGCCAATTTCGGAATGGCCGTTGGCGCACTGCGCGAGGACAAAGCCCATATGTGCGACAAAAGGGATTTGCAGCCCATCGCCGCCCAAAGTGCGCCAGGAAGCCGCCGCCTGCTCGGCTGCGGATGGCCCCTCGTCAGCCACCCGTGACCACGCTCACGCCGCCGTCCACCGCCAGCCATTGGCCGGTGATGTGTTTGCCAGCGTCGGAGGCGTACAGCAGGCACAGGCCTTTGAGGTCTTCGTCATCACCCAGGCGCTTGAGCGGGGCGTGCGCGGCCAGACGCTCTTCACCCATGGCCTGGAGCGTACCGGCGGTCATCCGGCTGGGGAAAAAGCCCGGGCAAATCGCGTTCACTGTGATGTTGTACTTGCCCCATTCGGCGCCCAGCGTGCGGGTGAAGTTGATGACCGCGCCTTTGGAGGTGTTGTAGGCCAGGGTATTCATACCCTCGGGGTTGCCGCCTAAACCGGCAATCGAGGCGACATTGATGATGCGGCCCGAGCGCCGTGCAATCATGCTTTTCTTGGCGATCGCCTGGCTGAGCAGAAAGTAGCCGCGCACATTGAGGTTCATCACCTTGTCCCAGGCATCGATGGGGTGGTCTTCGGCGGGAGCGCCCCAAGCCGCACCGGCGTTGTTGACCAGAATGTCCACATCGCCCATGCGTTGGAGGGTTTCGTCAGCCAAACGGGCGATTTCGCTGTCTTTGGCGCAATCGGCAGCGATCCAGCGGGCATCAATGCCTGCGGCTTGCAACTCGGCGGCGGCCTGCTCCAGGTCTTGGGCTTTGCGCGAGCTGAGCATGATCTTGGCACCAGCCTCTCCCAGCGCATGGGCCATTTGCAGGCCCAGGCCACGCGAACCGCCGGTCACCAGCGCAGTTTTCCCAGTCAGGTCGAACAATTGTTGAATAGTACGTGTCATAGCGTGTTCCGATTGAAGAGTTGAAGGCGGCAGCCACAGCGG